>JAYUUK010000391.1:0-28953 GCA_043754595.1 Roseiflexaceae bacterium | reverse complement strand
GTCGGCGCGGCCACCGGCGTCCGCAGCGCCGATGGCTGGCGCACGGCGCAGGCGGAGCGGCGTCAGTCGCTGCCGGTCGGCGCGATCGGGCTGGCGCTGCTGGCGGTCGCGCTGATCGCTGCCGCTGGCTGGCTGTTCCTCAGCCGCGCCACGATCGTCATCGCACCTCCCAACCAGTCCGAGAATATCCAGCAGTTCAACAGCGTCATCTTCCCCACCAGCGATACCCCGAGCGATAGCGCCATCCAGGCGGCGTCGCTGTCCAGCACCGTCATCGTCACCATCACCGGTCAGGCGCAGACCGAAGTCCTGACGCCAGTCAACAGCGCCAGCGGCGTCGTGAATCTGATAAACACGATCGAGCAGCGCTTTGAGCTGCCACAGGGCACCGTGTTGATCGGCAAGAATGCGAGCGGCGAGGAGGTTCGCTTCACCCTGAACGTTCCGGCGGTGGTGCCGGCGGCGCAGACAGTGACCAGCCAGACCGGTAAGAACACGACCTACGGCCAGATGGATGTGGGCGTCACGGCAGTGGCCCCCGGCAGCGCCTCGAACGTCGGCGTCAACGCCATCACCCAGATTCTGATCCCCGGCCAGCAGCCGCTCATAAGCGAGCGTAGCAACTTCATTATCTCGCATAAGGCGATCGGTGGCGGCGATGAGCAGAATATCCGGCTGGTGACCGAGGCCGATGTTGAGCGGGTGCTCGGGCAGGCGCTGACCGAGCTGTACGGCGCTGGCGTGCAGCAACTCTCGGCGCAGATCCCCGCCGGCCAGGCGCTCGATAGCTCGACGATCGTGCCCAGCACCGCCGACCTCGCCGACCCGCGCAGCTACGATGCGCCGGTGGTCTCGCCGCCGGTTGGCAGCCCGGTGGACGCCGCCAACCCGACGTTCAGCATCGCGGTCGGCGCGCGCTTCTTCGGGCTGTCCACGCCGAGCGGGCGGGCGGTATTCGACCAGTTCCACGCTGTAGCGCGGCCGTATATGGAGAAGAACGGCCCGGCGTGCAGCGCTGGCGAAGAGGCGTCGTACCGGGTCACGAAGTGGCACTGGGACGGCAGCAAGTTGATGATCGACGGCGAGGTCAAGTGTTCGATCAGCGGCGAGATCGCCCCCGAGACGCTCGGGCGGATCAAAAGCGCGGTGGAGGGGCAGAGCCGGTCGGCGGCGGCGAGCGCGCTGGACGCGCTGGTGGCGCAGAAGCTGATCGGCAGTTACACACTGCCGGAGCGCGAGACGCTGCCGCAGTACGATTTTCTGCTCGATGTGCAGGTGCGTAAGCCAGAGCAGTAGGCATGGAAGAACACGGCCGGATCATGGCGCTCGATGTCGGCGCGCGGCGGGTCGGTGTGGCGCTCTGCGACCCGACGCAGACGCTGTGCGCGCCGTACACTACGCTGCACGCCACCCCCGAGCTGGCGCTGTTCGCCCGGCTCGTCGCGATCGTCCGTGCCGAGGAGGTGATCGGCGTGGTGGTGGGCATGCCGCTGACGCTGAGCGGCGAGGTCGGCCCGCAGGCCAAGCTGATCGAGGCCTTCGTCGTTCGGCTGCGCCCGGTCATCGCCCCACCGATCGTCACTTTCGATGAGCGGCTCACCAGCGTCGAGGCCGAGCGCATGATGCGCGAGCTCGGCCTCAAGCCCGAGCAGCGCAAGGCCAGGATCGATGAGGTCGCCGCGTCGATCATCCTGCAAGATTTTCTCGACTCGCGCCGCTACGCTCGGCCGGATGCGCGCGAGCCGGAGCACGACTAGCCAGGGAGCACCGATGGATCTTAATCGCATGGGCGAGCGCGCCGAGGCCGCCGGTCGAGCGCTCGCCGTCAGCCAGACCGGTGCCCGCGACGCCGCCATCCGCGCCATCGCCGATATGCTTGAGGACGATGCGGCGACGGCGGCGCTGCGCGAGGCCAACGTCTTCGATGTGGCGCTCGCCGAGCAGAACGGGCTCTCCCCGGCCCTGACCGACAGGCTCACGCTCACGCCGGACCGCCTGTCGGTCATCGCCCGCGACGCCCGCGCCGTGGCCGATCTGCCCGACCCGGTGGGCGAGCGCTACGATGTCGCGACGCTCGACAGCGGGCTTCGCGTCCACAAGCGCCGGGTGCCGTTCGGCGTGATCGGCGTAATCTACGAGGCCCGGCCAAACGTCACCGTCGATGTGGCAGCGCTATGTCTCAAATCGGGGAACGCCGCCATCCTGCGCGGCGGCAAGGAGATGCAGCGCTCGTGCGCCGCGCTCGTCGCCCTGATCGCCGCTGCGCTGCGCCAGGCTGGGCTCCCGCTCGACGCCGTCCAGTCGATCGACGACCCTGACCGCGGGCTGATGCAGCGGCTGCTCACCCTCGATGCCCACGTCGATCTGATCATCCCGCGCGGCGGGGCCGGGCTGCACCGCTTCTGCCGCGAGCACGCCACCATCCCGGTGATCACCGGCGGCATTGGCATCTGCCACGTCTACGTCGATGCCGCAGCCAAAACCGAGTACGTCGTCCCGATCGTGGCCAACGCCAAAGTCCAGCGCCCGAGCGTCTGCAACGCGCTGGACACGCTGCTGGTTCACCGTGAGCGTGCGGCCGAGATCCTGCCGCTGGTGGCGCGCGATCTGCTGCCGCGCGGGGTCGAGCTGCGCGCCGATGAGCAGAGCCTGGCAATCTTACGCGGCGCCGGGGTGACGGATCGGCGTGTGGTGGCGGCGGCACCCGAGGACTACGGTACCGAGTTTATGGCGCTGGTGCTGGCGGTGCGGGTCGTCGATGGCCTGGAGGCGGCGCTCGCGCATATCGCGCGCCACGGCGACCACTCGGACGCGATCATCACCGAGGACGCAGCGACCGCCGAGACGTTTGTCGCGGCGGTCGATTCTGCGGCGGTCTTTGTGAATGCCAGCACCCGCTTCAACGATGGCTCGCAGCTGGGGCTCGGCGCCGAGATCGCGGTCAGCACGCAGAAGATGCACGTGCGCGGGCCGATGGGGCTGCGCGAGTTGACGACCTACAAGTGGGTGGTGGAGGGCGATGGTTCGGTGCGCGCCTAGATGAAGCCGGTGCCGCCCTTTTTGGAGATTCGGGTGTCGAGTGAGCCGGCGAAGGCGTGCATGCTCTCGCTATCGAGCCGCTCGAGCGACTCAATCTCATCGTCGGTCAGGTCGTAGCCGGCGCACGCCGTTCGCGCGCTGTCGATCAGGGCCTTGCGAAACGCCGCGTCGGTCACCGCCCGGCCGATCACGCGCTCGACATCTGCCTGTGCCATGGGTTTGATCCTTTCATAACCTAAACGTTTTGACGCACAGTCGCAACGACCAAAGGTTCGTGCGAACAGATATTACGTCGCTGACTCGCTCGCTCCGCTGAGCGAGCGCCAGATCTGCTGTGCCTTCACAGTATACGCCGTCGCCGCCACCTGGTTTCCGGCCCGATCGAGTGTTTGCGCATAGGCGTCGTAGGTTCGGGCCAGCTCGAATCGCTCGCGGGTGGCGATGAAGATCTGCTCGCTGCGGGCGAACGCCGCATCGTACGGCTCGCCGAGCGCCGCCGCCGCCCTGCCCATCAGCCGATAGGCGATGCCGGTGTCTTCCTCGCTGCCGGTCTGCTCGCCAAGCGCTGCGGCCGTCCGCGCCAGCTCTGCCGCCGCCCGCGCGTCGCCCATGCCAAGCAGCGCGTCGGCCAGCGCGCTCAGCGCCTCGAGACGCAGGATCTGCGCCTGCATCTCCTCGGCCTGTCGCACCACCTCGCGCGCCAGCTCGGCCGCCTCGGCGTAGCGCCGCTGCGCGCACAGCACCTGCGACAGGTACATCCTGGCGTTGGCGGCCTCGTGAGCGCTGTTCAGCGCCAGATTCAGCGCGTGCGACGACTCGAACGCGGCGCGCGCCAGATCGTATTCACCGCGCCGGTAGTGGATGATCCCGAGCGTGATCTGGAGCTGCGCACTGGTCTGCGATGCGTTCAGCTCGCCGGCCAGCTCGAGCGCCGCCAGGCAGCGCCGCTCGGCCTCGTCATACTCGCCGAGGCACGTCAGCGTGTAGGCCGCGTTGCCGGCGGCGTGAATCAGCGCGTAGCGCAGCCCGATCCGCCGCGCCAGATCCTCGACGACCCGGTAGTGCTCGATGGCGGCGGCGTAGTCGGCCTGGAGCTGTAGCAGGTAACCGAGGTTATTGTGCGAGCTGACCATGCCGGGCAGGTCGTCGATCTGCTCGCGCGCGCGCAGGCTGCGCTCCAGGTGGTGCTGCGCCCTGCGGTAGTCGCCGCGCACGCCGTAGATTGTCCCCAGCTCGGAGTGCAGCCGCGCCTCGATCAGCTCGTCGTCGCGGGTGCGCGGGTCGCTGCGCAGCTCGGTCAGCCCGTGCTCGCAGGCGGCGATCGCCAGATCGTACTCGCCGCGCCGCTTGTGCACCAGGCAGATGTCGGCGGCCACCAGCGGCACCGCCAGCGGCGAGATCGTCCGGTCGTCGGACTGCGCCAGCGCCATCGCCCGTCTCAGCTCGTCGAGTGCCGCGCCGTACTCGCCGCGCTTCTCCAGCAGGCTGCCGCGCTTGCGCAGCGCCTCGCAGGCCAAGGCAGCGTCGATGCCGGGCGCGGCCAGGTTGTGCGCCAGCAGATCGAGCGCGTCGTCGTAGCGCCCGGTAGTGCCATAGACATCGGCCAGCCCATCGCGCGCCCGCCACAGCGCCTCCCGCTCGCCGCTCGCCGCGCTCTCGATAGCCCAGAGATAATATTGCGCTGCCTCGTCGTTGGCGAACACATCGCGCGCGGCGTGGCCGGCCAGCAGCAGGTATGGCACGCCGCGCTCCGGCTCATCGCTCAGTCGGAAGTGGTGCGCCAGCAGCCCGACGTAGTCCTCGGCATCTGCGCCGTAGCGCCGCTCAAGGCACTCGCCGATCTGCCGATGGATGGCGCGCCGCCGCGAGTAGAGCAGGCTCTGATACGCTACCTCCTGCAGCAGCGCGTGGCGGAAGCTGTGGACGCGGTCCGGATCGGAGCGCTCCAGCACCGTGACCGCTGCGTCGTCCAGCCGCCCGAGCTGCCGCACCACCTGCTGTCGGTCGCCGACAGCGATCGACTCCAGCACCTCGATCGGGATGCGCTGCCCGATCACCGAGGCGACGAGCACCAGCGATCGGGCGCTTTCCTCCAGCCGGTCGATGCGCGCCAGCAGCAGCCCGTTCAGGCTCTCCGGCAGCGTCTCGACGACGCTGCCCCCGACGTCGTGGCGCGCCGCAGTTTCGAGCACCGCGCGCACCAGCTCGGAGAGAAACAGCGGGTTGCCGGACGCCCGCGCCACCAGCTGCGACCGCATCGTCGCGGCGATCGGCTGATCGGCAGCCAGCTCGTCCACCAGCGCCTCGCTCGCGTCGGCCGGTAGCTCGCCCACGAGTACTTCGCTGGCGGCGTCCGGCTCATCGTCGAACAGCGCCGCGCTGCGGTGGACGCCCAGCAGCAGCACCGCCCGCTCGCTGAGCTTGGCCGAGACCCGGCGCCACAGGTTGAGCGAGATCGGGTCGGCCCAGTGCAGGTTCTCAAAGACCACCACCACCGGCCCGGCGCGGTCGGCGCTCAGCAGCAGCTGCTCGATCAGCGCGAAGCGCCGCTCCTGCCGCTGCTGCGGGTCCAGCCCGCGGGTCAGCCAGTTATCGTCCAGGTCCAGCCGCAGCAGATCGCCCAGTAGCGGCGTCCACTCGGCCAGGCCATCCCCGGCGCTCTCAAGTGCCGCCGCCAGCTTCTCGGCCCGCGCCGTCGCGCCGTCGCCGCTCCCGATGCCGCAGCGCGATTTGAGCCACTCGCCCCACGCGCTGTATGGCACGCCGGCCGCGTGCGAGAGACACAGCGCCGGCATGATCCGCGCCCCCGCCCGCGCCGCCTGCTCCACCAGCGCCGCCGCCAGCCGGCTCTTGCCGACGCCAGCCTCGCCCACCAGCCGCACCGCGCCGCCGCGCCCGCCGAGCGCCGCCGTCAGATGCGTCCGCAGCCGCTCAAGCTCGGCAGCGCGCCCCATCAGCGCGCCCATGCTGCGGTAGAGCGCCAGCACCTGCCGCGGGTCGTCCTGCTCGCCCCTGAGCCGCGCCAGCCCGAGCGGCTGCGCCTTGCCCTTGAGCTGCACCGCGCCGCGCGGCTCGCAGATCAGCTGCCCGCTCAGCGACGCCGCCACGCTCTCGGCGCACCACACCTCGTCCCACGCCGCCGCGCTCATCACCCGCGCCGCTGTGTTCACCGCGTCGCCCATCACGGTGTACTCCTGCCGCGTCGCGCCGCCCACGTTGCCGGCGAAGGCCACGCCAAGGTTGAGCCCGATCCGCTGCCGCAGCCCGCCGCCATCGCCTGGAACCGGCCCGATCAGCTCCAGCTCGCGCTGCATCGCCAGCGCCGCCCGCGCCGCCCGCTCGGTGTGGTCCTCGTAGGCCACCGGCGCGCCAAACACCGCCAGCAGCTTCAGCCCCTCGTCGGCCACATCTAGCTTGTTGACCACCCCGCCGAACCGCCGCACCGCCGCCTGCATCGGCAGTACGTACGCCTCGACGATCTGCGCTGCGCGGTCGGGGTCGCTCTGCTGCACCGCGCGCTCCAGCCCGCGCACCTGTGCGAACAGTACCGTTACTGGCCGAAGCTCGGCCTCGACCTGTGGCTGCTCGGGGGCCGCGAGGATGCGGCGCAGCAGCTGGTGCGGCAGGTAGGCACAGATCCGATCGAGGTCGTCCAGCAGCTGCACGATCGTGTCGCGGTCGGGCAGCGCGATCGCGCTCGGCACCGCGTCTGCCGCGCCCTCCAGCCCGTCCAGCCGCACAAACCCGTCGCGCACCGCCGCGCCGCGCGCCGCAGCGCCGATAGCGCGCCACATCGCCGGGCCAACCACCGTCTCCTCCGGGCCGGCGTAGCTCTCGGCCAGCGCCACCCGGTTGACCGTCTCGCCGAGTACGGTGTAGTGCAGCGCGTCGCGCGCACCGGCCGCCGCCAGCGCCACCCGCCCGCTCTCAAGGCCGATGTGCAGCTGCATCGGGAAGCTGCCGACGCCCGCCACCTCGCGTACATAGCCGCGCATTGCCAGCTGGAGCTCGGCCGCCGCTGTGGCCGCCGTGAGCTCGTGGCTATCGTCGCTGAACAGCACCAGTAGCGCATCGCCGCCGAATGCCATCAGGTCGCCGCCGCGCCGCTCCACGATCGCGGTCATCGTCGCAAAGATGCTGTTGAGAAAGGCGGTGACTATCTCGGTCCCCTCGCGCCCGAGCGCGCCGAGCCGCTCGGCCAGCGCCGTCGAGCCGGAGAGGTCGGCGAACAGCAGCGAGCCGTCGATCCAGCGCAGCCACGGTGCGGTCAGCCGCCGGTCCAGCGCCGCCCCGACGATCTGCCGCGGCAGATACAGCGCGATCGTGCCCCGCGCCGCGCGCAAGTGCGCCTCGGCCGCGTTCAGATCGATCGCCGCCTCCTCGCGCGCCACGGGGTAGTAGCTCTCGATGCGCGCGCGCAGCGCATCGTCGAGCGGGTGCTGTGGGTCGTCTGGGAAGTACGCCATAGATCCAGTATAGCACGCCGCAATCCGCCGCCGTCAGTCGATCCGACGCTCGATCTGCGCAGCGCCGCCGCTGAAACCCACCACCACGGTGTTGTCGCGCAGCACATCGTCGACGTGCGCCCGGTCGATCGGCCGCGCCTTGGTCTTCGGGCAGCGCAGGGCCACGATGGCCTCGGCGTGCTGCGGCGCGAGCGGCGCATCCACGATCACGATTCGCCGCGGAGCGCTGTCGGCGCAGATTGCGGAGACCAGCGCAAACAGGCTCCCGCCCGCCCCGCCGGCCGCCGCAAACTGCGCCTCGCGCGCCCGCAGCTCGCCAGCCCCCCACAGCGCCAGCGCCAGCGCGATCGCCGCCGCCCCGATCTGGCGAAAACGGGCCGTCTGCCGTGCGCCCGCCGGTGCAGCGCCCTGCTCCCGGCTTCGGCCATCCGGCCCTGCGTACCGTGGCGCAGCCGATCGCAGCACGGCCATCCCCACCAGCGCGGCGAACACCAGTGCCGGCAAGTACAGGTACCGTGAGTCGGGCGCGGAGGCGAACGGGGCGGTTGGCAGCAGCGCGGCCCCCAGCGCGAGCGGTGCGCGCCACACCCGCCAGCGCCAGCATATCGCGAGCAGCGCCGCCGCCCCCCCCATGCCGCACGGGATCAGCCACCACGCGTCGCCGCGCTCGCTCCCCGTCAGCGGCGCAGCCAGCAAACCCAGGCTGCGCAGCGGGTTGAGCACCACCTGCGGCCCTGCGCCGTAGGAGCCGGCCTGCGCCAGGCCGTTGCGCGCGATCACCGGCCAGGAGATCAGCAGGTAGACCGCCGTCGCCGCGAGCGGCCAGGCCGCGCGCCGCGCTGTCAGCCGCCAGCTATCGGCTATGGGCAGCAGCAGCAGCAGCGCAGCGCCCACCACCGCCGTTTCTTTTGCCAGCAGCGCTCCAGCCAGACACAGCGTCGCCCCAAGCACCCTGAGCCAGCCGCGCCCCAGCCAGCAGTGCGCCGCCAGCAGCAACAGCAGCGCCGCCAACAGGTCGGCCTGCGCCGATATCCATGTCACCGCCTCAAACGGCGCCGGGTGCAGCGCCGCCAGCAGCGTGGTCCCTGTCGCCGCCGCCATCCCGCGTCCGCGCGCCACCCCGCCCCGCCGCGCGAGGCGCAGCGTCAGCCCGCCCGTCAGCCAAGCGCACAGCCCGTGCAGCGCCATGCTCGTCAGGTGGAACCCGCCGGCGGCCAGCCCGAGCGCGCTCGTCTGCGCCCAGATCAGCAGCCACACCAGCGGCCGGTAGAAGTGCGATTGCTTCGAGGTGTCGAACGCCAGCCGCACCACCTCGCCGCCCGATCGCCCGGCCACCCGCAGCAGCCACTCGAAGTCGTCGGCGACAAACGACCGCGACGGCAGCGCGGCGTAGGCCGCCCACGTTGAAAGCGCCGCTACTCCCAGCAGGAGCGCGGCGCCGAGCGTCAATGCTATGCTACTTTCACTTCGCTGTGTCATATCACATCGCGCAAGCTATCGTCATGCCAGATGGGTCAGCGTCGGCTCGTGCTGTAGCTCGTCGAGTTGCTCGCGCAGCCAGTCGAACGCGTCTACGTTGAGCCAGTACTTCACCGCTGCCCCGTTGGCCTGCGCTTCGAGCACCCGCGCATCGCATAAGACCTTGAGGTGCTGCGAGAGGGTGGACTGCGCCCTAGCCACATCTGCCGGGAGCTGCCCGAGAATATCGCTGCCGTGACAGCCAGGGTTGGCGCGGACAAAACGCACGATCTGGATGCGGACCGGGTTGGCCAGCGCGCGGCAGATCTGATACAGCCGGTCGTTCTCTTGCTTGCGAAACGCCATTGTCATCGCTCGCCTCCTTCTCCTCCTAGAGTACATGTAAGCTGATCAGATGTCAAGTGAATCGCGCAGTTCCATAGCCAGCTCCCCACCACGATCGTGTAGTAGCCGACGAGCATCCAGAGCGGGAATGGCGGCAACTGCACCGCCGCCCCAGGCACGCCGGCGAACCAGCGCGCCCCCTCGGTCAGCCACGCCAGAAATAGGTAGGCTGCGCTCGCTAGCGCCTGCCCGAGCGGCAGCCAGACCAGCCCGGCCGCCAACGCTAGCGCTCCGAACAGCATCGCGTACGGCACCATCGGCAGCAGCGCTACATTCGCCAGCGGCGCGATGATGCTCAGATTGCCGAAGTGGTACAAAATCAGCGGCAGCGCCAGGATCTGTGCCGCCAGCGTCGCCGTCAGCGCCTCGCGTGCCCAGCCCAGCCAGGGTCGCGCCAGCGGCGTACGCAGCAGCAGCGCCTCGGTCGGCTTGCCAAACGCGAATAGCGATGCGGTCGCCAGCGCGCTCAGCTCGAACCCTAGATCCCACAGGGTCTGCGGGCTGATGATCGTCATCGCCCACGAAGCCGCAAACAGCGTCGTCCAGGCGTGCGCCGGCCGTTCCAGCCGCTGCCCCACTACCACGATCGTTCCCATCACTGCCGCCCGGATCACGGTGGCCGTCGCCCCGACGAACAACGTGTAGAGCCAGATCGTTGCGATGATCAGCCAGAATGCCCGCCTTTCAGGCAGCCGCAGTCCGTTGGCGAGCGCGTACAGCGCCGTGGCGATGATCGTGATGTTCCACCCCGAGATCACCAAAATGTGTGAGGTCCCGGTCACCGAGAAGGTCGCGTTCACATCATCGGGTATGCTGGACTGAAGCCCGAGCAAGATCCCAACCGCTAGCGAGGCCTCTGGCTCGGGTAGCTCGCGCAGCAGCACCTCTTGCGCCCGGGTGCGCGCGTCTAGCAGCCACATGACCGCCGGGCTGCCATGCCCACGCGAGCGCAGCGTGGTGGCCTTCGGCTCGATCAGCGAGAAGATCTTTTTGCGCGCCAGGTACGCCCGGTAGTCGAACGCGCCGGGGCGCTCGGCGTCGCGCGGGGTCTTCAGCGCGCCGCTGAGCGCCAGACGGTCGCCATAACGCCGCGCCGGGTAGGGCGGCAGCTTGACGAGCACCAGCCCGCTGACAGGTCGCGTCGCGCCGTCGCGCGTCACCAGGTCTGCCGCCAGCACCACCCGCTGCCCCTCCAGCGTCCGCTGCGGGTCCTCGGCGATCACACCCTCGATGCGCAGATCGCCCGTCTCGTTGAACGCGCGCGCCGGGTGCGGCGCTGCGGCATCCCGATCGAAGCCGAGCCGCGCGCCGCCGCCGGCCAGACACACCAGGACCAACACAACCTGGCGCGCGCGCCCATCGCCGAGCGCGCGCCACCCCATCAACCCCGCCGCCAGTAGCAGCCCGCTGGCGCACGCCAGTGGCCACGGCGGCAGTCCCAGGCTGTCTGCCAGCCAGATGCCGCACAGCCACGCGATCGCCAGTGGGATAAGAATCATCGCGCTCCTCACCATGCTACAGCCGAATCTGCGCGAAATGAGCGACGCCCACATGCCAGCCACAAGACGATCGCTCCGCCGCCGCCACCCGCAGACAGAACGTGTACCGTTGCGAAGACCGGTGCGCGTGACGCATAAAGACGGTGCCCGGCTAGTACCTTTGTCATACCCCCTACGATCGCTAGTTGCCCTCTCTCAAAAAGTGTAGTAGAATGAAAAAAGAGTTGCGCACGTTATGTGTTGCATGGCGCTAATTCCTGTGTTTCCAGATTGTTTCAGATCGTTCCGCCGGTCTTGAGGAGGACCTGAATGGCAAGCAGAACCGAAGATATGGTGCGGCATCTGCGCGAGCTCCAACGGAACACGCCAGACATCGAGGCATCGGCAGTGGTCAGCGTGGACGGTCTGATCATGGCTTCGGCGCTGCCGTCGGACGTCGAAGAGGACCGAGTCTCGGCGATGAGCGCCGCGATGCTCTCGCTCGGCGAGCGGATCGCAAATGAGCTCAAGCGCGGCCAGCTCGATCAGGTCTTCGTCCGCGGCGAGGATGGCTATGTCGTGCTGGTCTCGATCGGTGAGGAGGCGGTGCTCACAGCGCTCGCCCTCAGCCGCGCCAAGCTCGGCCTCGTCTTTCTTGAGATGAAGCGCACGGCCAACGAGCTACTCCAGCTCGTCTAGCTCGCCAGCGCGCACAAAAACGCCAGTGTCACTGCCACTGGCGTTTTTGCGTCCTCGCTGCGCTTATAACGAGTGATAGGTCTCGACCGGCAGCAGCACCATCTGGAGCGCGCGCCGCTGCAGCGCGTTGAGCGGCGTCGTCACCACGCCGCCGTTGGCTCCGCCCTGGAGCTGCACATCGCGAAATGCATCGAGCAGCCGCTCGCCCACGCTGCCGAACCCGCGCAGGCGGTCTGGCGCGGCGCGCGCGGCTGTCTCGTCGCGCAAATTACGGTCGATCAGATGATCGAGCAGCACCAGCGTCCTGACCATCAGCGACATCAGACGCACCAGGCCGATGGCGAACTCTTTATACTGTAGTACGCCTGGTGGCAGCGAGACTGCCCGGCCCCGCACCCGCTCGGCGAACGATGGCGGCTGCAGCGACTCGAGCGCCCGACTTAGCTCGATCGACAGATCGCCGGTCATATTCGTGACAAACGACTGCCAGCCGAGATCTTCAACCGCCTGCTCCACCGCGCGCTCGTTGACAGACGGCACCACCCGCACATCCCGTGCGATGCGTATCCCCGTCGGTCGGCCGCCGTAGCGCCGCACCATGCGTTCGGTCACCTGCTCATCGAAGCTGACATCAATGAGCGCCTCGACACGATGCTCAGCGAGGATCTCGGCGATGATCGGCGTGAATGCCTCGATGGTCTGTGGCCGCCGCTTGCCGCGGCGCGGCGTCGAAAGCGCGGCGAGCTCGGCCCGCGCCCGCCCGACCCTCCCGCGCAGCTGCGCCTCTTGCTGCCGCAACAGGCTGTGCGACCGAATCACAAACCGTCGCTCCTGCCAGCAGAGCTCTTTGCCGTGCAGCTGCACCTCGATCGGTACCTGATACTCATAGCCTTCGCCGATGAGCTCCTGGCGACCGCCCATCCCCCACAGACTCAAAGGGGTGCGGGCGTACTCGCGCTGCGTGGCACCGATCGGTGCCACCGCCTCGGTCTTCCTCGCCCCAAGCTCGCAGAGGTAGACTCCGCCTCGCGCCTGGATCGATGCCCGCACGACCTCGCGTTCTGCGCTGTGGCCTACCACGTGCAGCGGCGTTGCGCCAGCCACCTCATGTGCGATGAGGGCGGTTCGCTCGGCGTCGATCGCCGAGCGGTGTGCGCTCACGCTGGTGGCGATCGGCAGGCCGAGCGGCTCGACGAGCGCGTGCTCGATATGGAGTTGATGCCCGCCGCTGTAGCCGCTCCGCCCGTTGACGATCTGTATCAGCCCATCTGGTGAGAGCGACCAGTCGCTCTCGTCGCGGCTGGTGATTCTAATAGTGTCGAGGTTGAGGCTATACTGCGCAATAATCTGCCGCGATAAATCGATCTCGATAGCGCTCCAGACTGCATCGTGGCTCAGACCAGTCAGAATGTTGCGCAGCCTGGAGGCCTGCAGATCGGTCTGTGCGATCGGCTGCCGCACGCATCGCCGCAGTGTCTCGGCGCGCGCTGCGGCCCAGTTGGCGATGTGCCGCTGCTTCTGATCGCTCTGCGATAGGAGATGCGTGATCCAGACGGCGGCGAGCATGCCAGAGCTGATGCCGCTCTCGCCGCTCGGTGGAAGGTGAGCATCGAGGGTATCGCTCAACCCCATACGCTCGATGTGCGCGAGCAGCAGCGGGATGTCGTCGATTCGCTCGCTGTAGCGCTGAGATTCAGTTAGTTCGTAGCTCGGTGACATGACGCCGCTCGCTTCATTCGTGGATATCGCGCTGAATATATGCTATCATCTGCCGATGATGAGACCCTTGCAATCGCGTCGCCCCGTGTGAATATTTCGTTACGTGAGGGTCCATCGCAAGCTCGCTCTACCCAGCTGCGAGCGGTGATTCAGGGCGGAGACGCCCAACAAAAACGCGAGATTCGTCGCTGTGGCTGGCTTAAATGACCAAATGTGGCGGTGACGTCGCAGGCGAGCGCCGAAGTACCTCGTCACAGCCTTCCGATCCTGAATCTGCGCACGTTTGCGCTATGCTGACAATTATCTAATCTTGAAGTCTGCGATCTTACATGATTGAAACGCGAACGCTCGCCAGCGGTCTCCGCATCGTCGTCGAGCCCCTTCCCCACACGCACTCGGTCTCCGTCGGCTGCTTCGTTGGCGTGGGTGCGGCCCACGAGTCTTCGTCGCTCGCAGGCATCGCCCATCTGATCGAACACATGCTCTTCAAGGGCAGCGAGGGCTACGCGACGCCAAAAAAGCTCTCCGATGCGATCGAGGGTATCGGCGGGCTCCTCGATGCCTACACCAGCTTCGAGAGCACTGTCTACTATGCCAAAGTCGCCGATCTGCACTTCGAGCGCGCCGTGGCGGTGCTCGCCGATATGCTCATCCGGCCGCGTCTGTTCGCCGCCGATCTTGAGAAAGAGCGCCGGGTGATCATCGAGGAGCTGCGCCAGACCGAAGATACGCCATCGGATCTCATCCACCAGCTGCTCGATACGCACATGTGGGGCGACCAGCCACTCGGCCGCGATATCGCCGGGAGCGCGGAGACGGTGATGTCGATCGGTCACGATGCACTCGTCGAGAGCTGGCGCAGTTACTACACCCAGGCCAATACGGTGATCACCGTCGCCGGCAACGTCGCCGCAGACGCCGCCATCATCGCCATCGCCGATGCCTTCGCCGCCATGCCGCCCGGCGCGCCGATGCCATATCTGCCGAGCACGCCTCCCCGCCCCGGCCCCACTGTCGTGCTAGCGAAGGATGACTCGGAGCAGGTGAATTTCTGCCTCGGCTTCCCAGGCGTGGCGCTCTCCGACCCGGCGCGGCGCGCGCTGCTGGTCTTCGATACGATCGTCGGCGGCGGCGCATCGTCGCGGCTGTTCCAGGAGATCCGCGAGGAGCGCGGTCTGGCCTACACCATCGGCTCCTACAGCCACGAGCACCACGACGCCGGCAAGTGGACGATCTACGGCAGCGTCGACCCGGCGCAGCTCACGGCTTGTATCACCACGATCATGACCGAGCTGCGATCGGTCCGTGAGCATGGTGTGACCGAAGCGGAGCTGGCGCAAGTACGCGAGCAGGTCAAAGGCGGCATCCTACTCTCGCTCGAAGATACCTGGTCGGTTGCGTCACGCAATGGCTCGCACATGCTGCGCTATGGACACGTCATCCCGCTGGCGCAGGTCGTCGCCGAAGTTGAGTCGGTCTCGCTCGCCGAGGTCGGCGCGGCAGCCCAGCGGGTGCTCACCCCCGAGGGCATGCATCTTGCCGCGATCGGCCCGTTTAAAAAGGCCGATGAGAGACGGCTGCGCGAGCTGCTCGTGCTGTAAATCGTAATCCTGGCCGCTTCTCAAACCCGCGTCGCCGGCCCTACAATCTCCTCACGATCACCTGTACGATCACGAGGAGCTATCGCCGTGCGACGCTTGTTACTGCTGCTATTCGGTGCGCTGCTGATGCTCCCGGGAGCCAGCGCACACGCCAATCCCGCCGAGCCCGATGTCTCGATCTTCGCGCCGTCGTTTCGCGTTCCCCCAGGCGCGCTTCTGTCGCTCGATGTCTACGGTGGCAACAGCGCCGAACAGCTGAGCAATCTCGATATCCGCATCCCCTACGATGGGCGCTACCTGACGCCTGTCACCGCCAGCTTCACCGATCCGCGCGACTGGGTCAGCGGCGTCGGCAGCGGCTCGATCTCACTCAGCTTCCGCGGTTTGCGCAAGCTCGAAAATCGCAAGGCGACGTTTGTCTTCCGCATCGACCCAGCCACGTCGAGCGATACGGTGCTGACCCTGCGCAGCTCGTACACCTGGCGCACCGAGTCCGGCGTCAAGGGCAGCGCCAACAGCCCCATCTCCTCCCTGCTCGTCCTCCCCGCCGATGCCAGACCAGACTACGTCGTCACGCCGCTGAGCGCTGCTGCCGGGCAGCCACGGCGCTTCGCCGCCAACCGGCTTATCCCAAACGAAGAGATCTCGGTCTGGGTGAATCTCCCGGACGGCACGACGGTGGCCCTCATGCCAACCGTCTACGCCTCCGAGCGCGCCGATGTGGAGCTCGGCTACGATGCCGACGGCCTCGCCCCCGGCTGGTACCAGATGGTGCTCGCCAGCCGCGTCAGCCGGCAGACGGTGCAGATCCCATTTGAAGTGCGTTAGTGTAGTGACTATTGAGCAACCAACAATTGCCGCACGCCGCATCGTGCTGCCGCGAGCGGCGCACGACTCAACTCATACAGCTTGAAACTGCACGAGCGGCGTGCGGCGTCGATCACAAAGGGGCAGCTATCGTATCGATAGCTGCCCCTTTGCTGTGAGATCGTGGGCCTACAGGATGATGCCGCGCTCCCTGACAAATTTCTGCTTGGTCTTCTTGAATAGATCGTCGTAGCTCATACGGCCCATCGTGATCTCATACTTGTAGGCCTGGAGCATCTTGTGGATCTCCGCGTCGAGCTTCTCCTCGGCCTGCAGCTCGTCGACCATGATCTGCTCCATCGCGATCCGAATCTGCCCATCGTCGCTCTGGAATAGGACGCCATCGGTCTCGGCGAGCGCGTCGAGCAGGCTGGTCGTGAGCTGCTCGATCTTGGCGGAGGAGAGTTTCATCAGCTCGCCTCATCCATTCTACGCCGCTCTTTTGGGCGCTCTGCCGGGGTCCGCGGCATCATGATCGGCCGCCCGCGGCCCTCGACCACATCGGCGTTGACGATCACCCGCGCGATATGCTCCTCGCTCGAAGGCACTTCGAACATCGTGTCCAGCAATACTTCTTCGACGATCGTCCGCAGCGCCCGCGCTCCGGTCTTGGCGCGCATCGCTTGGTCGGCGATCGCCTCGACCGCATCGGCGGTGATCTCGAGATCGACATTGTCTAGCGCGAGCAGTTTTTGGTACTGACGCACCACGGCGTTGCGCGGCTCGGTCAGGATCCGCACCATGGTCGCGCGGTCGAGCGGTTCGAGCGCGGTCAGCACCGGCAGCCGCCCGATGAACTCGGGGATGAAGCCGTACTTCAGCAGATCGTCTGGCGTACACTGCGCCATGAGCGCGGCCTTGGTCTGCTCCTCGCGCGGCTCCTGGTGGCCGAAACCGATCGAGCGCTGCTTGCCGACCCGCTGCCCGATGACCTGATCGAGCCCCTCGAACGCGCCACCGCAAATAAACAGTACATGGGTTGTGTCGAAGGCGATGTACTCCTGCTGCGGGTGTTTGCGGCCGGGGAGCGGCGGCACGTGCGCCACGCAGCCCTCAAGGATCTTGAGCAGCGCCTGCTGCACACCCTCGCCCGAGACATCGCGGGTGATCGATGGGTTGTCGCCCTTGCGGCAGATCTTGTCTATCTCGTCGAGATAAATGATGCCGGTCTGCGCGCGCTCGATATCGCCATCTGCCGCCTGGATCAGGCGCAGCAGAATATTCTCCACATCCTCGCCGACGTACCCGGCCTCGGTGAGCGCGGTGGCATCGGCGATGGCGAATGGCACATCGAGCACTCGCGCCAGCGTCTGCGCCAATAGCGTCTTGCCGCTGCCGGTCGGGCCGATCACAAGCACATTGCTCTTGGCAAGCTCGACATCATCGAGCGCGAGGTTGCTGCGCACCCGCTTGTAGTGGTTGTAGACCGCCACCGAGAGGATCGTCTTGGCGCGGGTCTGCCCGATGACATACTCATCGAGCCACTCGCGCAGCCGGCGCGGCGATGGGAGCCGCATCGGCGGCGTGGACGCCCGCTTGGGCGGATCCTTGGCCTTGCTATTTTCCTCGGCGATGATCGCGCTGCACAGCGCCACGCACTCATCGCAGATAAAGACCGTATCGGGTCCGGCGATCAGCCGCTGCACCTCGTCTTGCCCGCGCGAGCAAAAAGAGCATGTGTACGCCTCGCGCGTCGGCGGGCCGCCTCGTATCCGTGCCATGGTGCTCCTACCGCTGTGCGTTGAGTGTGGTCATCTCGTCGCGGCTCACGATCTCGTCGATGATGCCGTACTCTTTAGCCTGCATCGGGTTCATAAACAGGTCGCGGTCGAAGTCGCGGGCAATACGCTCCATCAACTGACCCGTATCCGCTGCCAGCAGCTCGCGGATGATCTGCTGCGAGCGCAGCAGCTCGCGCGCCATGATCTCGACATCGGGCGCGTAGCCACGGGCGCCGCCGCCGGCCGGGTGCATGTGGATCGTCGAGTTCGGCAGGCTGTAACGCTTGCCCTTGGCTCCGCCCGCCAGGATGATCGTCGCCATGCTGCCGGCCATGCCGACGCATACCGTCTCGACCTGCGGCCGGATGACGCGCATGGTGTCGTAGATCGCCAGGCCGGCCGTGATCGAGCCGCCGGGGCTATTGATGTACAGCCGAATATCGCGCTCGGGGTCCTCGTGCTCCAGAAACAGCAGCTGCGCCACGATCAGGTTGGCCATCTGGTCTTCGATCGGCGTGCCGAGCAGGATGATCCGCTCTTTGAGCAGCCGCGAGTAAATATCGAAGGCTCGCTCGCCGCGATTGGTGCTCTCGACGACCATTGGGATTAGCGCCTCGGGGCTCGCGGAGCTCCACGATGGGCTGGTTGGGGCGATCCATTTCATAGCACGTTCCTCCATGCGTATCAATTGCCAGCATTATAGCATCGATCACCGCGCTGCGCCCGGTACAAGCGCCGAGGGACGGTGAGTGTGCTCACCGTCCCTCGTCATTGCCGTCGTGGCGCTCGGTGCTAGTCGGTCTGCTCGGCAACATCGGCAGCCGGTGTGGCGACCGGCGTTGTGTCGTCTGCCGCATCATCGGTGGTCGGCGTGACGGCCGGCGCATCGCCGCTGGCGATCCCAACGATCACGACCCGCAGCTTCTTATCGAGCACGCTGTTGGCTACGGTGCTGCGCATCTGGTTGAGCAGCAGCGGCCTGACCTGATCGCGGCGGTCTTCGGGGTAGGCTTGGAGCATAGTCTCAGCCTCAGCGTCCACCTCGGCGTCGCTGATTTGGATCTGCTCGGAGCGCACCACCTCGGACAGCGCCAGAGTCGTCTTCAGCCGCTCCTCGCCCTGCGGCCGCAGCTCGTCGATCAGGTCCTCGCGCCGCCGCCCCTGCATCTCGTAGATCTGCTCTGGGGTCACGCCGTAGCGAGTGTACTCCGACTCCTGCTGCTGCAGCAGCGCGTCGGCCTCCTGCTCGATCAGCACGTCGGGTATGTCGAAGCTGCTCCCCTTCACCAGCTGGTCGATGAAGTTGTTGACCACGCTGCGCTCGGCGTTGAGCTTGCTGCTGGCTTCGAGTTCGGTGCGGGTCTTCTCGCGCAGCTCGTCGATCGTGCCTTCGAACTCCTCCAGGGTCGGTAGCTCGTCCCACTCGGGCAGCAGCCGCTCCTGGATATTGTTAATCTTGACGACGAAGCGCACGTCCCGGTCGCGCACCTTCTCGTTAGGGTGGTCATCTGGCAGATGGGAGTCCGTCTCGACAACATCATCGACGTTTGCGCCGACGAGCACATCGAACAGCCCAGGCGCGAGGCGCTTTTCGTCCAGAACCATCTCGGACGGCTCGGCCTCGGCGTCTGGCTCGCGCTCGTCGAGCAGCTCGCCGTCGAGGAATGCGTCGAGCTGCACAGTGAGTTGGTCGCCCGCCTGCGCCGGCCGCGGCTCCTCAAGCTCGCGCAGGACTACGTGGCGCTCCCGACGAGCCTCCATTGCCTGCTCAACCACCTCGTCGGTCACTTCCTCTGCCTCGTACGTCACCCGGATCGCCCGGTGGTCGGGGATCGTGGTCGTCGGCGCGACGGGGATGGTGACCCGCACCCGAAACGGCTGCTCGTCGAAGTTGACCTCCTCGATGCTGCCGGGCGCGAGCGGTTCGAGACCCTCCTGCTTGATGGCGGCGCGGAACGCCTCGTTGACGATGTCCTCGACGGCATCATCGACCAGCGCGGCGCGACCGACGTAGTTCTCGACGATGAAGCGCGGTGCCTTACCTTTGCGAAAACCAGGGATCGTATATTTCTGCGAGAGGCGGCGGGCGGCGCGATCGAGACCCTTCTCGACGAGGGGCTGATCGAGCTCGATATCGAGCGCCACGCGGCTTGCTGGAAGTTTTTCGGACGTAACCTTCACCGAACCGCTCCAATCCATTCAACAGGCAAAATCAATTCGGCCATTATACCACACGGTCTCTCACCGGTCGGCGGGCCCTGGGACGAACGGCTGCATCAGCGCCCCGCTGCCGATTCGCGCCGGCAGCGGCGGCATGTCCTTCTGACAGCCGCGCGGCAGCGGGCTCGGCCCCTGCGTGCCAAAGTACGCCTGCATAATCTGCGTCGCCGCCGGCACCGCCAGCGTCGATGACCCGTCGTTGAGATCGCCCGCGCCCTCGATCAGCACCAGCACCTCGATCTGCGGGTTGTCGTACGGCGCAAACCCGGTGAACCAGGCGTGGCTCTGGCGAACCGTCCGCGTACTCTTGCCATCGATCGTCGGCACGGTAATGCTTGCCCCGAACTCGGCCGTGCCAGTTTTCCCGGCGATCGCCAGCCCCGAGCAGTCGTCCCGTGCCGCGATGTTGAGCCCCTCGGTCACCGACCGCCGCATGCCCTCGCGGATCGTCGTCAGATGCTGCGATGTCACTGGGACGCGTCGGATCAGCTCGGGCGACACTGGCTTGGCCACGCCGTCCGGCCCGACGATCGACTGCACGATCTGTGGGCGGAACAGCGAGCCATCATTGGCGATCGCCGCGCCCGCGCTGACGAGCTGGAGCGGCGTGACTTCCAGATTGCCCTGTCCGATCGCGGCGTTATAGGTGTCGCCGGTGGTCCAAGCGGCGCGCTGCACCTGCTGCTTCCAAGCCGGGGTCGGCACGCGCCCGGTGGCCTCGCCCGCCAGTCGCACCCCGGTGAGCGCCCCAAATCCAAACCAGTTACTCAGCCCGTCCGCTAGCCCGCCGATGTCCAGCCCGCGCGGCAGCGTCTTCTCGTCGTCCTTGAGGTTGATTACGTCCTCTTTGTTGCCGCCTGCGATCGACATAAAGAACACGTTCGACGATCGCATTAGCGCGTCGGAGACGTTGATCATGCCGTTGTCGCGCGGGGTCGAGTTGGGGTAGGTGTAGGTTCGGCCTTTCACAAACTGGTCGGCCAGCACCAGCCGCCCAGGGTCACGCACCAGCGTATCGGCGGTGATGACGCCCTTCTCAAGCGCAATTGAGCCATCGAACTGCTTGAGCGTGGAGCCCGGCGGGTACTGTCCGGCGACGGCGCGATTGGTCAGCGGTGCGAGCCGCGCCATCTCCAGCTGTGCGTCGGGGGCTGTCGGGAAGAACTGCACCAGCTCGCTAGACCGCGCCGGCAGCCAGAGATTATTATCGTATGCCGGCAGGCTCGCCGAAGCCAAGATGCGCCCTGTCCGCACATCGAAGACGATCGCCACGCCGCTTTTAATCGGCTTGTAGTTGCGCTTGTATGCTCCATTCTCCGGCATGTTCTGCCGCCTTCGATCGGCCTCGTCGATCCAGTTCTGCAAAATCCCCTCGACCTGGCGCTGAAACCCGACATCGATCGTCAGCACCAGGCTGCTGCCATCGCGCGTTGCCTGGACCTCCTGCGGGTTGCGCATCGGTCGGCCGAGCGCGTCGACCATCAGCGCATCGACGCCGAGCTTGCCGCGCAGCTCGGTCTCATAGCTCGCCTCGACACCGTCCTTGCCGATCCGATCATCAGTGAGGTACGTCGGCATGCCGAGCTGATAGGGGTTGATCTGCTTTTGGATGATGCCGCACTCCACCGCATTGCCCACCGAGTCGAACAGACCGGCCACCCACGATCGCGCTGAATTCTCCCGCACCAGCTCGCACTGGTTCACGCGCCCGATGTAGCCGAGCGTGTGCGAGATCGAGGGGATGGTAGCGCTGAGTGGGTAGCTGCGGCGAAAATCTTGCTCGACCACCACCCCGGGCAGGCTCGGCGCGTTTTCGCGCAGCACAAGCGCCACATCGCGCGGCACGTCGCTGGCGATCGGCAGCGTCTGATAGCCGGCGATCCCGCTGCGCTCGACGGCGCGCTGGAGCGGATTTTTCAGCTGTAGCGTCGTTGAGTAGCGCTCGCTCAGTTGCAGCATATCGAGCGCTCGATGCGGCGCGACCGCGATCGTCGTCCAACTGTCGATCCGTGGCACGCCAGCCGCATCGAGCGCTGGCTGTCCCAGCAGCGCCCGCAGGTCATTGCGAAGCGTCTGGTTCTGCACCAGCGCCATGCCAGGCGAGATCGTCAGCGTGCCGGTGATCTGCGGAATCGGTACGCTCGCCCCGGCAGGCCCATCCACCACCATCGGGTCGAACTGCAAGTTGTCGCGGTAGCGTCGCGCGAGATCTGCCGCGCCGACGCTTTGTGCTGCGCCAACCGTCATGCGCAGCACTGGGCTTGCGCGCTCGGTCACCGCCTGCGCCATCGCCGTGCTGCCGAGCGTGATCGTCAGCGCGGCGTGAAGGCCGGGCTGCGTATCGAGCGCGGCGGTGGGCGAGACGACGACGGTGCCGCTCTGGCCGAGCAGGGCGGCGAGCTGCGCGAACATCGCGCTCCGCTCCTGGCTCTTGGCGGGCGGGAGGTCGGCTGGGCGGATCGAGATCGTGTAGATCGGCACCGTGGCCGCCAGCACCGTCTTGCCATCGCTGGCATAGATCTGCCCACGCAGCGGGGCCAGCGGCACATAGCGCGTCACCAGGTTGTCGGCCTCGCTGCGCGCCTGCTCTGGCTGGCTGATGACGAACTGGACCTGAAACAGCCGCCCGATCAGCGCCACGACGATCAGTAGCAGCAGCACACGTGGGATGATGAGTCGGTGAGTCATCGATTCAGAGGACATCGGTGTGATTCTCGCTTCGTCTGGCCTGCATCCAGATCCGCATCAGCAGATACAGTGGCAGCGCCGGGATGAGCGTCGTGACTAGATCGGGAAGGGCGGCCGCCACGATGTAGTGTTGCACGTCGAGCGGGGCCACCAGCGCGTGTGTCAGCGCGCCGAGGATCAGCGTGTAGATCACGCTCCCTGCCAGCGCCGCGCCGAGCGGCACGAGCCAGTTCGACCGACTGAACGACCCGAACAGCGTGCCGACCGCCATCGCCGCCCCGAGCAGCGCCAGCGAGTGGAGGCCGATCGGCCCGAAGCTACACAGGTCGAGCCATAGACCGCCGTAGAACGCCCAACGTGCCGCCCGCCCGACGCCGCCGAGCAGCGTGTAGCAGATCGTCAGCAGCAGCAGCACATTGATCGTCAGCCCTAGCGGCCGGATCAATATCGCCGACTGCACCACCGCCACGGCCATCAGTACGAGGATGACGGCGATCTCGCGCAGCGCAATCTCTTCTATTCGTCGGCGCTGAGTATCACCCATACATAGTTGATGCGGTCAGGATCGACGAACGGGATGAGGTCGGCGATGCGGTTGCGCCCATCGGCCCGTACCTGCTCGATCTGGCCAATTGGCACATTTGGTGGTATGGCGGCGCGGGCCAGGTTCGAATCGAGCTTGGCGCTCAGCCCGGCGGTGACGACTGCATCCCCAGCGGCGAGCTCGGCGTTGCGCTGCACCTCTTCGAGAGTCAGCCGCGAGCCGCGCTGCCACTGCCCCTGCACAATTCCATCGAGCGCGCCGCCCTGATGAAAGATCTGCGCGCTCACCGCCGAGGCGTAGTCGGTGATCAGCAGCACTGCCGAGCTCGTGGTGGTCACCTCGGTGACGACGCCGATCAGCGCCGGCGGGCTCGACCCATCTCGGGCGATCACCGCCATCCCCACCTTGACGTGCTGCGCGGTGCCTACTGCCAGCGTGATCAGCCGCCGCCCGTTGTCTGGAGCGCGCGCCGCAATATCGGCACCGAGCAGCTTCCACGGCTGCTCTTTTTCGATCCGCACCTGCTCGCGCAGCCTGGTATTTTCGAGCTCGAGCTGCTGCAGGCGAACGCCCGAGGTCTTGAGCGCGCTGTTCTCGGCTTCCAGATCGGCGATGCGCTGCTTGAGCGCCGCGCTGTCGCCGCCCCCGAGCGACCCGGCAGCGCTGCCGGCGCGCTGCCCGGCCACCAGCAGCGGGGCCAGTACAAAGCTGGCGCGTTCGCGCAGCGGCTGCAGCATCCCGGCGCGGTTCAGACCGAGCAGCAGCGCGGCCGCCAACGTCAGCGCCAGCAGCAGCGCGATGCCGCCGCGTGGCGATCGAATCGATCGATCGCGGCGCACGGCTACGCCTGCCGCACGCGCCGGGTCCGCCGCGTGCTGTTCAAAATATCGCGGTAGATCCGGTTCTCCATATGCTCGACCATCATGCCCGCGCCGCGCGCCACGCACGAGAGCGGGTCGGCCGCGATATGCACCGGCATCTTGGTCTCAGCCGCGATCCGCTTGTCGAGCCCGAGCAGCAGCGCGCCGCCGCCCGCTAGCATGATCCCATGCTCCATCACATCGGCCACCAGCTCGGGCGGCGTCTCTTCGAGCGCCGCCCGAACCTCGGCGACGATCGTATTCACTGGCCCGGCGATACCCTCGCGCAGCTCGACCGAGCTAATCTCGACCGCCTTGGGCAGGCCGGTCAGTAGATCGCGCCCGCGCAGCACAACCTTGATCTCTTCCTGGAGCGGGTAGGCGCTCCCCGCCGCGATCTTGACCTTCTCGGCCATGCGCTCGCCAATCAGCATGTTGTACTCGCGCCGCGCAAACTGAATGATCGCTTCGTCGATCTCGTCCCCGGCGGTGCGGATCGATTTGTTGATCACCAGACCGCCGAGCGAGATTACCGCAACCTCGGTCGTCCCGCCGCCAATATCGACGATCATCGAGCCGATCGGCTCGTCTACCGGCAGCCCTGCCCCGATCGCCGCCGCCATCGGCTCCTCGACGACGAATGCGTCGCGCGCGCCGGCGTTCTTGGCCGCGTCCTCGGCGGCCCGCATCTCGACCTGCGTCACGCCCGATGGAACGCCAATCACTACCCGCGGCCGCGGCGATATCATCCCCATACTGCGGTCGTGCGCCTTGTCGATGAAGTGCTTGATCATCTTCTCGACGACGTCGAAGTCGGCGATCACGCCGTCCTTCAGCGGGCGGATGGCAACAATATTAGCGGGGGTCTTGCCGACCATCGCCTTGGCCTCGGCGCCCACGGCCTTGACCTCTTTTGTCCTTTTATCGATCGCCACGACTGAAGGCTCGCTGATGACGATCCCTTTGCCGCGCACATGTACAAGCGTGTTGGCGGTGCCGAGGTCGATGCCGAGATCGCGGCTGAACGCGCCAAACAAGGCATTAAGGGGGTTAAATCTCAACGTACAGCTCACTTTGCGATAATGTCTTTCGACTAGCCATTATACCATGGATACGCAACCCTACCCCGAAATCGCCCGCTATTTGCGATCATGTCGCCAGCTTTTTGCCAGCGCCGCTTGGTATACTGAAGCTAGTGCTGAGGTGCCGCAGGCCAAAAGCACACGCAGTAGCCCCACTTCGCTCAGGATGCGTTATCTGTATACATAAGGAATACCATGATCGAGGCTCGGGATCTTCACAAGCGCTTTGGCTCGTTCGAGGCGGTGCGAACGCTTTCGCTCAGCGTTGCGCCGGGCGAGGTCGTGGCGCTGCTCGGGCCGAATGGGGCCGGCAAGACGACCACCGTCCGTATGCTCGGTGCGATCCTTAAGCCAACTTCTGGTAGCGCCACCGTCGCTGGCTACGATGTCGCGACCCAGCCAGAGGCAGTTCGCGCCGTCGTCGGGCTGCTCACCGAGTTCCCCGGTCTGTATAACCGCATGCAGCCCATGGAATATCTGCGGTTTTTCGGCGAGCTCCAGGGCATGCCAGCCGCTCACTGCGCCGCCCGCGCCGAGGCCCTGCTCAAACAGTTTGGCCTGTGGGAGGCGCGCGGCAAAAAGCTCGACAGCTTCTCCAAAGGCATGAAGCAGAAGGCTTCACTCATCCGCGCGCTGCTCCACGACCCGCCGGTGCTCTACCTCGATGAGCCGACCACCGCGATGGACCCGCACAGCGCCCGAATCGTCCGCGATGCAATGCTTGAGCTGCGCGCTGCCCGCCGCACGATCTTGCTCACCACCCACAACCTCGCCGAGGCCGAAGACCTCGCCGACCGGATCGTGATCATCCGCGGTGGCGCTATCATCGCCGAGGGCACCATCGCCGAGCTCACCAGACAATTCATGGGCCAGCCGATCTGGGAGGTCGAGACCGCCGTCTTCCATCCCGACGCCGAGCAGATCATCGCCGATCTCGTGCCCGTCAAACGCCTCAGCCCGATGACCTATCGCTATCGGACGGCCGATGCCCACGCACTCAACCCGCAGCTGCTATTGCGCCTCGCCGAGCAACGCGTCCCGGTCGTCGCCCTCGCCGAGGTCCCGCGCCGTCTCGAAGATGTCTACCTTCAGATCGTCGCCGACCACGATGTTGACCGCGGCGACTGGAGCGATGCCGTCCAATCACCAGGCGATCATCTGCTTGGCGCGCTGCTTGCCGAAGAAACCGAGGTGTCACAATGATCCAGCTCAGCGCCGTAAAAAGCATCACCCGCCGTGAGGTCAACGATACTCTGACCGACTGGCGTATCCTCTTGCCGATAATTATCCTGGTCTTCATCCTGCCGCTGCTGCTCACGTCGGCGGCCCGCTCGGTGGTCGATGTCGTCGGCGACGAGGGTTCGATCGTGCGGATCATCCCGTTCGTCATGTTGCTGATGGGCTTCATCCCATCGTCGTTCTCGCTGATCGCAGCGCTTGAGAGCTTCGTCGGCGAGCGCGAGCGCAACAGCCTTGAGGCGCTGCTCTCGATGCCAATCTCGGACCAGTCGCTCTACCTCGGCAAGCTGCTCTCATCGCTGATGATGCCGCTGCTCTCATCGTGCGCCGCTGTCGTCGTCTTCGCTCTCAGCCTCGGCCTGCGCGACCCAGAGCTGTTCAACAAGGGGCTCAACGCCGGGATCATCACTCTCATCCTACTGCTGATCGTCGCCAAGGCGCTGGTGATGGTCGCCGGCGCAGTGATCATATCGAGCCATACCAACAGCGTCCGCGCCGCTAATCTGCTGGCGAGCTTTGTCCTGCTCCCCACCGCATCGATCGTGCAGCTCGAAGCCCTTCTGATTATCGCCGAGCGCTGGGATGTCCTCTGGCTCTCGCTGGCGCTGCTGCTGGTGATGGCCGCCGCGCTCATCCGCACCGGCCTCGGCTCGTTCAACCGTGAGGAGATCCTTTCGCGCGAGCACGAGCAGCTCAATCTTGGGCGTATCGGCGCCAGCTTCCGCGCCTTCTTCGCCGAGTACCACCCGGCCGGTACGCCGTTGGATAGCTATCGCGGGCTGCCGTTCTCGCCGTCGCGGTTCTACCGCAGCGAGCTCGGGCCGCTGCTGCGTGAGTATCGTCTGCCGCTGCTCGTCTCGCTGCTGGCCTGCGTCGGCGGCGCGCTCGCCGGTCCATACTTCGGGGCGTTCTACGACCGCATCGGCCTCACTGCCGAGCGCGTCGGTCTCCAGCCCGATCCAAATATCGCCCTCGGCATCCTCACCGGCGTGCTCAACTCGATGCGTACGCTGTTCACCGGAATGCTCTCAACGCTCAGCTTCGGTCTGTTCGCGCTGCTGGTACCGATCTTCGCCTTCGCCGGCCCGTCGTATGTCGTCAGCGGTCTGGTCGAGGCTGGCGGCAGCTGGGGCTCGTTCGGCGCTGCATCGCCGCTACAGTTCATCATCGCCTACGTGCTGCCCCACGGTCTGCTCGAATACCCGGCGGCGGTCATTGGCACGGCGATCGGCCTGCGGGTCGGCGCGTCGGTGATGGCGCCGCCAAAGGGCTTCTCCGTCGGCCAGAACCTGCTCTGGTCGCTCGCACAGTTCTTCAAAATCTGGCTGCTCGTCGTGGTGCCGCTCTATCTGGCCGCCGGCCTGGTGCAGCAGCTTATCACCACCCGCATCGTTGCCTGGCTCTACTGAGCCGCCGTGACCTCGCCATACACCTCGCGCACGCGGCGGTACACCCCATCCCAGGTGTATCGCCGCAGCACCTTGGCGTGGCCGTTCGCGCCGAGCCGTCGCCGCTCGGTCGCATCGCCTAGCAGCTGCGCGATCGTCGCCGCCAGCCCCGCCACATCGCCGAACCGCACGAGCGCGCCATTCTCGCCATCGTCGATGACATCCGGCACGCCGCCCGCCAGCGCCCCGATCACCGGGACGCGGTAGCACCACGCCTCAAGGTAGACGATCCCGAATGAGTCGGTGCGCGATGGCATGGCGAACAGATCGGCCGCCGCGAGCGCGTCGTTCTTCTGCTGCTCCGATGCGTATGGCACAACGATGATCCGCTCCCGGTCGGCTGCCGACAGTCCATCCAGCAGTCTGCTGAAGTGCTCCAGCGGCGCGCCGAGCAGCGCCAGCCGCGCCTCGGCCCCAGCGTGCCACAGCCGCTGCATCGCCTCAACCAGATGCGTCGTCCCCTTGTCATACGCCATCGCGCCGACGTATACCACCAGCGGCGCGCTCACCCTGTGCTCGCTGCGGAACCGCGTCCCGTCGCCGCCGGTCAGGTCTGCTGGCGTCACACCAACCCCGATCTGCCGCAGTCGCGCCCCGGCGATACCGCGCCCCGCCAGGTAGCGCCGCTCGGTTTCGCCTTGCACGATCACCGCATTGCTTTGCCGCATCAGCTCGATCTGATGCCGCATGGTGTAGTAACGCCGGATCGTATCGTGCTCCGGCTCGCCAAGATGCACAAATGGCGTGAGTATCAGCGGCACGCCGCGCCGCCGTGCCTCGCGCCACACCGGCAGCAGCGCGAAGTCCAGCGTGATATTCGTCCCATGCACCAGATCGAACCGCTCGCGCGCCAGAAACGCCCGGAGCCCAGGCAGCTGCGGCGTGATCTGTGCTAGCCGCCGCAGCGCCGCGTCGCTCCCCGGCAACCGCGATAGCTCCACCATCCCCCGCCGCACAACTGGGTAGAGTATGGTCGACCCAACCGCGCGATGGATCGGCAGCCGCACGATACGCACGCCGTTGCGCTGCTCTTCAGCTCTGTTGAATCGTCGCTTCCCCGGCAGCCACAGATGTTCGAGGTCGTGCGCGTCGGTGGCCAGCACCGTCACGCGATGCCCCTCCGCCGCGAGCCGCTCGCCAACCTCGGCGAAGTAGCGTCCCGCCCCGCTGTTGGCCGGCCAATAGAGCTGGCACACGTGCAAAATATCCATGGTGTCTATCCTAAAGCCGAATGCGCAAAACGCAAAACGCTGCCATCCATGGCCGCCGGATCGCACAGCACGTTTGAACGGGCGCCCTTCTGTGCGCCGCGCCGGTACCGCGCCCTCACTCTCGTGCTGGGCGCGTCGCTCTTCCCAATACCTTCAGTCCCACGATCAGCGAGATCGGCGGCATTTTTGGCGCCGCATCGTCCTGCCC
>JAYUUK010000390.1:0-28979 GCA_043754595.1 Roseiflexaceae bacterium | reverse complement strand
TGCAAAACGGTTGATCCACTCCGCCGCACGATGCAGCGCATCCCAGTGCGCTCCTGTTCTCCGTTGTGCGCTCAACCGTTTTGCGTTTAGCTATAGCGCCCCTGGAGCGCCAGCAGCGTGGCCGAGCGCGGCTCAAGAGCCAACCGGTCTACGGCGAGCCCCCCGCTCTGGCGCACCCGATGGTTTTCGGCAAAACTCCAGACATCTGCCGGGCCGTCCACGGTGAAGCCGGCGACCTGGAGTGGCAGTGGCCGCACCTGCGCCGCGTGGTTGACCGCGATGACCGTCAGCGCGCCGTCGTCGCGGCGCGCTGCGACGATCGGCAGCGTGGGATCGTCCGAGCCGCTGGCGAGCAGGCGCTGCCCGAAGCGCCCGAACAGCCGGTAGGTCTCGAACGTCGGCAGGGGGCGCGTATCATAGGAGATCGGGCCAAACAGCCCGATGCCCTGCTGCGGGATCGCGCCGAGGCAGAACTGCGCCACGGCGTGCGCGCCCGCATCGATCAGCCGCCCGAGCACATCGGTCCACCACAGCGCGTTGAGGTGCGAGTTCGTTCCGCTCTCGGTGTCCACCCGCCCGGTCCAGTCGGCGTTGGCCTCGGTGATAGCGATCGGGATCGCGCGCCCGCCGGAGGTTTTGCGGATCTGCTGCCGCAGGCTCGCCATCGCCCGCGTCCAGGCCGGCGGCTCGGCAAGCAGGGTCTCGGGGGTGGGCGGCGGCTCGCCGAACGGGTAGCGGTGAAACGAGACCATGTCGATATCGCCGGCCATGGCTTCGAGAAACCCCTGCATCCACGGCACGCCGCGCACGTCGGTCGGGTAGCCGGTCGGGGCGGTGTACTGGCTGATCTCCGGGCCGATCACGATGATCGACGGATCGACAGCCTTCATCGCGGCACGGTAGGCGCGGAAGTCGCGCACGTAGTCATCGACGTTATAGACCGCCGCGCCGCGCTTTTTGACGAAGAGATCTGGCTCGCTGCCGATCGCCCAGTGCCTGATGCCGTAGCGCCTCGTCACATTGGCCAGGCGCACCAGCTCGGCGGCGCGCTCCGGCGTCCCCTCATAGAGCCTGACGCAGACCATGGGGGTGAAGCCATAACGGCGGCAGACAACGATATACTCATCGAGCTGCGTCGGGGTCGCATCGTTCTCGTCGCCCCAGTTGCCGCCCGGCCAGCGCACCAGCGTCATCCCTGCATCGCGCGCCTGCCGCCACTGATCGGGGGCCACCGTCTGCCACGGGCCAGTGTTCGATCCATAGACCAGCGTCCCGATCGCGCCGCGCTCGCGGCCGGCATCGACCCACAGCCCGCCGCGCTGTGCGGCGATCGTCGCGGGGGGGCGTGGGCGCGGGGCGGCGGCGCAGGCGGCGAGCGGCAGGGCGGCCAGCGCGGTGAGACAGCGTCGTCGGTGCATGGGCATACCTCTTCAGACACCGCAGGTGGCGCGTAGCGCGGTGAGCTCGGCGGCGATCGCGGCGCGCAGCTCGTGCTTGGGCTGGGGCGCGAGAAAGCTCGCATCGACGGCGTCGAGCGTCATGCGGCACAGCTCATCGGCGCCGAAGCCGAACTGCTGCGCCACAAACAACAGCTCGCCGCACATCGTCGTCTCAAAGAAGACCGGGTCATCGGTGTTGATAGTGAGGCGCACGCCAGCATCGTAGAGCTGTCTGAGCGGGATATCGGCGACGGTGGGGGCGGCACCGGTGCGCAGGTTAGAGCGCGGGCAGATATCGAGGGTGATGCGGCGGGCGGCGAGCTCGCGCACCAGCGCTGGGTCGCCGATGCTGCGGATGCCGTGGCCGATCCGCTCGACCTGCAGCGCATCGATCGCGCCGCGAACGCTGTCCGGCCCGCCGACCTCGCCGGCGTGGGCCATCAGCCGCAGACCGCCGGCGCGCGCCGCGGCGTAGACCTCGGCGAACGGCTCGGGCGGCTGCTGCGCCTCATCGCCGCCGATCGACCAGCCGACCACGCCGCTATCGCGGCAGGCAAGCGCGATATCGAGCACCTCCCACGCCAGGTCGACGCCGAACTGCCGGCCATAGTCGAAGATGATCGCCATCTGCACCCCAGAGGCGGCCCGCGCCCGGCCCATCCCGGCCCACGTCGCGCGCACGGCGGCGGTGAGATCCACGCCGCGGCGCAGGTGCTGCACCGGCGAGATCATCACCTCGGCGTAGCGGACGCGCTGCTGCGCCAGCTGCTCGCCGAGCTCGAAGGCAGCCTGCTCAAAGTCGCGCGGCTCGACCATGGTGCGGGCGAGCGCCATAAAGACGGTGAGGAACTCTTGGAGCGTCCGGTAGCGGAACAGCTGCGTCACGCCCTCGATATCGCGCGCCGGGATGTCGACACCATTGCGCTCGGCGAAGGCCAGCAGCGTGGCGGGGGCGAGCGCGCCTTCGAGATGCAGGTGCAACTCGACCTTTGGCATCGCGCGGATGAACTTGACCAGCGGCGGATCGATGTTGCGTTCTGCGCTCACCGGACGCTCCTCAAGCGCTTGAATTGACGATCGACGACTATAGTCAGCCCTCAAAATCAGTCAATTATCAATTGTCGATCCCTACCGCCTCAAGCCGCTCGGCGTTATCGTAGACGATCAGCGAGTCCACGAGCCGATCGATATCGCCCTCGAGCATGCCTGGCAGGTTCGAAAAACTTTGGCCGATCCGATGGTCGGTGATGCGGTCCTGCGGAAAGTTGTAGGTGCGGATCTTCTCGGCGCGCTCGCCGGTGCCGACCTGCGCGAGCCGCGACTCGCCGATCTCCTTGCGCCGCTTCTCCTCTTTGATGGCGAACAGCCGCGACCGCATCACCGCCAGCGCCGACGCCTTATTCTTGAGCTGCGAGCGGCCGTCCTGACAGGTCACCACCATCTCCTCCGCCGTGCCGGGCTTGTAGGTGATGCGCACCGCCGAGTCTGTGGTATTGACGCCCTGCCCGCCGTGGCCGCCGGCGCGGTAGACATCCACCCGGTAATCCTCGGGCTTGAGATCCACGTCCTCGTTCTCGGCGACCTCCGGCAGTACCGCTACCGTCGCGGTGCTAGTGTGGATGCGCCCGCGGGCTTCGGTGGCCGGGACGCGCTGCACCCGGTGGACGCCGCCCTCGTACTTGAGCCGGCTGTAGGCACCGTAGCCCTGGATCTCAAACGTGATCTCTTTGTAGCCACCGATGCCATTCTCGCTGACGTAGACCGTCTCGACCTTCCAGTTGCGGCGCTCGGCGTAGCGAATGTACATGCGGTACAGGTCGGCGGCGAACAGCGCCGACTCGTCACCGCCCTCGCCCTGCCGTAGCTCGAAGATCACGTTTTTGCTATCGTTGGGGTCCTGCGGCAGCAGCAGCAGCTTGATCTCGCTGGCGAGCTCCTCGCGCTGCGCTCGCAGTGTCTCCATCTCCTCGGACGCCATCGTCCGCAGCTCGGCATCGCTCTCGTCGTTGAACAGCTGCTGCGCCTCTTCAAGCTCGCGGCTGACTATGCCATATGTGCGGTAGGCGGCCACCACTGGCTCGAGCTGCTGCTGCTCGCGAGCGAGCGCCTGGACCTTGGTGTGATCGGTGGCGATATCCGGCTGCGCCATCTGTTCGAGCAGGTCGTTGTAGCGCTGCTCGACGCTTGTCAATCTATCAAACATAGTTTTTCTTAGCGCACTTGACAAATAAAACGATAATCTATCGTATTATAGCATACAGCTTCTGGCCCGAAGGTTACAGCTGGCGAACGGTGCGATCCCCGACAGATTCATCTCAACAAGGTATCTCTATGCGTATGATGGTCTATAGCGCCCGCGCCTATGACGAGTCCACGCTGGAGCGCGCCAACGCTGGCGCGCACACGCTGACCTATGTGCCGGTCAAGCTCGATACGACGACGGTGGGGCTAGCGAGTGGCTACGAGGCGGTTTGCTGCTTTGTCAATGATGTCCTGAGCGCCGATGTGCTAGCGCTGCTGGCCGCTGGCGGGACGCGCCTGGTGACGCTGCGCTGCACTGGCTACAATAATCTCGATCTGGCGGCGGCGCAGCGCCACGGCATCACGGCGATGCGCGTCAGCTCCTACTCGCCCTACTCGGTGGCCGAGTTCGCCGTCGGGCTGCTGCAGACACTCAACCGCCGCATCCACCGCGCCTACACCCGCAACCGCGAGTTCGCGTTTGTGCTGGACGGATTCATGGGGCGCGATCTCCACGGGCAGACGGTCGGCGTCGTCGGCACCGGCAAGATCGGCGCGATCTTCGCCGGGATCATGCGCGGCTTCGGCTGCGATGTGCTGGCCTACGATGTGGTGCAGAACGAAGCGTGCCTGGCGCAGGGGGTGCGCTACACCGGGCTGGACGATCTGATCGCCAGCAGCGATATTATCAGTTTGCACGTGCCGCTGTTCCCCGAGACGAAGTACCTGATCGACGCCACCTCGCTGGCCAGGATGCGGCCGCGCGCGCTGCTCATCAACACTAGCCGCGGCGGCCTGGTGGACACCGCTGCCCTGATTGATGCGCTCCAGCGCGGGGCCATCGGCGGCGTGGCGCTCGATGTCTACGAGGACGAGGCGGGGGTCTTCTTCAACGATCTCTCGGGGACCACCGCGCGCGACGCTTCGCTCTCGGTGCTGATGTCATTCCCCAACGTGCTGGTCACCAGCCACCAGGCATTTTTCACCGAGGAGGCGATGGCGACGATCGCTGAGACGACGATCGGCAACCTGACCGACTTCGCCGCCGGCCGCGACAACGCCAATAAGATTATGTAAACATCCCGCTGTTGCGCTGTCGCGCACGGTGCCAGGATCGGCGGTGTGGGATAATCGCCGGCCACATGCCCCAGCTCGTGGCCATCATTCGTAACTGCCCGGCATTCGGACGCATGCGTGGCACGAGCGACTCCATACTTGCATGCCCGGCAGTGGGAACGTTTCACTATTGCCCTGCGGTGGGGGAGTCTCATGCGTTCCGGCGAGCACGCCTGCGAGAATGGTGGGTGGCGTGTAATGCGCTCAGCGCGCGGCGGCGAGCACGACGTAGCCATCGCGGCGGGCGACGCGCTCGACGCTGCCGAACGCCTGGCGCAGCGGCGGCTCGTAGGCGAGGAACTGGTTGGCCACCAGCAACAGCCGCCCGCCGGGCGAAAGCTGCTGTGCCGCCTGCGCGAAGAAGGCGCTGGCCATCGCCAGATCGACCTCCTTGCCGATGTGAAACGGCGGGTTGGCAAGAATCAGGTCGTAGCGCCGCCCGGCCACCGCCGCCATCCCATCGCCGGCGATCGCCGCGCCGCGCGCCGCCAGCCCGTGGCGCGCCAGGTTCTCGGCGGCGGCTGCGACGGCGAGCAGATTGACATCCACCAGATCGGCGGTGGCCGCGCCGCGCAGCAGCGCGGCGAGCCCAATGACGCCGCAGCCGCAGCCCATGTCTAGCGCGCGCTGCACCGGCGCGAGCGGCGCGTGCTCCAGCAGCAGCCGCGTCCCGGCGTCGAGCTTCTCCGCAGCGAACACCCCGGGCAGCGTGACCAGATCGCGCTCCTCGCCCGCCACGGCCGCGCGGAAGCTGCCCCAGCTGCCAGGCGCGATCCCCGGCGCAGCGGCCCACGGCGGCGGCGGTGGCGGACGATCGAGCCGCGTGGCGCTGGCCACCCGGTTGCGGGCGCGGTAACCGAGCTGGACGCACCCGCCGAACAGCGCAGCGGCGTCGGCGGTGGCCGACTGGATGCCGAGGTCGTTTGGGCCGGCCAGCAGCAGCGTGCCGCCCGGCGCGAGCGCATCGTGGGCGGCGCGCAGGCGGCGGCGCGCCAGCGCACGGCTCTGCGGCAGCGATAGCAGCGCCAGATCGACGCTGGCGGCGGGAAGGGCGGGCGTCAGCCCATCGGCGAGGCAGCGGACTGCGGCAAACGGCGCGCTGGAGCGCGACGCGCAGCCGCGCGCGATGACGTCGCCTTCGACCAGCGCGACCGGAAGCGCGGGGAAGCGCTGCGCCAGCCAGACCGCCAGCGCGCCGTGGCCGCCGCCGAGGATGAGGCACGCATGGGGCCTGGCGTCGATCTGCTCGGCCATGAGAATGTGGGCTGGCGGCACGCCATCCCAGCCGGAAAAGCCCGGCCGCGTGACGTACGCCACGGTTTGGCCGGCGAAGACTACGGTACGCTGTTGCATAGTTTTTGGCATCTGGTGGCGCGCGGGGCGGCAAGCTGTCATTTCGCATGCTACTCCCCCGGCGCAAGGCAGATGGTATAATAACAGAAAGTGTGGCATGAGGAGCGTATGGAGTACGAAGTAACGATCGGTCTCGAAATACACGCCCAGATCCAGACCGCCAGCAAGATGTTCTGCGGCTGCCGCAACGAGCTGACCGACGCGCCGCCGAACACCCACGTCTGCCCGACGTGCATGGGGCTGCCTGGCGCGCTGCCGGTGATCAACGGCCACGCCATCGAGCTAGCCATCCGCACCGGGCTGGCGCTCAACTGCCAGATCGAGGCGGAGAACAGTATCAGCCGCAAAAACTATTTCTACGCCGACCTGCCTTCCGGCTATCAGCGCAGCCAATTCGAGGACCCGCTGTGCAGCGCCGGGTTCGTCGAGCTCGCCGGCGAGGGCGGCAAGCGCATCGGGCTGACCCGCGTCCACATCGAGGAGGACACCGGCAAGCTCAGCCACAGCGCCGACGGCAGCGCGCTGATCGACTACAATCGCGCCGGCGTGCCGCTGATGGAGATCGTCTCCGAGCCGGATATCAGCACGCCTGACGAGGCGCGGCGCTACTTTCAGCAGGTGCGGCAGGTGCTGGTCTGGATCGGCGCGAGCAGCGGCGACATGGAGCGCGGCGCGCTGCGCTGCGACGCCAACGTCTCGGTGCGGCCGGCCGGGCAGCTGGCGTACGGCGCCAAAGTCGAGATCAAGAACATCAACTCGTTCCGCGGCGTCGAGCGCGCCCTGACCTACGAGATCGAGCGGCAGCGCCTGGCGCTGGACGCCGGCGACACCATCCGCCAGAGCACCCGCGGCTGGAACGAGGAGCAGGGGCGGACGATCGAGCAGCGGGTCAAGGAGGGCTCGGCGGACTACCGCTACTTCCCCGAGCCTGACGTGCCGCCGCTGCGAATCGGCAGCGCCACGGTGGACGCCGAGCGCGCGGCGCTGCCCGAGCTTCCAGCTGTGCGGCGAGCGCGGTTTGTGGCCGAGCACGGGCTGAGCGACTATGACGCGCTGGTGCTGACCGAAGACCGGGCGACATCCGAGTACTACGCGCGGGCGGCAACGCTGACGCAGGCCGCCGGCCACGCGCCAAAAGAGGCGGCCAACTGGATCGCCGGCGAGCTGTTCCGGCTGATGAAGGAGCGCGGCGAGACGATCGCCGATGCCGAGCTGCGCTTCCCGCCAGATCGGGTCGCCGAAATCATCGGGCTGGTGGCGCAGGGGACGATCACCCGCGCCTCGGCCAAAGAAGTGTTTGCGATCGCCTTCGCCGACGGCGCGACGGCCACCTCGATCGTGGCCGAGCGCGGGCTGGCCGTGATCGGCGGCGGCGATGCGCTGCAGCGCGCGGCGCGCGATGCGATCGTCGCTAATCCCAAGGCGGTGGACGAGCTGCGCGGCGGCAAGGCCAGCGCGATCCAATTTCTCGTCGGGCAGGTCATGCGCGCCACGCGCGGGCAGGCCAACCCGCAGGCGGCGCGCGACGCGATCGAGCGCGAGCTGGCGAGCTAACGTCCCGATCTTCGCTGTATGCAAAGGGCTGTGTGCAAAGGGCTGTATGCAAAGGGTGGTGGTATGTCAACGGCTGCACTATTTCGTCCAACATTCACCGATCTTCGGGTCGAGATCGAGCGCATGGCCGCACAAGACACCCCGGGCGAAGCGCTGGCCGCGCTGATCGACCAGTTCCTGACGGCCGGCGGCGAGCGGGCAGCGCCGATCATCGAGTACGACGGATCGGTGACGTGGCTCTACCGCGACGCCGAGGCCGAGACGGTCTCGGTGGTCGGCGATATTTTGGGCTACGACCCGAATCGGACGCGGATGGCCAAGCTGTCAGGGACCGACCTGTTCTACCTGACGGCGAGCATCCCGCTCGACGCACAGATCTGCTACCTGTTCGCGGTGGATAACCCGCGCGAGATCGATGGCCACGAGATGGCGTGGGGCGCGTGGCAGGCGCGCTGCAAGACCGACCCGCTCAACCGGCGCAAGCTGTTTGAGATCAACCCGCTGCGGGCGCGATCGCTGCTTGAGATGCCGGGCGCGCCGAGCAGCTTCGATTCGGCCGAGAGCGGCACGGACAGCGGCGTGCAACTCAGCCACCAGGTGATCGAGTCGGCGGCGCTCGGCGAGTGCCGCCGCGTCTGGATCTACACGCCCAAGAACTATCGCCCGCGCGGCGCGCAGCACCCGACGCTCTACTTGCTCAACGGCGAGTCGTATCTGATCTCGGCGCGGCTCACCCGGCTGCTCGAAGCGATGCTAGCGACCGTCGAGATGCAGATCCCGCTGGTGGTCTTCGTCGAGTCGGTGGTGCATCACGATGAAGAAGATCGCCCGGCCGAGAGCTACGCGCAGTTCTTCGCCGACGAACTGGTGCCGTGGGTCGAGGCGCGCTACAACGTCTCGCGCCGGCCACAGGACCGCGTGGTGGGCGGCGTGTCGGTCGGTGGCGATCTGGGCCTGTACGCAGCGCTCGACCGCCCCGACATATTTGGCGGCGCGCTTATTCAGTCGCCAGCGCCGGCCCTGGCCGAGGACGAGATCAGCGCGCAGATAGCCCACAATGCCGAGCGCGGCTTCGCGCCGCCGCGCTGCTACATCGACATCGGCCGCTATGAGCAGCCAGCGTTTATCGAGTACACCCACGCCCTGTGCAACACGCTGCTGCAGGCCGGCGCGGCGGTCTCGTACCAGGAGTTCGCCGGCGACCACAGCTTCGCCGGGTGGCGCACCACGCTGCCCGATGGGATCTACTTCCACTTCGGCACGGTGGCCCCGCTCGAAGACTTGTAGGCTGGCATGACGGCTGCAATCGCGCTCGACCGCCTGACAAAAATGTACGGCGCCCGCGCCGCGGTGAGCGACCTGTCGCTCGCGGTGGCGCCCGGCGCGGTCTTCGGGCTGCTCGGGCCGAACGGCGCCGGCAAGACGACAACCATCCGCATGCTGCTCGGGCTGATCCGGCCAACATCGGGGACGGCCGCGATCTTCGGCCGCGATGTCCGGACCGACCCGCAGGCGGCGCTGTCGCGCGTCGGCGCGATGGTGGACACACCGGCGCTCTACCCCTACCTCTCGGCGTACGATAATCTGCTGGCACTGGCCTACGCGTCGGGCCTCGGCCCGGCCCACGCCGATGCGGCGCTGGCGCGGGTGGATCTCGGCGGGCGCTCGCGCGAGCGCGTCGGGCGCTACTCGCAGGGCATGCGGCAGCGGGTCGGCATCGCCGCAGCGCTGCTCGCCGACCCCGAGCTGATCATCCTCGACGAGCCGACCAACGGGCTCGACCCAGCTGGACAGCAGCAGATCCGCGCCCTGATCCGCGAGCTCGCCAGCTCCGGCCGCACCGTGGTGCTCTGCTCACACCTGCTCCACGATGTGCAGCAGCTGTGCGCGCAGGTGGCTATTTTGCGCGATGGCCGGCTGGTCGCCGCCGGCGATGTGGCGGCGCTGCTGGCCTGCGGGTACGCCGTGCGGGTGCGCGGCGTACCCGAGCGCGCCGCTGCCGTGTTGCGCGCTGGTGGCTACGCCGATGCGATGGCGGTCGCTGACGGGGCGCTGACGCTCAGCGCCGACCCGACGCAGGGCGCGGCGATCGAGGCGCTGCTGACCGCCGCCGACATCGCGGTGGCCGAGATCTGGCAGCGGGAACAGACGCTTGAGGAGTACTTTCTGGCGCTGACCCAGGAGTGACGCGATGACCGATACAGCGACTGAGCGACCGCAGCCGACGTTCGGTGGGATGCTGCGCGCCGAGTGGCTCAGGCTGCGCAAGCGCCCTATGACGCTGGTGCTGCTGGCGGTGTTTCTGGCGCTGCTGGCGATCCAGCTGCTGGTGCAGTCCGTGTTCGTCCAGCTCACGGGCCAGCAGAACGGTGGCGCCGGGCTGGGGATGCAGACCGCAGCCTGGCAGCGGCGGCTGATCTTCCCCGGCGTGTTCGGCACGGTGTTCAATCACACCAACGGGCTGGGCGGCATCCTAGCGATTATCCTGGCCGCCGGGAGCATGGGCGGCGAGTACAGCTGGGGGACAATGCGGGCGCAGCTGGCCCGCGAGCCCGATCGGCTGCGCTACCTGCTGGCCAAGATCGCCGCGCTGCTGCTGGCGCTGCTGGCGTCCATGGGCTGCGCGCTGGCGCTTGGGACGCTGCTGGCGTTGGCGCTCGGCGCGCTCACCGGCGCGTTCGGCAGCGTCCAGCCACGAGATATCCTCCTGCTGCCGGCGGCGATGCTCCAGGCGCTCTACGTGCTGCTGCCCTATGTGCTGCTCACCATCGCCTTCACTATCCTCGGCCGCTCGCAGCTCGCCGGGGTAGTGGGCGGTCTACTGTACTTGGTCTTCGAGGGCGGCGTCGGCGGGTTCGCGCTGTTCGGGCTGCTCGGCGGCGTGTTCCTGACGCTCTACAACCTGCTGCCTGGCCAGAACATCAACGTGCTGGTGATGGCCAACGCCCAGCTGTTCGGGCTGGAGCCGGAGATGGTCGGCGCGCTCAGAACCATGACCTTCCCTCCCTACTCCCAGGCGATCGCGGTGGTCGCGGTCTACTGCGCGATGTTTCTGGCGATCGCCGCCGCCCGCTTCGGCAAAACTGATATACAATAGCCAGCATGGGAAAAAAAGTGCTGCTGCTCTCCACTAGCGCCGGCTCGGGCCACAAGGCGGCCGCCGCAGCGCTCCACGCCGCGCTGGAGACCTCGCACGAGGTCTACCAGATCGTCAACCAGGACGCGCTGGAGCTGACAAACGCCGCGTTTCGCTCGTTCTACGCCGACCTGTACCTCAAGCTGGTGAAAGAGAACCCGCTGTTCGTCGGCTGGTGGTACCGCTCGAGCGACGAGCCGTTCAAGACCGACAGCATGCGGCTGCTGCTGGACCGGCTGAGCGCCGAGCCGCTGGTGCGCTTTATCCGCGAGCTCAACCCCGATATCACGGTCTGCACCCACTTCATGCCAGCCGGGATCGTGGCGCAGATGCTGGCGCGCAACAAGCTGCGTACCACGCTCTCGATCGTGACCACCGACTACGACTTTCACTCGATGTGGCTGAGCGCCGCGTTCAACCGCTACTTCGTGGCGCTGCCAGAGACGAGGGCGCATCTGGTGGCGCTCGGGCTGCCAGCCGAGCGGATCACCGTCTCTGGCATCCCGGTCCACCCGCGCTTCGCCACGCCGATCGACCGCGCCGCCACGCTGGCGCGCCACGGGCTGTGCGACGATATGCCGATCGTGCTGGCTTCGGCAGGGGCGGTGGGCGGCGGGCCGTGGCTGGCGATCGTCACACAGCTGCTGCAGCTCAGCGCGCCGGCGCAGATCGTGGTAGTCTGCGGCCGCAACGAGGCGCTCAGACACGAGCTGCTGGCGCTGACGGCATCGCAGCGCGAGCGCTTCAGCATCCTCGGCTACGCCGACGATATGGCCGAGCTGATGAAGGTTGCCGCGCTGTTCATCGGCAAGCCCGGCGGTCTGACGGCCTCCGAAGCTATGGCGTGCGGGCTGCCGATGGCGATCGTCGATCCGATCCCCGGCCAGGAGGAGCGCAACGCCGACCATCTGCTGGAGCAGGGGGTGGCCATCCGCTGCAATATCATGCAGACGCTGGCGTTCAAGATCGACGCGCTGCTGGGCGATGCTGCGCGGCTGGCGCTGATGCGCGCCAACGCGACGCGGCTGGGCAGACCTGGGGCGGCGCACGAGATCGCGCGGGCAATCCTGGACGAGCGGGGCTCGCCGCTGACGATCGACGCCGAGCTGCAACAGCAGATCGTCGCCGCCTCGCGCTCTCCCTAGTGCGTTGGTTCTTGTGCTGGGGAGCGCAGCCCGCGCTCGCGCAGCTGCGCGTCCACCCACGCGGCGTCATCTGGCGGCAGCGCCGGGAGCGGCGGCGCGGCGCGGTAGTTAACTTGCCGCTCGTAACGCGCGTTGCGGTACACCCGCCGCAGAATGCGCGGCAGGTTGAGCGGCACATCGGGGTCCGGCCTGATAAGCGGCACCGGGACCACCGGCAGCGCCTCGTGGAGGTCGATCCGCCAGACATCCACCATCGGCCGGGTGTAGGCCCGGCTCACGAACACGAAGTATGGCTTGTCTGGCAGCGGGCTGACCAGACTCGGTCGCACTCCACCGCGTAGCAGGTTGATCTCCAGCAGATGGACGTTGCTCGCGTAGAGCTCGCTGCGCTTCTTTACATAGGCGTCCACCCCGTCTTGCCCAGGACGCTTATTGGCGGGCGAGAGCAGCTCGATGCTGGTGACGAGCACATCGTTGGTGACGCTGCGGATCTCGATCCGGGCGTAGCGGGTGGGGACGCTCGTAGTGGCCGGCAGCGTCAGCGGCGCGGCGGCGATCGTCGTCACAGCACCGGCGTCGTCTGGCTCGGCCTGGCCAAGGATGGCCACATCTGGGATGAACATCTGGCGGAATGGCGAGATATCGATGCTCTCCACCGTGATGTAGGGTGTGATCACCGCCACGTACTTCGGATCGAGCCGCCGCTGCAGCGCATCGCGCATGCCAGTGATAAGCCCCGCGTGCAGATCTGGCCACAGGCTCGCCCGCTCCAGAAACGGGTCCATGCCGGGAAACGGAATCTCCATCGGATGTCTCCTTTCTGCGCCTCACCCATGATACCACGTCGCGCGTTCACCTCACCCGCGACAGCACCACATCCGCCAGCCACGGCGCCAGACGCTCCAGACCGATGAGCCCGCCGTACCACCATGGCACGATGATGCTGCGCCGTGGCCTGGCAGCAGCGGCGGCGACCGCCCTGGCCACCACGCTTGGCGGGGATTTCGGCACGCCACGCAGCCCGGCGATCATCTCGGTCTCGATGAACCCCGGTGCGATGTAAGTCACGCCGATGCCCTTGCGCCGCAGCTCGCGCCGTAGGGCCGTGGCGAACCCGAGCAGCCCGTACTTTGTGGCGGCGTAGATCGTCCCGCCAGGCATCCCGACGTAGCCAGCCACCGAGCCGATGTAGATCAGCCCGCCGCGCCGCCGCTCCAGCATCTGCGGCAGCAGTAGCCGCGTCAGCAAGATCTGCGATACAAGATTGGTCTCGAGCACCGCCGCCACGTCCTCGTCGGCCAGCTTCGCCAGGGACTTTGCCTCGCCCACGCCGGCGTTGCTGACCAGCAGATCGACCCGGCCGAAGTGCGCCAGCGCCGCATCGACCATGCGCCGCACCGCCGCCACATCACGCATATCGGTGGGGAGCGCGATGCTCGGCGCGCCGCCCTGCGTCAGCTCAGCCGCCAGCGCCACGGTCGCGTCGGCCGAGCGCGCCACTAGTACCAGCCCGTAGCCGTGGTGTGCGAGCTCGCGCGCCGCCGCAGCGCCGATCCCACGCGATGCCCCGGTGACCAGTGCGATCGGCCGGGGGTTAGGGTCGTCCATACAGCTCCAGACTCTATAATTTGGGGGCTACGCCCTCACGCCCCCGCTGTCAGCCCCAAGCCCCCGCTGTGCGCTGCGAGCCAGCCGCTACGTCGGGGCGAGCACATCGACCGCCGCCTTGACCTGCGGGTCGCGCTCCAACGGGAAGCGCCAGTAGTCAGCCGCGACCTCGCGGTCGGGAATCACGCCCTTGCCCTCGATCAGCGTGCCGTCCGGCAGCCGAAACACCAGCTCGGCCAGCCACAGCCGCGAGCCATCTTCGAGATCGTGGGACAGCAAGTTCTCAGTGTTGCCGGCGCTGCGCGTCCCCACCACCTTGGCCCGCCCGAGGTGCTGCATCCCGGCGCTGAACATCTCGGCGGCGCTCACCGAGCCGTCGCCGGTCAGGATGGCGATCGGCAGCGAGCGGTAGGCCGGAATCACCCGCCCGCCAGGGACCGTCAGCGTATCGCTGTAGTCGCGGCCGCTGCTCTTGCCGATCGTGCCGCCGTCCTGGAACAGCGCGATCGTGTTGAGCATGTAGTCGATCCGCCCGCCGCTGTTGTCGCGCACGTCGATGATCAGCCCATCGAGCGGCCCGGCCTCGGCCAGGTTCTCCAGCGCGTCGCGCACCCTGCCGTCCAGGTCATCGACGCTGAAGGTATCGATCAGCAGGTAGCCGATCTTGCTGTTCGGCAGCCGCAGCGCCTCGACATCGGGGAACGCGTCGGCGGCGATCACCCGCCTGGTCACCGGCACCTGACGCTCGGCGCCGTCGGAGATTACCGTCAGCGTGACGGCGGTGCCAGACGGACCGCGGACCTTGCCGATTGGGCCGGCCGGGCCGAGGGTCACGGTATCGCTCACCAGCACGCCGTCGATGGCCACCACCAGATCGCGCGGCTTGAGGCCGGCGATATCGGCCGGGCCGCCGCGCGCCAGCCTGGTGATCAGAATGCCCTCCGGCACATCGCGGATCATCGCGCCGATCCCGGCGTAGGTCAGCGTGCCATCGAAGCTGGCCTGCTCCTCGGCCACATCCTGCGGCGAGTCCAGCCGGGTGTGGTCATCGCCGAGCAGCCCGATCATCTCGTCGATCAGGTCGTAGAACTCCGTGGGGTCGCTGGCGGCAGCAGTCTTCGGCGCGAACTCGGCCTTGATCAGATCCCAGTTCTGGCCACGAAAGTCGGTGTAGACATAGCGGTCGCGGATGAGCGTCCAGACCTGCTCGAACACCCGCGAGCGCTCACCGGCATCGAGCGAGGCCAGCGTTGGGGTTGGCGGCGGCGGCGGGTCGGTGGGCGGCGGCGGGTCTGGCGCGCTCGTGGGGGCAGCGCTGGGCGCGCTCGTCGGTGCGGCGCTTATAGTCGGGACTATCGTGGCCGTCGTCGGCGAGGGCGCGAGCGTCATCGTCGGCACCGCAGCCGAGCCAAGCGGGGCGCACCCGGCCAGCAGCAAGGCCAGCATCATGATCAGTCGGTTGTACATCGCTGGTCGCATGGCGCATCCATGATTAGGCTTGGACAGGAGGCTTGACGGCGCTCTATTCTACCACGGTCGCATCGAGCAGCGCCTGCACACCGTCTAAGCGTTCGATGAGCGCCCGTCGCGCCGCTCCGCGCTCCGCCAGCCACTGCTCCAGCGGCTCGCGGTAGCGCTGCGGCACCTCGCCGCGCATTGTCCGCGCCATCTCGGCCAGCAGCGCCGCGAAGCTCAGCGCCCACCAGCGCCGCAGCGCCGGGCTCAGCGCCGCGCCTGGCGGCCCGTAGTCGCGCAGCAGCCGCTGTCCCACCTCGCGCTCGATATCCAGACGCTCGCCAGTCAGATCGGCTGCCAGCGCCCCCAGCCGCGTCAGCGCAGCGCGCGTCGGCTCATCCAGCTCGGGCAGCCGCACCCGCCGCATCCAGCGCACGCCAGTGGGCGAGTGAGCGTCTACCTGGCCCGCCACGTAGGCGCTGTTCAGCGCCGCCACCTGCCAGCCCTGGGCGCCCGGCAGCGATCCCAGCCCCGGGCCGACGACCCAGCCGACGGGGATCGTGGCCACAGACAACCCGCGCCGCCGCAGCGACCACACTGCGCCGGCCATGTCTGTGGCGGCCGCGCCGCGCCCAAGCGCCCACGCCAGGCCGTCCTCCCCGATTGCGGCGGCCAGCGGCGGGGCATAGTCCGCCAGCCGCCGCCAGACCGCCCCGGCATCATCGCCGCCCGCGCCGAGCGTTCGCTCAGCCCACCCCTGCGGCAGCACCAGCGTGTAGCGCGGCGGCCCGGCCACACACCAGCGCACCACCGCAGCGGCCAGAGCCACCCGGCGCAGCAGCGGCGCCAGGCGCGGCTCGAAGATCGCGATGGCGTCGCGCGTCGGCTTGTCCAGGATCAGCCGGCGCGGGATGCGCTGATTCATCGTGAGCCCATTTGCTGTATCATACGCTATGCCACACCTCACCCAGATCCGCCTCGCCCCAACCGAGCGCCAAGACTATCCGTTCAGCGTCCCGGCCGTGCGCGCGCTCGCCGGCGGCGAGCTGTCGCTCGATAGCGACGTGACGATCCTGGTCGGCGAGAACGGCTCGGGCAAATCGACCATTCTAGAGGCCATCGCCTGCGCCGCCGGAGCGATCACCGTCGGTAGCGCTGACGCCAGCGATGACCTGACGCTCTCGGCGCTGCGGCCGCTCGCCGATGCCATGACGCTCGCGTGGCGCAGGCGCTCGCGCCGGGGGTTCTTCATGCGATCCGAGGATTTCTTCGGCTTCGTCAAGCGCGTGCGCCAGATCCGCGAGGGGCTGGAGCGCGATCTGGCGCAGGTCGATGTGGATTTCGCCCACGCCTCGGAGCACGCCCGCAGCCTCGCCAGGATGCCGCACCTCCGGGAGCTGGCGGCGCTGCGGCAGCGCTACGGTGAGGATCTCGACAGCGCATCCCATGGCGAGAGCTACGTGACACTGTTCAAGGCGCGCTTCGTCCCTGATGGCCTCTACCTGCTGGACGAGCCGGAGGCGCCGCTCTCGCCGGTGCGGCAGGTTGCATTTTTGAGCATGGTGCGCGGGCTGGTCACCAATCACGGCGCGCAGTTCATCATCGCCACCCACTCGCCCATCCTGATGGCCTATCCTGGCGCGACGATCTATCTGTTCGATGACGGCGCGCCTCGTCAGGCGGCCTATGAGTATCTGGAGCACGTTCAGCTGACCAGGCTATTCCTCGCCAGCCCAGAGCGATTTCTTCGTCAGATCTAGCCGTATAATCTACATACGCATCACGCTTCTTTTTCTGACGCGCTGCACTTCACGCCTTTGCATCGCTCATAGGTTTGCGAAACAGACAGATGGAGCTGCCATGCATATCGCCGAACTGGAGCTCACCGCGGCGGACCCTCACGCGCTCGCGCCATTCTACGCCGAGGTGCTCGGGCTGCCGATATCGCTGGCTGGCGGCGCGCTCGCCGTTCGCGTCGGCGCGTCGCTGTTGCGCTTCGTCCCTGGCCAGGCGGGCGTGTACCACTTTGCCATGAACGTCCCGCGCCAGCGCATCGCCGATGCGGTCGTATGGCTTGCACCCCGCGCATCGCTGCTCGCCGATAGCGCCGGGCAGACGGTCTTTCACACCGACAGCTGGGATAGCGATGCGGTCTACTTTCGTGACCCAGTCGGCAATATCCTTGAGCTGATCGCCCGCCACAGCCTGCCGGACGAGCCGCCGGACGCGGCAGACGCGCCGTTCGGGCCGCAGTGCTTGCGCTGTATCTCCGAGATCGGCATCGCCTGCGACGATGTGCCGGCGAGCATCGCCGCGTACTGTGCTCTCCTCGGCGCGCAGCCGTACAGCGAGAGCAGCGCCAGCTTCGCGCCCATCGGCGATGAGCGCGGCCTGCTGATTCTCGTCAAAACCGGGCGGGTCTGGTTCCCCGAGACTGGCATCCCGGCGGCGCGTCTGCCGCTGACCGTGCGCGCCGATGGGCAGACCATCGTTATGTAATTCATCGCTCGCCGAGTAGGACGATCAGCTCGTCGGCAGGGCGATCGTCGGCTCCTCTGGCTTCTTCGGCACAAAGCGCGAGAGCAGGATGCCGAGCTCATAGAGCAAATACATCGGGCCGGCGAGCAGCAGCAGATTGTACGGGTCGCCGGTTGGCGTGATCAGGGCGGCGATGATCGTGATGATCACGATCGCGTAGCGCCGCGTCGCCGCCAGCTGCTTGGTGGTCACGATGCCGAGCCGCGCTAGCAGAAACACGATCGCCGGCAGCTCGAAGATCAGCCCGTTCCACAGCAGCAGCGTCGCCACCAGCCCCATGAAGCTCTCGATCGTCGGTTTGTTCGCCACCATCTCGCTCGTGCCATAGTTGAGCAAAAAAGCGAGCGCGGCCGGCACGGTGAAGGACCAGCCAAACAGCAGCCCGGCCAGAAAGAGCTCGGAGACGAACGGCAGCGCGGTGTAGACGATCCGCTTCTCGTTGGGCAGCAGCCCTGGCGAGAAGAAGGCGACGATCTGATAGACGATCACCGGCATCGCCATCGCCGTGCCGACCACCAGCGCGATCCTCATGTAGGCGAAAAACGTCTCGCCGACCTGCACCGCCTGAAGCGTCGTGCCGGGAGGAGCAAGATGCTTGACCATAAAATCGGGCAGCGCCATGCCGAGCAGATTCGTACTGTTGACCAGGTAGAACCCGATCGCGGTGCCGATCCCCAGCGCCAGCACGCTCTTGACCAGCCGGTCGCGCAGCTCGAACAGATGCGGCGCCATCCCCGTCCAGAAATCGCCGATCGTGTCGAATTTCGCCTCAGGCGCGGCGACCTCGACGTTTGCCAACGCCATCACCTCATCTTTGACCGCGAAGCGCACCACGACCATCACGATCAGTGGGATCATGAGTGAAGTGACGATCAGGACGATCGGCACCAGCAGTTGATTGGTTGTCATCGCATCATCCTCGCTTTCCAGGCTTAGTCGGCCACGAGTGTCTCGGCCTCGCTCGCCGCCCGCTGACCATCATCGCCGCGCAGCTGCGCCCGCAGCTCGGCCAGCTCGGCGCGGACCTGCACCATATCGCCGCTGAGCTGTTCGAGCTGCGCCGCCATGGCAGTGGCGTCCGGCCCTGTCTCCGCCAGCATCGGCCGCAGCCCAGTGTCGGCGGCAAAGCGCGTCCGGCCGCTGCGCGGCACAGCGCCGTTGCTGCTGGCGATGATATCGTTGAGCTCCTGCATCGGGTCGGGCGGCATGGTGGTGAAGCTCGACACATCGGCGTCTGCCGGAGCGCCACCTGCCGGCCCACCGGCCGCGCTCGGCTCGACCGCCTCCACCGCCTCCACCAGATCGGCGGCCTCGTCCGCCGCTTGCTCGGCGGTCTCGGCCGAGACCAGCGCGCTCTCTGCTGCCTGCTCGGCGCTCGCGCTGGCCTGCATCGCGGCCTGCGCCGCATTGAGCGCATCGTCCGCCGCCTTCCCCACTGAGTCGGCCGAGTCTTCGATCAGCCGCGTGGCCTGCGTCAGCTCGTTGCGCGCCATCTGCACCTCATCGCGCACCGCCTGCAGCTCCTCATTCAGGCTATCGCGGATAGCGCGAAACTCCTGTTCGAGCTCGTCGCGGGCGCGCAGCACCATCGCGGCATCCGGCGAGCGCGCGACCCAGTTGCGCAGGCTAACGACCATACGCCCGGCCTGTCGCGCCAGCTCCGGCAGCCGCTCCGGCCCGAAGACGATCAGCAGCAGGATTAAGATGACGAAGAGCTCGCCAGGTCCGACGCCGAGAAATTCCATCGCCGCTCGCTATCGTTACTTCGCTCGTGCGAAGATTGTCATTCGTCGAAGCACCGCAGACGCGTCCCCGCTGCGTCTGCGCCTGCTACGTCTGGTCAGACGCACCAGGCGTGGCTCACAGAAAAGCCGTAGAACGCAGGCGGACCCACGTGCTACGGCCCGTGCCAGCGCTTCCGCCACCGATCGCTACTTGTGCTGCTTGTCGATGAACGCCATCGCATCGGCCACCGTCAGGATCTTCTCGGCATCTTCGTCGGGGATGGTCACCTCGAAGTTCTCTTCGAGCGACATGATCATCTCGACCAGATCGAGCGAGTCCGCATTCAGGTCTTCGATGAAACGCGCGCTCGGGATCACTTTGGCCTCATCGACATCAAGCTGCTCGGCCACAATCTTCTTCAGCTTGGCTTCCATTTCGGGGGATGCCATACGTGTCTCCTTTCAAGAGGAACGTTTACCTTCAACATAGCGCGTTACGGCGGTGCCGAGCACGCCATTGACAAATCGGCTCGAGCTATCGCTACCGTAGTTCTTCGCGATCTCGACCGCCTCGTTGATCACCGCCTTCACCGGAGTGCGCTCCTGTTCGTCGATGATCATCTCGTAGAGGGCGATGCGCAGCACCGCTTTATCCACACCCGGCATCTGGCTGACCGGCCAGCTCGGCGCCGACTCCTCGATCAGCCGATCCAGATACGTCATATGTTCCCACACGCCAAACACCAGCCCACGCAAAAACCGCTCACCCTCCGGCGGCAGCACCTCGTCCTCGAGGATCCGTGCCATCACATCATCGATCGGGTGGCTCGTCGCGTCGAGCTCGAAGAGCGCCTGCAGCGCCAGAATACGAACGCGGTGGCGCAGACTAGACATGGGCGCTCGCCTTTTCTGCCGGCCGCTCGCCGACCGCCGCGATAAAAATATTGACGGCGCTCGGGGTCTCCCCCATACTGCTCGCCGCTCGCGACACCGCGATCTGCACCGCCGCAGCGATCTCGCGCAGGTCGTCCGTCGCCTCGGCCACGATCCCGCACTCGATGATCACCCCGCCGGGCGCCTCCCGCAGGCAGATGCCGCCAGCTGACGCCAGCGGACGCGCGGCGATGGCCGGCAGCGCTGCGCTCGCGAGCACGCCGGGGATCTGGAGCATCGCTGCGCGGGCGCGATCGAGCAGTAGGTAGGGTGAAGCGACCATCATCGACGGTGCGAACACCGTGCCAACTCCTTCTCTGCGGCTCGTGATGGCCGGTATTCTACCGTTATTCATGATGAGCGTCAAGGCTTTCGCCTCACGCCATGACCATGCCGCCGTCCACCGTGAGCGTCTGCCCGGTGATGTAGCTCGCTGCATCGGACGCCAGAAAGCAAACCAGGCCGGCCACGTCCTGCGGGGTTCCGAGCCGCCCGAGCGGGATGTTGGCCAGAATCGCCTGCCGCACCTGCTCGCCGAGCGCGTCGGTCATCTCGGTCAAAATGTAGCCGGGGGCCACCGCGTTGACCGTGATCGCCCGCGAAGCCATCTCGCGCGCTACCGCCTTGGTGAATCCGAGAACCCCGGCTTTGGCCGCGGCGTAGTTCGACTGCCCTGGATTACCCATCAGCCCGACGACCGACGAGATGTTGATGATCCTGCCGCCCTTTTTCATCATCGGCCGTAGCGCCGCGCGGGTGCAGAGGTAGACCCCGCGCAGATTGGTGTCGAGCACCACATCGAAGTCATCCTCTTTCATCCGCAGCAGCAGCGTGTCGCGGGTGACCCCGGCGTTGTTCACCAAAATATCCAGCCGGCCGTGCGCGTCGACGACGCCCTTGAACAGACGCTCGACGTCGGCAGTTGTTGCAATATCGGCCTGCACCGCCGTGGCGCTGCCGCCGGCCGCCGCGATAGCCGCCACCGTCTCGTCGGCTGCCGCCTGATTGCCACGGTAGTTGACCACCAGCGTGGCCCCCGCCGCCGCCAGCGTCTCGCTCACCGCCCGACCAATGCCGCGCGAGCCGCCGGTGACCAGCGCCACCTTGCCCGTCAAATCGATCTGCATCTACTTCTCCGCGATCTGATACAGCGTCGCGCCGTCGATCAGCACCACCCGCCGGTCTTTGGCACTCTTGGCCGCCGCCGGAGTGAACTCGGTCGAGGCGATGACGATTCCCTTCTGCGCGCCCTCGCGCTTCATCTCCTGCACCAGCGACTCGATCGTCCCCGGTGGGATTTTGTCCGCTACCGACGTTCTGATGTGGTACAACTCTTTTTCGTAGCGCATCCACAGGTCGAGGTGCTTATCTTTATCGATAAACTTATAGTCGATGAACTCGAAGCCCTTTTTGCGAAACAGGTCGTTGACATACGAGCCGAGCTGCGGCAGGCTCAGCCCGCGCAGGTCTTCCGGCTCACGGATCACGCTCGGCCGCTCCAGCGAGCCGCCGCGCTCCTGCTGCTGACGCGCCAGCTCCTGGTTGCGCACCGCCGCCCTGCCGCCCGTCGATGCCCCAAATGTGCTGAAGACGATCAGCGAGAACGCGATAAAGCTGGTAGTGGTGGCCCAGATGCCGAGCAGCGAGCCGCCAGCCGCCGCCAGACTGTTGCCGTTGGTGCCAAAGCTGGTGTAGAACACCAGAAACGCCAACAAGATCGCGGCGGTGATCGCGGCGATGACGCCAGCCACCAGCCCGTGGACCCAGTGATGCTGCTGCACCGTCCGCGCGATCAGATAGCCGACGCCCACTGGCACGATCCCGGCCACAAACGCCAGCGTGCCGGCCTGCGACAGCGCGACCGGCATCAGCAGACCGGCGCCGATGCCGAACAGCAGCACCGGCCCCCAGCGCAGCGCGCGGATCCCAGTCTGAAATTCTGTCAGGTAGCCTTTGAAGCGGCCAAACGGCCCCGCCGCGCCGCCTGCCATATTATTGTTGGTCACAACTGCTCCACATATATAAATTCGGGCACGAAATACCTTACGGCCCGAGCAGCTCGTCGACCGCCTCGCGCAGCTTGCCGAGATCGGTGAACGAGCGATAGACCGATGCGAACCGGATATAGGCCACTTCGTCCACCGCGCGCAGATGGCGCATCACAATATCGCCGATCGCCGAGGACGTTATCTCTGGCTCGTCGATCGCCATCAGATCCGCCTCGACATCGTTGGCGAACGATTCGATCTGCATCGCCGACACCGGCCGGCGGTAGCACGCCGTCCGCACCCCGCGCAGCAACTTCTCGCGGTCATACGGCTCGCGCTCGCCGTTCTTCTTCACCACCGTCACGCTGACGGACTCGACGCGCTCATAGGTGGTGAAGCGCCGCCCGCATTTGGCGCACTTGCGCCGCCGCCGAATCGACTCGCCACCATTGAGCTTGCGCGTGTCGATCACGTCGGTCTCTTGAGTTTGGCAGTATGGGCAACGCATATTAGCGCATTATAGCATTCTTTCTCTCCGCAAGTTCTCTGCTATAATAGCGGCAACCGCACCCATCCCAGCGAGGCACCTGTGAATATCCTCTTCGTCTCAGCCGAAGTCGCGCCGCTGATCAAGACCGGTGGGCTCGCCGATGTGGCCGGTGCGCTGCCGGCCGCGCTGCGCCGGCTCGGGCACGATGTCCGGATCGCGATGCCGCGCTACCGTCGGCTGCGCGAGCAGAATATCGCTACCAGCGGCCCGATCGCCGCAGGGTTTCTCCCCGTCGGCGAGCGCCAGGAGGAGCTGCGGATCTTCCAGACGATGATCGGCGAGACGCCGGTGTATCTGCTCGATATCCCTGCGGCCTTCGAGCGCGATGCGATCTACGGCGAGGCCGACGACGACCGGCGATTCATCCTGTTCGCCCGCGGCGCGATGAGCCTGCTCCAGCATCTGCGCGAGGTGGACGGCTGGCAGCCGGCCGTGCTTCACGCCAACGACTGGCACGCCGGCCTGACGATCAACTACCTCAAGACGTTCTACCGCTACACGTTTGGCAATATCGCCACGGTCTTCACCATCCACAACCTCGCCTATCAGGGGCAGTTCGGAGCCGGCACGCTCGCGCTCGCCGGCCTGTCAGACGGCGGGCTTCTGGAGCGCAGTGCCGGCTTCAGTGATGAGTTCAACTTTATGGCGCGCGCCATCATTTTCGCCGATATGATCACCACAGTCTCGCCGACGTACGCCCAGCAGATCCTCACGCCCGAGTACGGCGAGCGACTCGATGGGCTGCTCAATAACCGCCGCGATAGTCTAGTCGGCATCCTCAACGGCATCGACACCGCCTTCTTCAACCCCGCCACAGACCCGCACATCCCCGCCAGCTACGACGCCGATGATCAGGCTGGCAAGGCGATCTGCAAGGCCGCGCTTCAGCGCGAGTGCGGCTTCGCCGTCGACCCCGCTAAACCGATCGTCGCGCTGGTCACGCGGCTCGCCGAGCAAAAAGGGATCGACCTGTTGGATGGCGCGATGCCCTGGCTCATGAACGATACCGATGCGCAGCTGGTGCTACTCGGCTCGCCCCACCCGCACTGGGAGTGGGTGTTTGGCAACTATGCCCGCGCCTACCCCGGCCGTGTGGCGCTCCACCTGCGCTACGACCTAGCGCTGGCGCAGCGGATTTACGCCGGCAGCGATATTTTTGCCATGCCGTCGCGCTTCGAGCCGGGCGGTCTCGGCCAGCTGATCGGGCTGCGTTACGGCACAGTGCCGGTGGTGCGCGCCACCGGTGGCCTCGCCGATACCGTCACCGAGGGCTTCGATGGCAACGGGTTCTGCTTCCACCCCTACGATGCGCACTATCTGATCGACACATTCGGGCGGGCGATCGCCGCGTTCCATCGGCAGCAGGACTGGGCGCTGCTCCGGGCGCGCGGCATGCGCGAGGACCACTCCTGGCCGAGCTCGGCCGCGGCCTACGTCGCGGTCTACGAGCGGGCTATCGCCGCCATCGCATAGCGCGCAGCGCACAGCGGGGCGTGGGGGCCACCCACCGTTTCTCCTTTTTAGGATTGCTTTTATGACACCACTCGTCGCACTGATTATGGGCTCGAAGTCGGACTGGGAGACGATGCGGCACACGGCGAGCACGCTCGAACTGCTGGAGATCCCGTTCGAGGCCCGCGTCGTCTCGGCTCACCGCACGCCCGATCTGCTGTTCAGCTACGCCGAGGCGGCCGAGGGGCGTGGCATCGCCGTGATCATCGCCGGGGCCGGCGGGGCCGCACATCTGCCTGGCATGGTGGCCGCCAAGACGCCGCTGCCGGTGCTCGGCGTGCCGGTGGAGAGCGCGGCGCTCAAGGGTCTTGACTCGCTACTTTCGATCGTGCAGATGCCGGCCGGAATTCCGGTGGCGACGCTGGCGATCGGCCGGGCGGGGGCGATCAACGCCGCGATCCTGGCCGCCGCCATCCTCGCGCCGCGCCACGAGCCGATCGCCGCGGCGCTCGCCGCCTACCGCGCCAAGCAGACCCAGATGGTGCTCGATAACCCAGACCCGCGGCCGGATCGTGTATGACCACGATTGGTATCCTCGGCGCCGGTCAGCTCGGGCGCATGCTGGCGCTCGCCGCTTACCCGCTCGGCTTTGAGCTGCGCTGCTTCGACCCGACGCCGAACTCGCCAGCCGCGCCGCTCGCCCCGCAGACGGTGGCGAGCTTCGACGACGCATCCGCGCTCGCGGCCTTCGCCAGCGGCTGCGATGTTGTCACCTACGAGTTCGAGAACGTGCCGCTCGCCGCCGCCGCGCAGATCGCCGCGATCGTGCCGGTCTTCCCACCGCCTATAGCGCTGGCGATCGGCCAAGACCGGATCGAGGAGAAGCGCTTCTTCCAGCAGCTTGGCTGCGCGGTGCCGCAGTTCGCCGCCGTCGCGACCCGCGATGAACTCGCGCTCGCCATCGCAGCGATCGGCTACCCGGCGGTGCTCAAGACCAGACGCCTCGGCTACGACGGCAAGAGCCAGGCGACGGTCCGCGATGTGGCGCAGCTCGAAGCCGCCTGGGCCACGCTCGGCGGGCAGCCGCTGATCCTTGAGGCGTTCATCCCGTTCAGCCGCGAGCTCTCAATCCTGGCGGCGCGCGGCCGCGATGGTGCGGTGGTCTGCTATGCGCCGGTGCAGAACGAGCACCGCGATGGCATTTTGCGCCGCTCGATCGCCCCGGCCCCCGGCTGCCCACCCGATCTGCTGCTCCAGTGCGAGCGGATCGCCACTGTGGCGCTCGATGCCCTGGGCTATGTCGGGCTGCTGGCGATCGAGACGTTCGCGGTGCCCAAAGCCGCGCCAGGGCGCGTGACGGCCGCCGCTGGCGATCGTATCGGAGGCGAGACCCAGCTGGTGATCAATGAGATGGCGCCGCGAGTCCATAACTCGGGACACTGGACTATCGAGGCGGCCGAGACCAGCCAGTTCGAAAATCACATCCGCGCTGTGGCCGGGCTGCCGCTCGGGTCGGCGGCCCTACGCGGTGCCGCTAGCATGCATAACCTGATCGGGTTCATCCCCGACCAGGCGGCGATCCTGGCGATCGACGGCGCACACCTCCACCTCTACGGCAAGGCCGCCCGTCCCGGACGCAAGCTCGGCCATATTACGCTGCGCGCCGATGATGTCCCGCAGCTCGCGGCCAGCGTCGCCCGCCTGCCCGATCTCGGCTAGCGCCAGACCGCAGCGTCTATTCCTGGCCCTCAGCGCGCTGCCGCGACTGCAGCAGCGCCGTCACTACCCCGTGCAGCTCGGCCAGATCGAATGGCTTGCTCAGCACGTGCGCAAATCCAGCTTCGAGCACATCCGATGGCAGATAGTCGCGCACGTAGGCCGTCATCGCCACGAATGGCACCCGCCGGTACCGTGGGTCGGCGCGCAACTCGGTGGCGGCCTCCACACCGGTCTTGTACGGCATCTGGATATCTAGAATGACGAGATCTGGCAGGATGCCCGCCCCGCGCTCCACCACCTCGCGTCCATTGATCGCAGTCGTGACTCCATAGCCCTGGCGCTCGAAAAAGATTCGCAGCACCGCCAACACCGATGGCTCATCGTCGGCGATCAATATGTGATGTGTCATAGGCTTCTACACGCAAGCCGCTCAGACGCGGCGATCTGGTAACATTCGCAGGCTACAATCCTGATAGTACTATTCTACCAGGTTACGTCAATGCTCTCTACGGATACACTATCTTGGAACCCTCCAGCCGAGCGCATCTGGTTTATCAGATTTGCAAACTGGTACGTCTGCGTCACGCTCATAACAGCCATCGCCGCATGCTGGCTCGGCGTGCGGTCCCAGTGGCTACCGCTCTATGGTGGCGCGGTGCTGGCGCTGTTCTGCTGTGGCGCGCTGCTACTGGTGCGGCGAGCGGCGCACGCCGACGATCTGACCCGCGCGGCGCTGATCGTCAGCGTGATGGGCTATCTCAGCACGATCGCGGCAGCTTACATCCTCCCGGCCACAATCACGGGTATGATCATGGTCCCGATGCTGGCGCTGGTGGTGAGCCTGCCACATTTCCGCGATCGCAAGCTGAAGCTGCTGATCGCCGGCACCATCGCCACGATCGGCCTCAGCATCGTCGTCGCCGAGCGCTCTCCATTTCGTGTCCACACTGTCCCCGAGGGCTTTGCAGTGCTCATCGTCATCACATTCGTCATCGTGAGCATGATCGGTGTGCGGCTGTGGCACTACCGTCATCAACTCGACTCGCTGATGGACAATATGGTCTCGGGGCAGCAAGCGATCGAAGATGCGCGCGGCTCGCTCGAGCGGCAAGTCGAGGAACGCACCGCTGAGGTGCGAGCAAGCGAAGAGCGCTACCGGATGCTCACCAAACACGCCACCGACATGATCTCGGTGCATGGCCCAGACGGCACCTTCCGCTACTGCTCGCCGGCGATGGAGCGTATGCTCGGCTATCAGGTGAGCGAGATAATCGGCACCAGCCCGCTCGACTTCATCCACCCGGACGACTCCTGGAATGCGCTCTACCGCGGCAAAGTCCACGATACCGGTGCGGTGACCACCCACTTTCGCGTCCGCCACAAGGGCGGTCACTACCTCTGGTTCGAGACATCGGCGCGCACCGTCTACGACCAGGCGGCAAGTAGCATCACCGAGATCGTCGCCATCACCCGCGACATCGACGCGCGCAAGACTACCGAGCACCAGATCGAGCTACTCGCGTACTTCGACCCGCTCACGCAGCTCGCCAACCGCCGGCGCTTCCACGACGAGATCCTCCGCGCGCTCGCCAGCGCCAAACAGCACGCCAGCCGCACCGCGCTGCTCTATCTCGATCTCGATGGGTTCAAGAAGGTCAACGATACGCTCGGCCACGACGCCGGCGATGAGTTGTTGGTCCAGGTGGCCGGGCGGCTGCGTCATCAGGCGCGCGGCGGCGATACGCTCGCCAGACTCGGCGGCGATGAGTTCGCGCTGATTATGCCTGACCTGACCGACTCAAAGCCGGCCGAGTCGATCGCGCAGCGCATCCTGGACCAGTTCATCCTGCCGTTCGAGCTGCGCGGGCAGCTCATCCACCTCGGCGTCAGCGTCGGGATCGCCTGCTCCCCCGAGGACGGCACCAGCGCCGACGACCTGCTCAAACACGCCGATATCGCCATGTACCGCGCCAAGAGCGAGGGCGACAGTTACCAGTTCTACGAGCCCTCGCTCAGCGTCCACAACGAGGAGCGCCTGCGGATCGACACCGAGCTGCGCCACGCGATCCCACACGCCGAGCTCGTGCTCCACTATCAGCCGATCCGCAGCCTAGAGACCGGCGATATCCTCCACGTCGAGGCGCTAGTGCGCTGGAATCACCCGACGCGCGGCCTCCTCCAGCCAGGCGCGTTTGTGCCGTACGCCGAGGAGTCGGGGCTGATTCGCTCGCTCGACCGCTGGGTGATGCGGACGGCGCTGCGACAGATCGCGGCCTGGAGCCGCCAGGGCATGGCGCTCGGGGTCTCGATCAATCTCTCGATGCGCTCGTTTCAAGACCGCGACCTCGTCCACTACGTTCAGTCGTGTCTTGAAGATACTGGCGCGCCGGCCAGCCGAGTCACCATCGAACTGACCGAGAGCGCGGCCATGCGCGACCCGCAGACCACTCAGGAGATGCTCGAACAGTTCAAGCGTCTCGGCCTACGCATCGCGATCGACGACTTCGGCAGCGGCCAGACATCGCTCACCTACCTCAAGCGTCTCCCCGTCGATATCGTCAAGATCGACCGCGCCTTCATCCAGGGCGTGACCCAGGATAGCAAAGACGAGGGTGTCGTGCGCGCCATCATCGCGCTCAGCAAAGGGCTGGGGGTGCTCGTGGTGGCTGAGGGCGTGACCGACGAAAGCCAGTGCGCCTGGCTCCAAGCGGCTGGCTGCGAGATGGTGCAGGGGTTCGGCATTGGCATGCCAGCTCCCGCCGAGAGCGTGCAGCGGCTCCTGATCGATGAGTCTGGCCACGCGCCGGGCGTCGCCGATGGCCAGTCGATGCCGCTGCTGATCGAACTCGCGCGACGCGACAGCGAAAAGCACACCAAAATTACGCCGCTGCGCTAGCTGGAAAACGGGCGATCGTGCGTGCCGAGCCGCCGTGCTACGCCCCGCTCGCTCAGCGCATAGCAGCAGGGTGCGGGGTGCTGACGCACGGCGCAGACACACACGCGGGGCGGCGAGCATATGCTCGCCGCC
>JAYUUK010000389.1:0-3158 GCA_043754595.1 Roseiflexaceae bacterium | reverse complement strand
ATCTGGGATTTCCCGCAGTATGGCAGTCCGCCGAGCGGCACGGATATGAAGTTCCGCGTAGCGCACGAGGCGTACCGGCTCGATGATATCCGCGTGCTAGTGCAGGGGCAGCTTGCGCGGCGCTATCATCTGAGCTACGCGACCAATGCCGGGTCGCTGACGACGGACTGGTACACCATCGATGGCAGCGGCAACCGCGTCGAGGGGCAGAAGACGCTGACGCTCACGAGCGTGCAGCTCGTGGGATCGGATAACGCCACGGCGTTGCCGGCGACGACGTTCACGTACGACCCGATCGTCAAGCGCATGACTGGCGTGAACAATGGTCAGCGCGGCACGTATGCCATCAGCTATGACGAAGTCTGGCCGAGCGCGGCCCCCGCCGATACCTACGATAACTTCTGGCGCGTCAGCCAGACTGTGCGCAGCGAGACCAGCGGGCTGGCCTACGCGGCGAGTTATCTGACGACCTACGCCTACACCGGCGCGGCGCTCAACGATCAGAACTGGTCGGCGCAGGTGTACTTTGCCAAAAACCACCCGACCGTCCCGAGCGTGAGCTATCTGGCGCATAGTGAGAACCAGGAGTTCCGTGGTCACACGACCGTAACCACGCGGGTCTACGCCGACAGTTCCACGACGTTGCTGCAGAAGACGACCGAGTGGTTCAATCAAGGGTCGCCCGGCGCCGCGTGTTTCGATCTCAATGCAAGCTGCTGGCGCGGCTTCACGCTCAATGAGGCGACCAAGGGACGGGTGACCAAGCGCGAGGTCAGCGGCAGCGGCGGCGTGCTCCAGCGCACCGAGACGACCTACGACCGCATCCAGCTGCCCCAGAACGGCTACGACCCGGCCGCGAGCAATCAGGGCGCGGTCGATACCAACAGCTTGCGCATCGGGTTGTGGCGCGCCTTCATCCCGACGGTGCAGACGGTGGTGACGACACTCAATGGGCAGGCGACCGGACCGACGCAGACAACCCAGACGTTCTATCATCGCAACATCACCAATGTGCCGGGGAACGGTTGGCTGGGGTGGAACACCTGTCTCAGTCCGAACGACCATGGCTGGCCGACAAATGTGCAGGATCGCCCGTACCAGTATCTCGACCTAACGGGCAATGTGGCCTGTGTCAAGGAGTTCAGCAACGATGGGCTGGTGCGCCGGACGCGCTCGACGTATGCCACGCCGGTGGGCACGAATCCAGGGATTCGTAATCGGCTGTCGCGCCAGGTGGTCACGGATGGCAGCGGGACCGATGGCATCGATGCGACCAACCGGGGCAACCTGCTGGCGATGACGATCCGGTTGTACGATGCCTATCCAGTGGATCAGACGGGCGACAAAGGACTGCTCGCCGCTGAGCGCGCCTACGATGACATTCCACCGAATACCACCTCGACCTACGGCACCACACTGCATAGTCGCGACACCGAGTACGTGTACGACACGGTGGGCAATCCAACGATCGTGCGCACGTTTACCTATAAAGGCGCGCGGACCGTCACGAGCGGTGGTGCCGAGAGCTTCACTGCGCTGGGGAATGCCGGAGGTGTGCGCGCGGCGACGACCACCGGCTACACTGGTGGCAGCGGCACCGCAGCGATGGGGTTGGCGCATAGCTTCAATCAGTACATCATCGGCACGGAAACCGCGACCTACGACTATCGCTATGGCCAACTCAGCAGCCTGATCGATGTCAACAGTGCGGTCACGAACGCGACCTACGATGTCTTTGGGCGAGTCGCGAGCGTGACCAAGCCGGGGACATCGAGTGGGACCAGCGCGTCGTTTGGCTACGCCGATAGCGAGGTGCCGGTGCGCCGCACGGTGCAACTGCGCCGCCGCGCCGACGCAAGTGGTGGCGACCCGCTCCAAGAGACCCAGCTGTATTACGATGGCTTCGGCCAGCAGATCGCCACCAAGACCGAGGTGGGCGACTATAACAGCGTGCAGACGCTGAGCTACACCCGCTTCGACGCGCTCGGGCGCACGGTGCAGACCAGCGATGCCCAAAATGCGAACACGACCGTTTCCTACCAAGCGCCGCCAGGGACGACGCAGTGGACGACGACCGGCTACGATGGCCTCGGGCGCACGCTGAGCGTCGATCCACCCGGTGCGGACGTGACGACGATGAGCTACAGCGCCGGCAGTAACGGCGGGCTCACCACGCGCACCACTGACGCCAATAGCAATTGGACCGACCGCGAGAGCGATACGCTCGGGCGGCTGCGCTGGGTCAAAGAGAACATCGACGCCAGTCACCAGCCCGTCACCGAGTATCGCTACGATGGCCGCGATCTGTTGCTCCAGGCGCGTGCCAACACCACCAACGTGGATAGTCGCGGGACGTTCATCACCAGCAACGTCTACGACTCGCTCGGGCGCAAAACCAGCACGAACGACCCCGATATGGGCGCGTGGAGCTACACCTACGACACCAATGGGACGCTCCAGACGCAGATCGATGCGCGCGGGCAGACCATCACGTTTGGCTACGATGTGCTCGATCGGCTGACCGCCCGCACCGGTCCCGATCAGGCCGCCTACTTCGCCTACGATGATACCTACGGCGGGAATGCTGGCAAAGGGCGGCGAACCTCATCGAGCGTCTGGCAGAGCGGGCAGTCGCAGCGGCGCACCGGCTGGTTCTACGATGCGCGTGGGCAGGTCACGGGGACGCTCTACACGCTCAACACCGTCACGGGCGGCCCGATCGACCGCCAATTCTCGACCACCTATGATCAGGCAGGCACGCCGATCACCCAGGTCTACCCAAATACCGAGACAGTAACGACCGCAACCGACATGCTGGGGCGCGCCAAGCGGGTCTGCTCCTCGTTCAGCGGCGGCAGCGAGGCGTGCAGCGCGGCGAGCAACACCGGCGGCTACTTGAAGAGCAGCAGTTTCAATACCGATGGGCAGCAGACGGCGGCGACCTATGCCAACGGCCTGACGACGACCTGGGGCTATGAGTCGGATAGCAAGCGCCTGAGCAGCATCGGTGGCCCGCTCCAGCGCAGCTATCAGTATCACGCCAACGGCAACATCGCCTACCAGACCCGCGGCAGCGGCACGTTCGCTGAGCGGACGTACTATGGCTACGATGGGCTCAATCGTCTGACGGTTGCGGCCAGCGATGGGACGGGGCTGTA
>JAYUUK010000388.1:0-9463 GCA_043754595.1 Roseiflexaceae bacterium | reverse complement strand
GGGTCAGGCGGACGCGGGGCGAAGATGGTGCTGCGCCGCGCTTTGTGCTGGTGGCCAATACCTGGACGTACCACCCGGCCCCTGCCACGTTCGGCGCGCTGCTGCGCAAGCAGTTCCTCTACGGCTTCGGCCACGCGCAGGAGGTGCGGCGCGACGGGACGCGGGCGCGCGGGCGCGCGCTCACCACGCCGCTGCACGCCGCCGCATTTCTGGCGCTTCGAACCGCGATCGTGCTGCCGAACATCTTTGTTCCGTACTCGTACGCCGCTCCATCGTGGCGACTCGGGTTCAAGCCGCTCAAGGCGGTGGCATCCTACGCGTCAGCGCTCGGCTATGTCTGGGGCTGGTATCGCGGGGAGTAGCCAGTAGTCAGTAGCCAGTAGCCAGCGGCGGTGACGGAGGGGCGAAGCGCGCGCATCGAATCGCATATGGCCATCGATGTGGGCGCTTGCTTCGCCCAGACGCAGACCAGGATACGAAGCGCGCGCATCGAATCGCATATAGCCATCGATGTGGGCGCTTGCTTCGCCCAGACACAGCGACCAGGAGAAAGCTTTTGCGGATCGTGATCGACGGGCGACAGATCGCCGACCACTTCCCCGGAATCGGGCGCTACGTGTACGGGCTGCTGCGCGGTCTGTGCGCGATCGACCACGGGCACGCGATCACGGTGCTCCACAACCCTGGCGCGGTCAACACGCGCCACGATCTGGGCGCGCTAGAGGATGGCGAGCGGCTGCGGCTGATGCCGACGCCGGCGCGGCCGTTCTCGCTGGCCGGGCAGGCGCTGCTACCGGCACTGCTGCTGGCGCTGCGGGCCGAGCGCTTCCACGCGCCATACTATGTGATGCCGTACATGCCGCTGCCGTGCCAGGCAGTGCTGACGGTCTACGATATTATCCCCAGGCTGTTTGGCGGCGAGGTGCCGCTGCGCGCGCGGCTGCTGTTCGACGCGCTGCACCGGCTGGCGCTGCGGCGGGCGCGGCGAGTGATCGCGATCTCGGCCGCAACCCGCGATGATATCTGCGCCGCCTACGGTTTCGATCCAGCGCGCGTGACGACCATCCCACTGGCCAGCGAGACCGAAGCGCTGTCGCCTCGCGCGCCGCGCGCCGCGCGCTACGGGCTGTGCGTCTCCTCCAACAAGCCCCACAAAAACCTGACCGGGCTGGTTCGCGCCTGGCAGCTGCTCGGGCGCGACCTGCCGCTGGTGATCGCCGGGCAGTGGGACACACGCTACGACGAGGCGCGCGCGCTGGCGGCCTCAGGCAGCGCCACGATCCGCTTCGCCCACGGCGTGAGCGAGGCCGAGCTGTCGCGGCTGTATACTGGGGCCGAGGTCTTCGTCTTCCCATCACGCTACGAGGGGTTCGGGCTGCCGGTGCTTGAGGCGCTGAGCCACGGCGTGCCGACGATCTGCGGCCACCACTCCAGCCTGCCCGAGGTTGCGGGCGACGCAGCGCTGTACGCCAATGTAAACGACCCAGACGCGTTGGCAGCGGCGATCGGGCGTGTGCTGGACGATGCGCCGCTGCGGCTGCGGCTGCGGGCGGCGGGCCATGCGCGCGCGGCGCGGTTCTCCTGGCGCGCCACCGCTGAGCAAACGCTGCGGGTCTACGAGGAGGGCTAGCCGTGCTCTACGACGACACGATCGCCGCGATCGCCACGCCGCCTGGCAGCGGCGGGCTGTGCGTCATCCGCATCAGCGGGGCGGCTGCGCTACCGGTGCTGGAGGCGATCTTTCGGCCGCGCCGCGCCGGCAGCTGGCATCCGTACCGGATGCGCTATGGCGCGGCGGTGGACGCCGGCGGCGCGCAGGTAGATGAGGGTCTGGCGGTGTTTTTTCGCGGGCCGCGCAGCTTCACCGCCGAGGACAGCGCCGAGATCTCGTGCCATGGCGGGCCGCTTGTGGCGCGGCGGGTGCTTGGCCTGGCGCTGCTGGCCGGGGCGCGCCACGCCGAGGCCGGCGAGTTCACCATGCGCGCATTTCTCAACGGCCGGATCGACCTGGCGCAGGCCGAGGCGACGCTCGATGTGATCGCCGCGCAGACCGACATGGCGCTCAACCTGGCGCAGGGGCAGCTCGGTGGCTGGCTCAGCGGCGCCGTCGGCGACATCCGCGAGACGCTGCTCGCGCCGCTGGCCTACGTCACCGCGCTGGTGGATTTCCCGGAGGACGAGGTCGAGCCGCAGCCGATGGTCGAGCCGATGGCCGACGCGCTCACACAGCTCGAAGCGCTGGCGGCGAGCGCCGAGCAGGGCGTGCGCTTCCGCGACGGGGCGCGCGCGGTGCTGGTCGGGCGGCCGAACGCCGGCAAGTCGAGCCTGCTCAACGCCCTGCTGCGCATCGAGCGCGCGATCGTCACCCCGATCCCCGGCACCACCCGCGATACGCTGGAGGAGACCGCCAGCCTCGGTGGGGTGCCGGTGGTCCTGACCGACACCGCCGGCATCACCGAGAGCGCCGACCCGGTCGAGCGGATCGGCGTCGAGCGATCGCACGCCGCCCTGTCGCAGGCCGATCTGGCGCTGCTGGTGGTGGACGTGAGCGCGCCGATCGATAACGCTGCCCGCGAGCTGGCGGCGCTGATCGGCGCGCGGCCGGCCATCCTGGTGCTGAACAAGATCGACGCGCTAGCCGCCGATGAGCTCGCGGCGCTGGTCGGCGCGGCCACGGCGCAGCTCGGGCTGCGCCGCGATGCGCCGACTGCGCTGGTCTCGGCGCTGACCGGCGAAGGCATCGACGCGCTGGCGCAGCTGATCGCCGCGCAGCTGCTCGGCGGCAGCGCCCCGGCAAGCGAGCGGCTGGTGGCGAGCCCGCGCCACCGCGACGCACTGCTGCGCGCCGCCGCCCACGTCCGCGATGCGATCGCTGGGCAGCACGCCGGTCTCACCCCCGACCTCCTGGCGATCGATCTGACCGCAGCGCTCGCCGCGCTCGGCGAGATCACCGGCGATGGTGTGGGCGACGACTTGCTGAGCGCGATCTTCAGCCGCTTCTGCATCGGTAAGTAAACCTGTACACGAGTGCTATAATACATGAATAAGCGTCGACTTCGACAGGGCGATGCGGCCCGATCGAGCGCCGCACACTAAGTTCCCCAAGCGCAGCCATTGCGCATCAGTGAGGCACGCATGTTCCGAGCGCAGACCGCGATTCTTCCCATGCTCGTCGAGGAGCTCAAGGCATCGATGCCCCCGGTTGGAGAACTGCTCGATCATCTCGGCGAGACGGCGACGGCGGCGGATCGGCAGCGCGCGCTCCAGCAGATCGGCGCGCGCTGGTTTGCGCAGGGTGGCGAGCCTGAGGTGCTGGCCGAGCTCGGCATGGGCATCGCCGAGCAATATGGCATCGAGCCAGGGCTGGCGCTCGCCGAGATCATGCTCAGCTACGGTGCGGCCAGAGAGACGCAGCGCACCAAAGACTGGGAGAACCATCTGGTGCGGCGCATGGGCGAGCTCAAAGGGCTGCACCGCATTATCTCGGCCGCCAACTCGACGCTGGAGCTGGAGACATCGATGCAGCTGGTGACCGAGATCGTCGCCGAGGTCATCGGCGTCGAGGCCTGCTCGGTCTACCTCTACGATAAAAATAGCGAGGACTTGACACTGCGGGCCACCCACGGCCTCAACACCGCCGCGATCGGGCAGGTGCGGGTGACGATGGGCGATGGCATCACCGGGGCGGCGGCGCGCGAGGGGCGGCCGGTCGGGGTGCGCGATGTGCGCCGCGACGCGCGCTTTCACCACGAGCCTGCGCTCGGCGAGGAGGGCTTCCGCGCCATCCTCGCCGTCCCGATTGTGCTGTTCAGCGCCGAGCGCTACCACCTCGGGGCGGCCAAGCTCCAGGGCGTGATTTCGATCCAGACCCACAACCCGCGCGATTTCAGCGAGGAGGAGGTCAAGTTCGTCGAGACGGTGGCCGGCGAGCTCGCGTTCTTCATCGTCAACGCGCAGCTTTACCAGCAGACCGACGAGCAGCTGCACCAGAAGGTGCGCGAGCTGACGACGCTGCAGCAGGTCTCGAAGCGGATCGCCGAGCAGCTCAATTTGGAGGAAGTGCTCAAGCTGATCGTCGCCAAGGCCGTCGAGCTGGCCCACGCCGACCGCGCCGATATCTTTCGCTACGGCTCAGATGATCAGCTTGAGCTTGCGGCATCGTACGGCGGCCCCGGCCACGGCGAGATCTCGCCGATCGTGGTGCAGGCGGTGCGCGAGGCCAAGCCGCTGGCGGTGCTCAACGCCTTCAGCGATACGCGCTTCCCCGAGCTGGCCCGCGTCGCCGCCGAGGAGGGCTTCTTCTCGCTGTTCTGCATGCCGCTGCGGGTGCGGCAGCAGCGGATCATCGGCGCGATCTGCCTTTACACCCGCGAGGCGCGCCACTTCGACTATGAGCAGGTGCGGCTGCTGAGCACGTTTGCCGATGAGGCGGCGATCGCCATCGAGAACGCTAGGCTCTACGAGGAGAGCCAGCGCGCCCTGGCGATCAAGTCGGCGATGCTGCAGGAGATGCACCACCGCGTCCGCAATAATTTGCAGACGATCTCGGCGCTGCTCACAATGCAGCAGCGGCGGCTCGGCAATGGGGCGGGCGCCGCAGCCCTGCGCGACAGCGTGGCGCGCATCCAGGCGATCGCCGCCGTCCACAACCTGCTCTCCGGCGAGGATATCGGCGTGACCAGCATCACCGATGTGACACGACAGATCATCGACAATGTGCAGGTCAGCCTGGTGGCCCCTGACAAGCCGGTGCGCTTCTCGTTCCGTGGCGAAGAGGTGCGGCTCGGCTCACGCGATGCCACTGTGCTGGCGATCGTGCTCAACGAGCTGGTGGCCAACGCCATCGAGCACGGCCTGGACCGCGAGGGCGGCGAGGTGGTCATTCAGACTAGCAGCGATGGTGAGTGCATCCACGTCGATGTGCTCGACGACGGCCCGTCGCGCGGGGCGACCCCTCCATCCGGCATCGGCGGCGGCCTCGGCCTCCAGATCATCCAGACGCTGGTCACCGGCGACCTGGAGGGCGAGTTCGACCTGAGCGCGGAGAATGGCTGGACCAGCGCATCGGTCTGCTTCCCGCAGCGGCGCGTCGATGTGACGGCGTAAGGGGCACAATGCCGATCGATAAAACTATCAGCCACGTGTTTCCATCGATCGAAGATGCCGAGCATCATATCGATGATTACTGGCGCAACCAATCGGCCGTCGCCCGTCTCATCCATCTCGAAGAACTTCGTCAGCTCAATGGTGGCTATAATGATAGCACTCGACCCAGACTTCGACGATCTACTTACGGAGCTCGACCGCGCCAACGCACGCTATCTTATCGTGGGCGGATACGCGGTAGCCGCCCACGGCTATATCCGTACGACCAAATATTTAGATATCTGGATCGACATAGCGGAAGACAACGTTGGGTTGGTCTACAGCGCATTATCCGCTTTCGGCTGGCCAGGGATACAGCAGCGTGACATTGGCGATCCAGACACAGTGCTCTTTCTTGGCGTCCCTCCCGTATGTATCGAGCTGCTCAAATCGATAAGCGGCGTCACATTTGCGACGTGTTACCCCCGGCGAATCTATCTGTCGCTCGGACAGCGGTCTGTCCCGTGCATTGGTCTGAGCGATCTGCGAAGAAATAAACAGGCCAGCGGGCGGCCAAAAGATCGCGAAGACCTTCGGCGGCTCCCGGTTCCTTCCTCAAGCAGCGAGTGACCCCCTATGACCAACCGGCGGATCGAACGACTGGCGGCGGCGCTCGACGCACACCGCATCGATGGGCTGGCGGTGGTGCCTGGCGCCAACCTGTTCTACTTCGCCGGGCTCGGCTTCACCACCAAGCTGCGGCTGACGCTGGCGCTCTTCCCGCGGCACGGCGCGCCGGCGCTGGTGCTGCCGCGCATGGAGCTCGGTCGGGCCGAGCGGGCTAGCGCGCCGTTTGCGCTGTTCCCCTGGGATGACGGCGAAGGGCCAGCGGCAGCGCTCGACGCGGCAATGGCGGCCGCCGGACTGCGCGGCAGACAGATCGGCATCGAGGACAACGCCATGCGGATCTTCGAGCTGCGCGCACTGGAGCTGGCGGGCGGTCACACCCAGGACGCCACCGCGCTGGTGGCCGAGCTGCGCAGCAGCAAGGACGCCGCCGAGCTCGGCGCGATGCGCCGGGCGATCGTGGTGGTCGAGGACGCGCTGCGCGCCACGATCGCGCAGACCCGCGCCGGGATGACCGAGCGGCAGGTTGCGTCGCTCTGGGAGGGGTACATCCGCGCCGCAGGGAGCGAGCCAGCCTTCGACACCGCCGTGGCCGCCGGGCCGAACGGCGCGAGCCCGCATCACGAAAAGAGCGACCGCCCACTCCAGACCGGCGACCTGGTAGTGATGGACGGTGGGGCGTACGTCGATGGCTACGCCTCGGATATCACCCGTACTATCGCCGTCGGCCCCATCGACGATGAGCTGCGACGGATCTACGAGCTGACGTTGGCGGCCAACGGGGCTGGGCGGGCGGCGGCGCAGCGGCGCGGCGCGAGCGGCGCGCAGATCGACGCGGCGGCGCGCGCGGTGATCGCGGCCGGCGGCTACGGGCCGCAGTTCCTGCACCGCACCGGCCACGGTCTCGGCATCGAGATCCACGAGCCGCCGTTCATCGTCGCCGGCAGCGATGACCCGCTCGCAGTCGGGTCGGTCTTCACCATCGAGCCGGGGATCTACCTCGCCGGGCGCGGCGGCGTGCGGATCGAAGACGATATGATGCTGACCGCCGACGGTGCCGAGACGCTGACCTCATTCCCGCGCGAGCTGATCACCATTGACGATTGATTGTCTTCACGTGTCAACCCCGCAATGACAGAACAGACCACCATCCCCAATACCCCAGCGATACTCGGACTGGCGGCGCAGATCGAGGCGCTGCTGTTTATCTCGGGCGAACCGCTCGGCATCGATGAGCTGGCGCGCGCGCTGGAGCGGCCGGCCGGCGAGGTGGCGGCGGCGCTCGACGCGCTGGCAGAGTCGTGCGCCGAGCGCGGCGTGCGGGTACAGCGGCACGAGGGCCGGGCGCAGCTGGTGAGCGCCCCCGAGGCGGCCGGCAGCATTATACGCCTGATCGGCGGCGCAGCGCCGCAGCGGGTCTCTGGTGCGGCGCTGGAGGTCCTAGCGATCATCGCCTACCGGCAGCCGATCACGCGGGCGCAGATCGAGGCGGTGCGCGGCGTGGACAGCGGCGGGGTGATCCGCGTGCTGCTCGGACGCGAGCTGATCGCCGAGACGGGGCGGCTGGAGAGCGTGGGCCGACCGATCCTCTATGGCACCACCGCCGATTTTCTGCGACAGTTCGGCATCGGCTGCCTCGCCGAGCTCCCGCCGCTCGATAGCTTCGCGATGCCCGAGCTACCGGCGGAAGCCTAGGCTGAGTTCTCCACATTTTCCCGATGTTATCCACATCTTTTGTGTAGAGCGCTTGACAGCAGGCAATGTTAGATTTGAGCCGCTGTGACGCCATGGTCCATCGTGAGAACGCTCTATCACGCCAAAGTTATCCACATATTAAGCGTCGTTGAGTCGACATAGTCTATGGGGTAGGGGGCGAATCACCCCGCTACGACCATGGGTGATGGGGCGATATTTATAAGTGATCGTAATACAAATGATAGACTGTGCCGCTTGAAATAGGTGCGACGATGGGGTATGATCGTGCTTACCAAAACTGCCCCGAGCGGTTCCACCTCGCCAGCGATGAAGCGCACCATGTGCTCGCCACCGTACAGATTTGAGGCGGATAAATTGCTTGCGCGCCGGGCGCGCGCGAGTTGTGCAGCAGTTTGTCATGAGTTCTGGAGTTGTGCATGAACCTCACCAAAATTTGGAACACCGTGCTTGGGACGCTCCAGGTGCAGGTTCCACGTCAGGAGTTTAACACCTGGCTGCGGCGAGCTGCGCTGCTCGAGATCGACGGCGGGGTCGCCACGATCGGTGCGCCGAGCGCGTTTTACAAAGAGGGTCTTGAGACGCGCTACGCCACGCCGCTGCGCGACCTGCTCAGCACACAGGTTGGCCAGCCGGTGCAGCTGCGGATCGTGATCGCCAACGCGATGACGCCGCGCGAGGTCGCGGTCGCGGGGCGCGATGGCGCGGCGCAGGCCGAGCTGGAGGATCGTCTCAATCAGCAGGCCACAAGCTATTTCGGCGGCGGACAGAATGGCGGTCACACCGTCCAGGAGCGGCCAGCGCTACAGCAGCTTGAGTTCTCCAGCGCGATGCGGACCGGGATGCTCAACCCGCGCTACACATTTGAGAGCTTTATCGTCGGCCCGAGCAACCGGATGGCGCACGCGGCCTGCATGGCTGTGGGCGAGAACCCGGCCCAGGCCTATAACCCGCTGTTCCTCTACGGCGGCGTGGGGCTCGGCAAGACCCACCTGCTCCACGCGATCGGCAACTACGCGCTCGACCGCGACCCAGAGATCAATGTGCTGTACGTCTCGTCCGAGAAGTTCACCAACGATCTGATCAATGCCATCAGGCGCCAGCAGACCGAGGAGTTTCGGCTGCGCTACCGCAACATCGACATCCTGCTGATCGACGATATCCAGTTCATCGCCGGCAAGGAGTCCACCCAGGACGAGTTTTTCCACACGTTCAACTCGCTGCACTCGGCCGGCAAACAGATCGTGATCTCGTCCGACCGGACGCCAAAGGCGATCACGACACTGGAGGAGCGGCTGCGATCGCGCTTCGAGTGGGGCCTAATCTGCGATGTGCAGATGCCGGACATGGAGACTCGCGCCGCAATCCTGCGCACCAAGGCCGAGTTCCTGCCAATGGCAGTGCCCTCGGACGTGCTAGATTTTCTGGCGCACCGAATCTCGACCAACATCCGCGAGCTCGAGGGATGTCTCAACCGGGTGACGGCCTACGCGCAGCTGCACGGAGCTGTGATCTCAGTCGATGTGGCGACCATGGCGCTCGCCGAGCTGCTTGAGACCACTAGGCGCAAGCGCATCTCGTCGGATTCGATCCTGCGCGAGGTGGCCGAGTTCTACAACGTCGATCTGCGGACGCTCCAGGGCCGCGGCCGCTCGCGCAACATTGTGGTGCCGCGCCAGGTCGCGATGTACCTGCTGCGCGAGGAAACCGACAGCAGCCTCGTCGATATCGGGCAGCTGCTCGGCGGGCGGGACCACACCACGGTGATGTACGGCTACGATAAGATCGCCGTGGATATCACCAGCGACGGCCGGCTGCGCCAAGAGGTGATGGCGCTGCGCGAGAAGCTCTACCAGCGCGCGGCGTGAGCGGGCCGGGCCCGCGCCTGCCAGCAAACGCGAGCGGCCCGGCGAGTCACTGACTCGCCGGGCCGCTGTGCGTCGCGCCGCGATCACCAGCTCCGCCGCAACACGGCGGTGAACGGCACCTCGAAGACCACATCGTCCGAGCCAAGAAACTGGTAGGCGCCGGTGACCCG
>JAYUUK010000387.1:0-29202 GCA_043754595.1 Roseiflexaceae bacterium | reverse complement strand
GTGCTGGCACAGCGGGGCGCGGGACGAGGCAAGTGGCGCCGTATCGGCAACGAGCGCGATGACCGCGATGGACCCGCTGCGGCACGATAGATCGTGCCGCAACGAGCGCGCGGCTCAGCCAGCCACCCTGCTGGTCGCCGATCTGATCACGCAAGGTCGCCGCAGCGCCAAGCCAGCGCGCCGCGCGATCCGGCATCGTCGTGCCTACCAGCCGCGCACAGCCCTCTAGCAGGAGCGGTGTCGCCCCGTAGCTCTGCTGTGCTATGGCGCGCAGGCTCGCGCCGTAGCAGCGCTGCGCCAGCGTCCGATCGCCGAGCGCGCACGCCGCGCCACTGCGGTGGAGCGTGGTCCACACAGATACCCCACAGGTCAGGGATGGGGGCGAAGATCGCGTGGGCAGCTTCAAGTAGTGGGACGGCGGCGGCCGGATCATCTTGCCGCAGCGCCGTATGCCCCCGATTAAATAGCGTCCAGGCGAGGCCAGACTGGTCGCCGTTCGTGCGGAACATCGGCTCGCAGCGTACAAACTGCCGCAGCGCCGCAGCGAACGCACCGCTATCCTACTCCACCATCCCGAGGTTGAGCGTACACCACGCGACGTGCATTTGGTCGTCGAAGGTGTCGGCCAGACCCTGCTGATGCAGCGCCTCGGCGCGAGCGAAGTTGCCCATTGCGCTATGACCACGACCTCCTCACGTTTCAGCCACCACGCTCATGCTGCCGTTCCTGAAATAAGATGTGCTTGCTCCGCCAGATACGGAACCCCGAAACGCGCATGCAGGTGTCGCAGGTCCTGAAGGTCCTTGTCCTGAAGCGCATAGCCCGTGTGGGTTGTCATTTGCATCTGTGCCGATAGGCAGCGTACTGGCGTGCCGGCAATCAAGCCGCGCCCATCGAATGCATGAGGTGGAAAGATCAACCTTGAGTTCCAAGTGGGAATCCCATAGCCCCCGTCATCGAATATCAGCACATGGAAATCGAGTTCGTGACCATTTCCATCCCGTAAAACGAACGCCGTGGCGACTTCGCTGCGCTCTCGATTCGCTCTACCGAATCAGTTGGGCCTGAACCGCATGGACGATCCAGCGGTTTTCAGACCAGATCTGCGTGAGTGTGAAGCCCTGTTCAGCCAATAGATCAGTCATCGCGGGGAGATCGTCGAAGTGAACAAGGGCATCGAAATCCTTGTGTGGACGGGTCTGGTGCTGAAGCAAGGCGTCAATGCCCCATCCACCGTCGACCCACACCTGGACCCCTCGTTCTTGGAGCAGCGTATAGAGCACAACCACATCCTCAGCGTTCATACATTACCTTACCAATTGCAACGAAAGGCGATAGTGCTCGTGCTAATGACATGCAGGTCGTCAAGCACCAGCACGAACGGCGCAGCATCGGCTTGGAGCAGATCATTGATCAGCACCCCGAGCACCCGCCGCATATCGCTGGCAGGGTTGTCGAGGTTCGCGAGCAGCGCCGTGGCCGATGCGGTGCTGCGCGGGTGCAGCCTGTGCAATGCAGCCAGCATCGCCACCAGGAAGCGTGCCGGGTCGTCGTCATCCTCATCGAGCGACAGCCAGGCGACCGCAAGCTGCGGCAGCGCTGCATCCGGCGCTGCCAGCGTGGCAAGCAGCGTGGTCTTCCCCGCCCCGGCCGGGGCGGGCAGCAGCGTCAGGCGCTGGCCAGTCACAGCGGCACGCAACGCCCGGCCCGCTCTAGGCGGGGCCGGGCTAGCAGCGTGGCATGCGGTAGCAGTGGCCAGAGTTTGGTTTACGTCAGCCAGCCAGGTGTATCAGCCATTGTGTGAGCACCTATTCGCTGCAGAAAGCGGTCGATCGGGCCTGAGTATAGCACAGTGTACTCCCCGGCTACCAAGGTGGCTCATTCTCGCCGCCCTGGAGATCACTCCTTCCCATGCGCCGAAGTCACTCGGGAGAGCGATTGGCGGCAGCGCCCCCAGACGCTAGACTGGTCAGCATCAGGCAGACGCAGCGCCGGGCAAATCCAAAGAGGACAGGAGCACATAATGACCGTATCGACCAATCTCCAGCAGGTACACGCGATCTACGTCGCCTTTGGCCGTGTCGACATCCCGGCGATTATGGCGCACGACCGCGCTGCTGCTGGATCTTGGCCCAGCAACAATCGCGACACTGGCCGAACTGGCGGGCGCGCAGGCCGCACAGCCGCTGATGCTGGTGGAGCTGCGCCACCTCGGCGGGGCGATGACGCGGGTCGCCCCCGACAGCGCCGCATTTAGCCAGCGCGATGCGGCGTTCCTGCGCCAAACCGTGGAGTGGTGCCCACACCGGCGCATGCCATGCTGTCGGCGCGCAAAACACAGCAGGCGGCCAGTGCGCTTGAGCCACACACCACTGGCGGCGTCATGGTTGGCTGGGCGGTGGCGACCACGGCGTTGAACGTACCCGCGCGGCCTATGCGCCTGCACATTACGCGCGGCTCAGGCAGATCAAACAGCGCTACGACCCGGCGAATATGTTTCGCCTGAACCATAACATCCCGCCCGCCGCCCCCACACCAGCACCTACAAGCGACCAGCGTTTGCCCGGAAAATGAGGTGACAAGATAGGGGCACTGTCTCATGGCAGCAAGCGCCTGGACGGCTATGCTGATCACGTTGGAAAGCACGATAGTGTATGGAGAACACGAATGAATCACCGTTTCGTACGTCGCCGTTTTATAGGTGTACTGGCGCTGGCGCTGGTACTTATCGCTGGAAGCAGCACCAGCGCAAATGCACCGCTCACAGCGTTGCGGGCCGCGCCGACGATTACCGCACCGCTCACGGCCCTGCGGGCCGCGCCGACGATTACCGCACTGGTATAGCAATCCTATCGGAGGAGGGAAGGGGAAGATCTCGGGGACACCCAGAGGGTACCCGGCCCCCAAACCCCCGCGCTGCGCTTCGCGCGTTTCCAACGCACGTAGGATTGCAATATAGCTGGCATAGGCCAAAAGGAAGTTCACGCAATGGACAAGCGACAGCGTTCCTTTCGTATCTGGCGCTGGTGCGCTGTGCTGCTTGCAGCATGCGCGATCAGTAGGGTCGCCCCCCTGCTGATCGCGCATGCTGCCGACGGCGGGTTCAAAACGTATCTGCCACTCATAACTGATGGCCAGCGGAGCGCGCCGCCGAGCAGTGGGGGCGATGGTGCAGCCAGTTGGTGGCTGCCCTACAGCGGGCAGGATGGCGCGATGTTCGGCACCACCCAGCCAAACATCGCGATCGATGCGCGCGGCGGCATGCACATCACCTACAGCACCTTCAGGGGCAGCGACGGCGGCGCGCGCCCGGCCTACTACATGGAGTGTGCGGCGGCCTGCGGCGACCAGAGCCACTGGAGCCGCGTGCGGCTGAGCGCCAATGTTGTCGATGTACGGCTACTACTTGACCAGGCGGGCCACCCACGGCTCATGATCTTCGCCGACAATTCGCGCACAATTGGCGACGAGCTGCAGCTCTATCAGTACGCGGCCTGCGACAGCGAGTGCGGCGACAAGACGAACTGGACGATCACGACGGTGGGCAGCACCATGGTCTTCGACATCTATCGTCAGGATTACACAAACCACTTCTTCGCGCTCGATGCGCAGGGCCATCCCGGCTTCGTGTATGTCGATGTCGATGAGCACGATGGGCATGGCGGCACCTTCCTGCGCTTCTGCCAGCATGACCCTGACACGTGCCGCGATAGCGCGAACTGGGACGAGTCGAAGATCGGCACCTATGGCATTGGGCGGCCCGATTTGGTCTATACGCCCGATGGCGCGGCACGCATCCTTGGCACCTACACCAACAGCGCCCAGCATATCTACAAGCTGCTGTATGTTGCCTGCGATGCAACATGCTCCAGCGGTGATCTGACGCTGCTGTACGAAACCAACACGTTCACCAGCTTCAGCATGCGGCTCGACCGCGCGGGCAACCCGCGGGTGGCGTTCTACACCGGCCCGTGGAAAACCGACCTCGACGCCGATAGTGTGTATTACCTGTGGTGCGACACCGCCTGCACCGACGCGACGCACTGGAGCGCGCTCAACCTGCGCACCTCGTCAGGCAATGGCAACTATCTTGACTTGGTGCTCGATAACCAGGATCAGCCGCGCTTTGTCTATAAGCTGGGCGATGCGGGCACCGGGTACGCCGCGTGCAGCGCCAACTGCACCAACGACCAAGTCGCATGGCACGCGACGCAGATCGAATCGAGAGACACGCTCAACCAGGATCCAGCGATCCCAATCTACAGCTGCTCGATCGCAACATGGACGAGCGGCCACTATCCGGCGCTGGCGCTCGATGGGCATGGGCACGCGCGCGGCGGCGTTCTGGACGAAGCCTGACAGCAGCGCGATGCGCGCGCCCAGCGGATCGTCATCGATCGCGATGGTCTGGCCCGGCAGCAGCAACGTGCCAAAGCGGCCGGTATGAGCGTGGCGGGCCAGCGGCAGCCGGGTGATGGCGTGTTGACAGCGGCACTCCACCCCCGCGCCCGGCGGCAGGTCAGCATCCAGCAGCAACAGCCCGCCGAGGTGTTGGAGCTGCGCGGCCGGGAGCAGCGCATCGAAGCCGAGCCAGACATAGCCGCGCTGGTCGGCCTGGCGCCAGCCCGGGCGGGGGGTATACTGACCGAAGGCGACATACCTGCGCCGCTCGGCCGCCGCCAACAGTGCCAGCAGCGCCGGCAGCCCGCCGCCGTCGATGTCCAGCGGCAGCAGGTGGCTGCGATCATCGCGGGCAGCGGGTGCGGCCAGGGTGATGGTACCCGCGAGGTGCGCCGCGAGCATCGCATCGCTGATCGGGCCGCGCCGCTCGGCGTACTTCTGGCCGGCGGCCGCTGCCTCGTCGGGGCTGAGCCTCCGCCCGTGACGCAGCGGCGCGTGGCGGAGCAATGCCTGGCGGAAGGACGCGATGTGCGCAGCAGATGGCGGGGTGGGCTCCATAGCGCCCACTATCGCCCATCGGCCGCGCGTTGACTATCCCCACTGTGGGGAGACAATTGATGCGATCTCGCGCCTCGCGCAGTCCGGTGTCGTTATCGGCGTCGCTCGGCTCCCACACACTATCGCGCACATCGATGACCGCGATGTGCGCGGTGCTGCGATACCAGACGTAAAAAATGTGTACGCGTGGGCCGCTGACCCGCCGGATAACGCGCCCGGCTGGCGTGCGATCAACGATTTGCCCAGCGGCGAGCGAGCGTTGAACCGCCTGAAGCAGCCGCCCCGCATCGTGCTCGCTCGCCGCCAATGCGCGCCACTGCCCCATCGCTCGCTCAGCGCACGTGATCGTCAATCGCTCGCTCCGTCGGGTAGCCGCACCATCGGAGCGGCACGCAACGCGCCGGTCTGCGAGTCAACCATTGTCCATCCACCGCGTTCGTCGCAGTGATATCGGCATCGTAGCTCGCCAGCGTCGCCTGGCTCGGCTTCCAGCTGAACTCCGCAATCAACGCGGGCGTCGGCAGCCCAAGCGCGGCGGCGATTTTGCGCTGGAGCGGCAGTTCGACGTCCCCGCCCCGCGTAATCTTACGATACGTCTGGGCCGAGATCCCCAACTGCCGCGAGAACTCCTCGGCGGTGACGTACAGCATCCGCCGGTATTCGTCAATCGGGCGGCTGATACCGCTCGCGATGCGATACGTCATGTATCCTCCATGTTGCACGATACTACCGCCAGGATAGCGCCAGCATAGCACCGGCATAGCGCTCTACGAGAAGGCAAAGGTGGTATGTCAATGGATCGAAGCACCGCTCCTGCGAGCATCAGGGCGCCGCTCCACGTTCGGGAACCGTGCGACAACTCGCCCAATGCAGCCACCCGGCCAGCGCGATGAGGAGCAACGCATAGCCGACGCCATCGATCCGCTGGATGGAGACGCTGACAAAGAGCAACATCACTCCCGCTGCCCCGAGCACCAGCGGCAGCGGCGCGAGCTGATGCGGCGCGCGTAGGAACCGCAACGCCATGAACCCGCTGCTGCCAATGAGCAGGCCGCTGATCTCCAGCGCGCTGCGCAGTTCGCCGATGCAGAACTGCCCGAACAGCGCGCTTGCCAAACCAAGTATAAGAAAGAGGAGAGCGCTGCGCCGACGCCACATAGATGACTCCCATCATCGCTCTCGGCCGCCTACTGGTGCTCGCGCCGCTTGTGTTTGTGCTGGGGCTCTGCTCGCATACTCCAGCAGCGCGGAATCATCCTTGGTGAGAACCGCTGCGGATACAGCGGCGCCCCTTCCTCGGGACGTTTTCCACCTGTCACCGCCACACCTTCCACACCAACGGCACAACGAGCATACTGAGCAGCCCGAGCCAGAACCAGGGCAGCGTCGCAATCCTGGGCAGCACCGCGATGGGGGCCAGGGGACTGGTCGTATAGGGAACGCCGGCGGGGGTGAAGAAGGGTTCGAAGTCAAGGCTGGCGTCGCCGCGCTGATGGAATTCCACCCCGCGATCCGTCACCCGCCAGACAAAAAATGGGTCGGTGCGTGATGGGGGATTGGGGAGCAGATTGACCCAGCCCCCGCCCCCATGCGTGCTCCCGGTGACGAGCCAGCGCCCATCCGGGCTGAGCGCGCTCGTGATCGCCCAGGTGCCGATTGCGGTTCGTGACCGTTGAGTCAGCGTTGCACCCGTGACATCCCAGATCGCGATCGCCCCAGCACCGCTGTCTTGAAAGCCAATCGCCAGCGTTGCCCCATCGCCGCTGAAGCTGACGCTGGCCGCCTGCGCATCCATCGGGTATTTGGCCAGGTGCAGACCATCGGCCAGCCGCCAGACCTCCAGTGCAGTACCATTATAGGCCACCGCCACCAGAAGAGTCCCATCAGGGCTGATAGCGGCTGACCGCCTCGCGATGGCGACTGATCCTTGGCGGTACCAGACCACGCTGCCATCGCTGATGCGCCAGTTGAAGAGTTGCTGACCCTGGATCAGAATGACGTTGGCATTGTCTGGTGTGATGAAGAGGCGGGTAGAAGGGAGATCGATGTCTCTGGTATAGGGCCGTGCAAAACGTTTCGCGCCGCTGCGCGTATCGTAGAGCACAATCGTGAGTGACCCAGCACTGTGGGCTGCGACCCAGCGTCCATCGTTGCTCACGGCGGGTTTGTACCCCGCGCTCAATGGTTCGGTCGCAAGCGTGGTGACCCGGCGCGTGGTCATGTCGATGATGTGGAGGGCGGTGGGGAAGTCGTCGTCGGTCGCAAAACCGACCACAAATGCCCCATTCACCGATGCCTTCGCCTCCCTGATGGACGGTACCAGCGGGGTTGCGTCGACGGGTGGGCGCAGCACGGTCGTCAGCACGAGTTGCACCAGCCAAATAACCAGCGGACCAATCACCACAAAAAACAGACCGCGACGGCTCAGCAGCCGCCGTTGATGAAGATTCAAGGGTATCCCTTTCGGCTACGTTCCGCACGTGGAGCATCAAATATATCCGTCGTAGCTCCAGCGTTGGTTGACACGCCGATGTGGTTGCATCCACGCTGACGTTTGTGGTGCCAAGTGTCCAGGTCAGCAGGGTTCCGTCGAACGGCACAGAGAATGAACTTGCCCCACTTTTGTGGCTCTCCCGCAGGTTGCGTGAAAAGGAGCCGCTTCAATACCATGAAGCGCATTGGACAGCGGCAATGTCAATCATGATCACCAAAGATGCGGGAGAGCCACAAAACTGGGGCAATATCACTGAACTGCTCGATCAATGGATATTGGTTGATTGGCCATGATCAGCGCTCCTTCGTGTACACTATCGATGCTTCCGTATATTCAGTATGATGACGAGCAACCCGCTAGCCGCGCCGGAATGGCCGCATCAGCGCGTAAAGCAGCGAGCGGATAGCAGCGTTCTGCCAGATGTTCCGCGCCTGCCCCCACTGGAGCCGCCCGTCAACACACTGCTTCTCAACGTGCACCGACTGGCCGGTCACCCCGTGATGGCTCGCCAGGCTGATCAGCACGTGGTGCCAGATCGCCTCCTGCGCCGCCGCGCCGCCGAGTGCGAAGCCCAGCTCGTACAGTGGGTCGTTCGCGCGGGCCATACTTTGCACTTGCGCCACCGTGGAGCCTTCCTCCTCCCAGGCGCTAAACGTCACCCAGCCCGACTCGGGATGGCCCTGCGGCGTCATCAGCGTGAAGCTGAGCTCATCGGCGTACAGCACCATCACCCCGGTCTGCACCGGCATGCCCTGGAGCGATGCGTTGATCAGTACCACCTCGCCGGGCACGACACCGGCGATCGACGGATAGAAGCGGTTATGCGCTGGCTGGAAGTCTGGGAAGTTGGCCTTCCACGCGGCGATCACCGTCTGCGGGGTGGCGGTGCAATCCGCGAGGCGCACGTGGTAGGTTTTCTGCCAGAGCTGGCCAAAACCCTGGAGCGGCCCGACCACCTGCCGACCGTCGACGTTCAGGTTGATCGCTTCGGATGGCAGCGCGCCCACTTTGAGTCCATCGGCGCGGCGGGCCCAGTTGGCTGTGTCGCGCGGCGCGTTGGTGTCGTCGTTCATAGCTCAGCTCCTACTGCAATCTGCCGTCACTTCAGCGTCTGCAAGTAAAGCGCAATCGCCGCAAAGTCATCGTCGCTGAACTTCTCCAGGTCACGCCAGGGCATCTCTTGGCTCAGCGGCGTGCCGTCTGGCTTGACACCTGTGCGCAGCGTCGCGACGAACTCGGCGACGGAGTGTGCATTCGCGAAATCCACCAGGCTGGGGCTCGGCGGTGGCCCATCGCCACCAGGTGCACCACGAAAATCGTCCCCGTGGCAATCTTGGCACCCGAGCGAGATCAGATAGCGGCCATACGCTGCGGTGGCTCCGCGCGCCGGCGCGATCACGGGCGCGGTGTGCGGTGCCTGGGCCGTAAAGATCTCGTCCGGAATTACGGCGGCAAGCATAATCGCGCCGAGCACATTGATCTGGCGTGGCGGGTTGTTTGGAGTGACAGCCGGTTGCGACCGGAGGTAGGCCACCAGCGCCAGCACGTCCTCATCGCTCAGATTGCGGAACGCCCCGGCCGGCATGATCATCAGTGAGCGGCCATCGCGGCCAACGCCCTCGCGCACTGCCCGGACGATCTCGCCATCGCTCCAGGCTCCGAGGTGCGTCGGCGTCAGGTTCGCGGCCCAGAGCGTGCCGATCGGTGGGCCCGAATCCTGGCCGAGAAAGTCGTGCCCGCCCAGCGGCAGCTAGCCATTGCTCGCGTGGCATCCAGCACAGGTCCGCGCAATCGTCTCGCCGCGGCTGACCGCCATGGCACTTGCGGGCGCACTAACCTGCGGCACCGGATTGGGGCGCACGGCGTAGACCTTGCGGTAGCCAACCAGCGCCAGCACTATGGCCGTGGCAAATACCAGCGCGAGCAGCGTGACCGGGATGCCACCAGCAAACTTGACCCACCGGCGCCGTGCGCGAATGGCACGGTAGGTGAGGAAGCCAAACACGACCAAACCGATGAGCAGCGCGCCGAGACCCACGTAGTCCATCACCAAGCTCCTTTCCTTACTTTGGTATGGCACTACTCTAGGTGGTTGGCCGCACACAAACCATTACGGCGCGCGTTACGGGCGCTGCACGATCCAGATTCGCACCTGATCTGGCTCCAACGTCTCCTGCACCACGCCCACAATATCAGCCGCCAATGCATCCAGGTCGGCCTGCTGCTGCACCTGCTGGGCGAACTGCGCCAGCACCTGTTGCGCATCATAGGTGCGCCGGAAAAAGCGACGGTCAATAAGCGACTGCACCTGGCGGCGCAGCGGCCCAAACAGCGCGGCGATCACGAGCGTGCTTGCCACCACTGCCAGCGCGCTTTCCTGCCCCGTCAGCCGCACAAACAGGGTTTGCAGCACCACCACGCCCACAAGATAGGTTATGCCGAGCACGAGTGTCAGCACCGAGTACACCAGCGTGCGCCGAATGACTACGTCGATGTCGAACAGCCGGTAGCGCGTGATGGCGATGCCGAAGAAGATCGGCGTGGCAACAGCAGCGATAAAAGGTCGAAAAAGCCAAGAATGATTGCGAGCCACGTATTTTTCACAAATGGGTCGAAAAGAATGAACGGGTAGAGCAGCATCACCGGTATCAGATAGCTTCCCAGCGCCAGCAGCAGCCAGCCGGTTTGCGCCCGTACCACTCGGTCAGGCACCCGCATAAAAGTGTGCGTTGTGACGGCAATAAATGCACCGAACAACAGCACAAATTGCCCCAACAGCACAATGATGTAGAACAGAGGCACACCAATAAACGGACTCGCGAGCACAACAAGCAGCGGCACGACATACAGCGCGGCGGGGAAGAGGCGTGGCCAGCGGGTGATTGGCCAAACCCGGCGCGGAAAACTGAGTACCAGCAGAATCAGTGAGGGCCAAAACCCCCAGATCCAAAAGCCATTTGCGAGATGATTTGCAGCGCTCAGCGGCCCTTGTGCAAACGCCGCTGCCGAGGACACAACTTCCCCGCCCCAACCAAGCCGTGTGAAGGCGAACTGCGTACCGAAGGCAAGTAGCAGTAGGCGTGCGCCAATACTCCGTGGTGCGAGCGCGAAGATGATCACGGCGCTGAGTTGCAGCACTAGTTCCTGTATCCAGCCACCAAATTTGTTGTTGCTTGGCCCTAGCACGTACAGGAATACGCGCCCAACCGCACCCCAACTCAATTGACCAATCGGCACAGCGAGTTGGAGCGTTGCGTCACCGCGCTGAACGGTGTACGGAATGGTTGCGCCAACACCCCAACCTGGCGGTGGCGCGGTTCCTCCCCACGTGGGAATGGCACCGTCGATCTCATTCGAAATCGTGAATGACCCAAACGCTACCACCTTGTCGCCGTGGCGCAGCGGCGTCGGCCAGTCGCCATAGCACACATCGACAATCTGCGGCGTGGTTGCGCCTGTGACGTAATCCGACATCACACAGCCGTCGCTTGGCAGGCGCATCACCAACGCCGAAACGATCGCGCAAAACAGGGCGAAGCCCAGCACAAAGGCCAGCGTTAGCCATGCGCTGCGGTCAAGGCGGCGTGTGTCGGCGGGAAATGGTACGCTTGACATCGGCTTCTTCCTCGACTACACTGATAGCCATCAGGATAGCTATCAGGAGGTGATTATGTCCAAACGCTTCTCGATTGCCGAAGCTCGCCAAAATCTGGCTGCGATCATCCACGAGCTTGAGCAAGACTCACCCGTCGAGTTGACGCGGCGCGGCGAGCCGGTGGCCGTACTCCTATCGACCGAGGACTACCAGCGGCGTCTGACACCCTCCGCCCAGTTTTGGCAGGCATATATCGCCTTTCGCGCTGACCTCGCTGTCGAGGGACTGGTTGACACGTCAGACGCCTTCGCGGATTTGCGCGATTATTCGCCAGGCCGCGAGGTTGCTTTATGACACTGCGTTATCTGCTCGACACCAATGTTATTTCCGAGCCGCTGCGTCCTGTTCCTCACCCAACAGTGCTGGCCCGCCTACAGCAATTCGATGGCACGATTGCGATTGCTGCCATCGTCTGGCACGAATTGCTGTTTGGTAGCGCCCGATTGCCAGCGTCGGCGCGGCGCACCATGATTGACCGCTACCTTCATCAAGTCGTCGCCACAACGCTGCCGATCTTAGCGTATGACGCACAGTCTGCTGCCTGGCATGCCCACGAGCGCGCCCGTTTGGCCGCACTTGGTCGCACGCCACCCTTCGCCGATGGCCAGATCGCTGCGGTCGCCCAAACCAACCAACTTATCCTCGTCACCTTCAACACTGCCGACTACGCCGACTTCTCGGGGTTGGCCCTCGAAGACTGGCGCGTTTGAATCAGCCATAGCTGCGCACGTTCCGGCTCCAATGTTTCCTGCACCACGCCCACAATATCAGCCGCCAATGCATCCAGGTCGGCCCCCTGCTGCGCCCGTAGCGCGAATTGCTCCAACACCAGCCGCGCATTATACTTACGCCGGAAGAAGCGCCGGTCGATCAGCGCCTGCACACGGCGGCGGAGCGGCCCGAACAAGGCGGCGATAGCGAGCGTACTCGCCACCACCGCCAGCGCGCTCTCCTGTCCGGTCAGCCGCACGAACAGCGCCTGCAACACCACCACGCCGATCAAATAGGTTGCACCAAGCGTAATTGTCAGCACCGAATAGACCAGCGTGCGCCGGATGATGATCTCGATGTCGAACAGCCGGTAGCGTGTGATGGCGATGGCGAGGCAGACGGGCAGCGCAAGCGTCGTCACAAGGGATAGTGCCGTGTTCAGAACCGTGTTGTTTTGCAACCAGTCGCCGAGTGGTGGGTAGGCCAGCGAGGCCAGCCACAGGAAGACCTGCGAGGAATAGACGGCGAAGCCGAGGCCCAACCAGAACGTCTGAGCGCGCACCACCGCGTCGCGCACGCGCACGGCGGTGTCAATGGTCGTGGCAACAAAAACGATGAGCACCAGTGCGGCGTACAGTCCGAGGCCGACTAGAAAGGGCAAAAAGCTTGCTGTCAGCAACACCAGCAAGGACGCCAGGCCAGCGACGCCGAAGATCAGCGCTGTAACCGTGCGCGGCCAGCGCCTCAGCGGCCACACCCGCCGCGGAAAGCTAAGCAGCAGCAGTAGCAGCGCGGGCCAACTCAGCCAGCCGGCGCCAAGGCTGGGCAGGGTGGCGAAGCCCAGGAACAGCGGCGTCGGCCAGTAGTTCCACGCCACCTGGCTGATTAGCAGCATTGGCGCGCCAAGCAGCTGACCGATCGCGCTCAGCCCTTGCGAGATCAGCAGCAGCCGTGTGGCCTGGCTATTTGGGCGCAGCGCGAACGTCGTGACCGTTACCAGCAGGATGAGCGCGCTCACCAGCAGATTAGTCGGATCGGAAACGAGCAGACGAACGATGCCGCCTAAGCCCAACCTCCCAAGCGGCACCGCCAGTGTGCTTGTCGCGCCCTCACGCCGCACTGTGTAGGACACATTTGCCCCCTCGGCCCAGCCGGCGGGCGGTGGTGGCGGGAAGATCGACTGCACGTCGAGGCGCAGACTGCGTTCTCCAACCGTCAGCACCTCGTCGCCGGGGCGCAGCGGCGTCGGCCAACCGCCAATGCAGGCGCGGATGATCTGGACGTCGCTGGTTCCCTGCTGTATCAGGCAGCCGTCGGTTGGCTGGGCAACATTGAAGGCGAACACCAGCAGTGAGCAGGCGGTGAAGAGCGCCACGCCGCCGAGCATCAGCCAACTTTTGCGGTCGAAGTAACGCTTATCCGCCACTGGAGTGGTGTCGGCATTCATGATCGCTCCTTGTTTGGAATGAGCCAGACCTGCGCCGCGTCTGGCTGCACGGTCTCCTGCACCACCTGGAGGATGTCGCCTGCGAGCGTGTCGAGGTCGGCCTGCTGCTGGGCGCGCAGGGCGAACTGCGCCAGCACCTGCTGCGCGTCGTACTTACGCCGAAAGAAGCGTCGGTCAATAATTGCCTGTACGCGGCGGCGCAGCGGCCCGAACAGCGCGGCGATCACCAGCGTGCTCGCCACCACCGCCAGCGCGCTCTCCTGCCCGGTCAGCCGCACGAACAGGGCTTGCAACAGCACCACGCCGATGAAGTAGGTCGCGCCGAGCGTGAGCGTTAGCGCCGCGTAGAGCAGGGTGCGCCGGATGATGATCTCGATGTCAAACAGCCGGTAGCGCAGAATGGCGACGGCGAGCATGATCTGAAAGAGCGGAAAGCCAAAGCTCGCCAGCACGCCCACGAGTTGCATAGGCAAGCTCGAAAGATCAAGCTGTATGCCAACAATCGTAAGGAATACGGTTGCGAAGAATGGCATGTAGCAGAGCAGCAGAGCCAGAAAGCCGCCCAGCCCCCACAGCAACTGCGCCCGGCTCACGTTGTCGCGCTGGGTAACAGTGGCGTGGAGCACCGCCAGCAGCGACAGCACAAAGAAGACGCCGCTCAACCCAAAGCCAATCACAACGAAGTTTGGGCCGAGGATTGCCAGCAACAGCCAGAAAATTGTGTACGGCAGCACCAGCAGCCAGGGCGCACGCTGGATGATGCGTTTCGGCTGTGGAAAGGTCAGCGCCAGCGCAAGCAGACTTGGTGTGAGCAGAATCGCCCAGATAAGGTACGACAGAAAGGCGGTCAGCGGCCAGATAACGCTGAACCGGGTGGTCGCGCCATCGGGCACAAGGGCCACTGTAGGCACAAGACTGGCCGCCACAAACAGCAGCAGCGCACGGGCAGAGGCGTCAGCAGGGCGACGGCGTAGCACAAAGATGCTCAACCCGAGCAGCAGCCAACTCGCAGTGTAGCCAATAATTTGCCCGAGATCGGCAAAGCGAACCGCCATTACCCCAGCCAGTGTCCAGCGCTTGAGTGGCACAGCCAGATCGAGTACCTGCCCATCGCGCTGTACGGTATAGCGGGCCACCGCGTCGGAGCGCAACTGGCTGTCGAGGGAGGTTTCTCGCCACAGTTCTCCCCCAAGAAACGGTACGCCATTGATCGCCAGCAACTCGTCGCCAGCGCGGATCGGTGTTGGCTCGCCCAGTAGATTTTGGCTGAAGACCAGTTCGCTGGCATTAGAACGGGCGCTGTCGGTGTAATTCCAGCCCTCCGTCGGCAGCCAAAGCCGATACGCCGACTGGACGCAGCTCAGCGCCACCAGTGTGCATGCAACGATCAGCACGGCGGCGCTGATGCGATGGGCGCGCCGCTCGGTGGAAGAATGAGTCGCGCTCATGGTCGTTGCTCCTTGCTTGGAATGAGCCAGATATGGGCTTGCTCGGGCTGCACGGTCTCCTGCACCACCTGGAGGATGTCGCCTGCGAGCGCATCCAGGTCGGCCTGCTGCTGGGCGCGGGTGGCGAACTGCTCCAGTACCTGCCGTGCGTCGTATTTGCGCCGGAAAAAGCGCCGGTCAATGATCGCCTGCACCCGGCGGCGCAATGGCCCAAACAGCGCGGCGATCGCTAGCGTGCTCGCTACCACCGCCAGCGCGCTTTCCTGCCCGGTCAGCCGCACGAACAGGGCTTGCAACAGCACCACGCCGATGAAGTAGGTCGTGCCGAGCGTGAGCGTTAGCGCCGCGTAGAGCAGCGTGCGCCGGATGATAATCTCGATGTCAAACAGCCGGTAGCGCAGGATGGCGATGCCCATGCTCACCGGGAAGATCAGCCCAACGCCGAACGAGAACAGCGCCGCCAGCGCGGGCAACCGCTCAAATGCGGTCTGTAAGCCGGGTAAGAGATTGACCGTGGTGCCACTTAGCGGCCAGAACGCAAAACCGCCGATCAGCCCAAGCGTCATCCACGTTGTCTGCGCCCGCAACACCTGGTCGCGTTCACGAAGATAGGTGTAGAGGGTGATGGCCACCCCGGCCACAACAACCGTCAAGGCACCGCCTAAGAGCAAGATGGTATAAGGCCCGATCTCGCCTGTGACCAACGCAAAGATCGAAGCAGCCACGTACAGGCCATAGATGCATGTTGGCGCAAGCTGCGGCCAGCGTGTGAGCGGCCAGACACGGCGGGGAAAACTAAGCACCAGCAAAAGTGTTGAAGGCACGAACAGCCAACCCCAGATCAGCAACAGAAAGAACAGCAGGTTGAGCGCCAGCACAGGCGCAACTGCCAGGCTCAGGGGCACGGTGAACGCGCTCCAAATAAAGGTCATCATGATGAAAAGCCAGCTGCTACTGATCAGCAGGAGCCGCGCGGCACCGGAGCGTGGCGCGAGCAAAAACACCACCAGCGCACCGAGGAAGACCGGCAAAAGCCAATCGCCAAATTTGGGTGTCAGCGCGACGCTAAACACCCGCAGCACCCCAGCGACACCCAAACTGCGAATTGGCACCACACGGGTGATCGACGCGCCATCGCGCAGCACGGTGTAGCTGGCTTGATCCCCGGCAAACAAGTTTAGCGGCGCTGCCCTGCGCGCTCGGCCCAAGGAATCTACATCCGTTGTAGACCAGCCGTTGACCGCCAGCACCCGGTCGCCGGGTTGTAACGGCGTCGGCCAATCGCCAAAACATGCCACAATCGGTGGCGACGCATCAGCGTTAGCATCCAACTGGCAGCCATCACCGGGTTGGATCAGCAAAAACGCACTGAGGGCGGCACAGAGCGCGGTAAAGCCAACCACAAGCCCAACGACGATCCAACTGCCGCGATTAAAGCGGCGCTGGTTGTCGGTTTGCTGTCGCCCGCTGTCTGGTGTCATCGTGTCACCACCTCAGTCACCCTGCCCGCAGCGCCGCCGCCTCGTCAGCGTAGATCCCGATCGCATCGCTGAGGCGCGTCAGGTCCAGGATCTGGCGGTAGTGTTCGCTCAGGCCACAGGCGAGCAGGCGCTGCTTGGCGCGGTTGGCGCGGATCAGCAGCGTCACCAGCAGGCCAATACCGGAGCTGTTCATGTACTCCAGCCCGGCAAAGTTGAGCACTATCGTGCGTGCTCCCGCCGCAACGGCTGCGCCGTAGGCGTCCATCAGCGCGGCCTCGGCGCGCGCGGTCACGTCGCCGGAGATGTCCAGCACATAGGCATTGGCACCCGCCGGGCGCGCTGTGACCGAAAGTGTCGCGTTGGTCATTCGTGGCCTCTTTTCACTCTGACGCGCATATGCGCGGCGCTAGGTTCTTGAAAGCGCACCGACCTCGTCGCTGAAGACCGGCATGAAATCCGACAGGCGTGTGATCTCGAAGATTTCGCGGTAGTGCTCGCTCAGACCACAGGCAATGATCTGGCGCTTGCTCTTGCGGGCGCGGGCCAACAGCCCGACGATCAGCGCGATCCCGGTGCTGTTCATATAGACCATCTGACTGAAATTGAGTAGCACGACCTCGGGGTTGCCGCGATCAGCTTGCTCGTAGGCGGTGTTCAGGCGGGCTTCGGCACTGGCATTGATCTCGCCGTGCAGATCGATAATCGCCGCACGCGGTTGCTGGCGAACGTTGACCTCAAACGATGGCGTGGGCATACTGCCCTCCTCACAGGTTTACAATCAGCTCGATCATGTGCATCCCGTCCTCACTCCCGCTGTGGACCTCATCAACCATATGGCGCACCAGGTGCAGCCCCCAGCCGCGTGCGGTTTGCAACCCGGCCAGCTTGGCGTCCAGGTCTGGCGGATCGGCCGCAACCTGGCCACCGGTGCCATAGTCATAGACCCGCACCGCCAGCGCCGCTGCGGATCGCCGCACGCTGATCCGGACCGGCTGATCGGCGCGGTAGTGATTGCCGTGCTCCATGGCGTTCATCGTCGTCTCGGCCACGGCGGTTTTCAGCCGGTTCAGCCGCAATGGTGCCAGGCCAACACCTGCGACCACCGCACCGACCTGCTCCATCGCCGAACGCTCGTTGTCTGGCACGCTTGGGATCTCCAGCTCGGCGAGCGTTTCCCAGGCTTGATCGCCAACCGGCTGCGGCTGGCCGATGATGGCTGCGTGCCCGTTTGTGTCAGGCTGTTGCTCGGTCGCTCCGTCGCTAGCTGCCTCGCGTCCCAGCGCCACCAGGGTGATGTCGTCCTCTTGCACCCAGCCGCTGCCGGTGAAGTCTGCGAGTTCGCTGAGCAGCAGATCGACCAGCCCCTGGCCGCCAGCGGCGTGCGCGCCCACCAACATTTCCAGCCGGTCGAAGCTGAACATTTCGCGCCGCGCGTTGTGGGCCTCAACCAGCCCATCGCTGTAGAACAGGACGTGATCGCCGGGTGCCAGTGCGATCTCGCGCTCTTCGTAGTGCATGCCGGGCATGAGTCCCAGCGGCATGCCGCGCGCGCGCAGCTCGCTGACGCCAGCCGCATGGTGCCAGTAGGGCAGGTCGTGGCCAGCGTTCGCGAAGCGCAGCCGCCCGCTGCGCGTATCGAGAATGGCATACAGACAGGTCACAAACATATTCGGCGGCATGTCCGGGCAGAGCACCTCGTTGACGCGCTTGAGCACCGCACCGGGCGAGTCCAGTCGGCCAGCGGCGGCGCGCAAGATGCTGCGCGCCATGGCCATCACCAGCGCCGCAGGCACGCCCTTGTCGGTCACGTCGGCGATCACCAAACCAAGCTGGCCATCACCAAGTTCGATAAAATCGTAGAAGTCGCCGCCTACCTCGCGCGCAGGCTCGTAGTAGGGTGTAATCCCCCAGCCAGCGACGTTGGGAACGCTGCGGGGCAGCAGCGTCTGCTGGATCAGGCGGGCGACGCGCAGCTCCTGGGCGATCCGCTCGCGCTCACGTGCCTCGAACTGCTGTTGGCGCACCAGCTGCGCGACCCGTAGGGCCGGCGCGGCTTGTGATGCCAGATTGCCGAGCAAGGCGCGGTCATCGCTGGTGTAGTCCTGCTCGCTGCGGCGCGGCCCAAGCGTGAGCAAGCCGATCAGCGTGCCCTGGCTCAGCAGTGGCACCGCCAATCGCACACCCTCGGCCCGCAGGCGTTCGACCATCGGCGAGGTCAGGCGCAGGCTTTGGAGATCGATCACGCCTGGCTCGCGCTGCAAGTAACCAAGCAGTGGGTCGCTCGGTGTGAGGTCCAGCTCGCGCACGACATCGGTTGGCGCGGCGGTGATCGCACGGACAGGTGCGATCGGTGCCGCTAGCTCGGCGGGCCAGATTGCACGCCGGAAACGCTGGATCAGGCTGGTCATGACACCTCTTTTGCGGCGACGAACGCTGGAAGCAGCGGCAAGCGCAGAACGCACCAGCGAACCCGTTCTCTGCACCTTGTCTGCTTGGCCTTGGTCCCACAATACTGTATCGAACGGACAACAAGCGTTACGGCATGCGTTACGACAGACGCGCGCCGGCCAGATTCACCATTCTGTTAGCATCCAGATCGCTGGCTGATCGTGGCCGATCGCGGCAAACAGCGCGACGGCTTCACGCAGGTGGGTGAGCGCGATTTCGCGTTCGCCTATGGCGTGGTGCAGATCGGCCAGCGTATTGTGCAGCGCGGCGGCGCGGTGGCGATCATCGCGGGTGACGCACAGGGCCAGCGCGATTTGTGCCAGTGCAATTGCCCGCGCGGGATCATCGAGGGCCAGATCGAGGGCCAGGCTATTGAGCGCCGCGACCCGCGTCTCGGGGTCATCACGCTGCTCCGCCAACGTCAACCCGCGCTCCAGGTGGGTGCGGGCGGTGGCGCGTTCACCCTGGGCTGCGGCCAGAGTGCCGGCCGCGCCGTAGGCCCGTGCCAGCACGCGCGCATCGCCAGTCTGCGCGGCCACGTGGAGCGACTGGTCCGCTAGCTCCTGGGCGCGTGGCAGATCGCCGCGCCGCCGTGCGGTCAGACTCCAGGCAGCGAGGACGGAGGCCCGCTCGGCGGGGTTGGTGTGGCTCACGGCGAGCGCCGCGGCGAAGTGGGTTTCAGCGATCGGCCAGTCGCCCAGCCGGTGATAGATCTCACCTAACTTGCGCTCAACTGTGGGGTTTTGTCCGCCGCCTGCGTGGGCTGTTCCGTAGTGGGTTAGGGCAGCCGGGTAATTGCCAGCCAGCGCGTATAAGTCGCCGATCGTCTCGTGGAGCGCCGCTGTATCAGGGTGCCCCGCCGCGAGCGCCGCGGCGTAGTGTGCCAGGGCCTCGCCATTTGCGTACAACCCACGCGCCTCATCGCCAGCGCGCCGCTGATACTCGGCAGCCAGCGTTGCCGCGCCAGCCGCGCCATAATGGTAGGCGATCCGGGCGGTCAGACCTGAGCGCGCGATGGGCCCAGGTAACCCGGCGAGGTGATCGGCAACCCGGCGATGCACCAGCCGCCGCCGCGCGTGGCTAGCGCTATCAAGGACGACGTCGCGCAGCTTCCCATGGCTGAAATCGTAGCGCAGTCCGGTCGGGTCGGCCTCGGCGATGATCCCGCGCGCCGCAAGCTCCTCCAGCCCGTCTACCACAAGCTCTTCGGCGATCGCGGCCGCTGCACACAGCGTGGCAAAGTCAAATGAGCGCCCGATCGTGGCGGCAGCCAGCAGCAGACGCTGGGCTGGCTCACTCAAAGCATGCAGCCGCGCCGTCATCAAATCGCGGGCGCTGCCGTGCAGTGGCCATGGCTCGGTGTTGACCGCCAGCGCGCCTGCATCCAGCGCCTTGAGATACTCCACCACCAGCAGCGGCACCCCCTCACTCTCACGATGCAGCCGCTCCACAAGGTCGGTTGGAATGGTGGCGCGCTGCGTGCGGGCCAGCGTTTCCACTGCGGCAATCTGCAAACCGCTAAGCACGATCTGATCTGCCGCACCAGCCCGGCGGGCCTCGGCAAGCAGCGCCCGCAGCGGGTGGTCGGCCGGCACATCCTCGCCGCGCCAGGTGACCAGCAGCAGCCCCGGCCGGCCACGCATCTGCCGGGCGATGAAGGCGAGCAGATCGAGCGATGCGCGGTCAGCCCAGTGGGCATCATCAATCAGCAGCACGCCGGGGGCGGAACCATTGCAGCTGTCGATCAGCAGATCGGCCACGGCCTCAAAAAAGCGCCGCCGCCCATCAGGACCAGCCATTGGCGGGACCTCCGGCAGATTAATCCGCCGTGCAAGGGCCGGCACGAGCCGGGCAACCTCAGCAAGTTGGTCGCGCGGTACGTCGCCGAGCCGGCCCAAACGCTCCAGAACAACCGTTGCCTCACGCAGCAGCGTCGCCAGCGGGGCGTAGGCCAGACCAACCTCACCTTGATAACAGCGGGCGGCGATGGTTGGCGCTCCTGCGGCGCGGGCAGCACCAAGTAAATCTTCGGCCAGCCGTGTTTTGCCGATGCCCCCCGGGCCCTCGATCGCGGCCAGCGCACCGGTCCGCGCCAGCGCATACACCGCGCGAAGCCGGGCGCGCTCAGCATCACGGCCAACCGGCGGCTCGCCGTCCCCCCCTGGCACCGCGCGGAGCGGTTGCGGCTGTGGTGTCTGCTTGACCGGCGCGGTTCTGATCGTCTCATACAGCTGTCTGGTCTGGTCTGACGGTGCCACAGCTAATTCCTGCTCCAGCACCCGCGCGCACTCGCGGTACTGGCGCAGCGCGGCGGAGCGCTGTCCGGCGCTGGCATACACCTGCATCAGGATCTGGTGGGCTGGCTCGTGCAGCGGGTCAAGCGCGAGGCGCCGGCGCGCCGCGTCAATCGCCGCTTCGTGATCCGCCGCTGCGACGTGGAGGGTAGCGAGCCGTTCAAGCGCGTTGGCGTAGAGCTGCCGCAGCCGCTCGGCCTCAAAGAACTGCCACTCATCGAAGGCCGGGCTGTCACGTAACGTGAACCCGGCCAGAAAATCGTCACGGCGGAGCGCCACCGCCGCGCTGAGTGCGGTGCGGTCAGCCGCTGTGGCGAGGTTGGCCTCGAAGTCGGCGACATCGAGCGCCAACTCCGGGCGCACCGCGATCGTAACCTGATCGCGGCCCAGCTCAAGCCAGCCGGTGCCAAGCACGCGCTGGATCGCCGAAAGGGTGCGGCGCAACCCGTTGCGGGCATCGGCGTACTCCGGCCACAGCAGGGCGGCCAGCGCCTCCCGGCTATGGCTGCGGCGGGTGCACGCGAGGTACGCGAGCAGCGCGATCGCCTTGCGCGTGTCGAATTTGATCTGGACCCCATCCTGCGTAATCTGGGGCGGTCCAAGCAAAGCAATCGCGAGCTTGCGCATGAACTCCTCGGATTTATGATCCCGGCTCGTGCTGGCCCATCCCAGTATCCAAGGCCATCAGCATGAGCTTGGCCCGGTCGGTGGCGTAGACTTTCAGCAGGATGTTGGAGATATAGTTGCTGATCGTCTTTGCGCTCAGGTTGAGCCGTGCCGCGATCTCACTGTTGGTTTGCCCCTGCGCGATGCCTTCGAGAATCTCGCGCGCGCGCGGCGCTAGCTCATCAAAGGCTGCGGCCACCGACATGGGCGGCGGGACGCTCAGATAGCCGAGCACGCGCTGCGCGATCCCCGGGCTGAAGATTGCCCCACCCTGCGCCACCGTCCGGATGGCGCGCACCAGCTCATCCTGCTGGGTATCCTTCAGCAGATAGCCACGCGCCCCAGCCCGGATCGCGGGAAAGACCGAGGCGTCGTCCTCAAAGACCGTCAGCACCAGGATCCCGATCTGTGGGATGGCCTGGTAGATCCGCCGGGTCGCCTCGATCCCGTTGCCATTGGGCATGCGCAAGTCCATCAGGATGACATCCGGCCGCAACGCCTCTGCCAGCTCCACCGTCTCAGCGCCGGTGCGCGCCGCCCAACCACCACAATGCCGCTGTCCTCCGCTAGGAGATGCTGGAGGCCGGTTCGGGTGATCGCCTGGTCATCGGCGATCGGCACACGAATTGGCTCGGTCATGACATATTACCCCACTGTGCTGCTGTAAGGAATGCGTACCTGCACGGTTGTCCCCTGTCCGGGCTGGCTGCTGATCTGGCAGGTCCCACCAACCTCGATCGCGCGCCTGCATGGACAGCAGACCGACGCCGCGCGCCGCGCCTGCGGACAACCCGCCCCCGTCGTCGCAGATCACCAACTCAAGCTGCTGCCGATCATGCGCTGCACCAGCTACGATCTGGAAACGTATGATACAGCGCGCTGCCCGGGCGTGCTTGTCGACGTTTGTCAGCGCCTCCAGGGTGATGGCGTAGAGCGCCGCCTCGACCTCCGCCGAGAGCGGCGGCAGCGCCGCCGGCGTCACCACCTGCACGGGCAGATGGGCATAGGCCAGCGCGCGCTCACGGATCGCGTCCACCAGCCCCAGCAGCGCCAACTCCGGCGGAAACGGCGCGTGGGCCAGCCCGCGCACCTCGTGGGCCACGTTACGCAGCTGCTGCGTGATATCGTTCAGCAGCACGCGTGCCCCGCCCTGATCTTCCCCAATCAGGTGGCTGGCCCGCTCCACCTGCCGCGTCGCCGCCGCGAGCTGATGGCCGATCCGGTCGTGCAGATCGCTACCCAGCTGCCGGCGAGCTTCACCCCGCTCGGTCACCAGCCGCAGCCGAGCCTGCTCCAGCCGGTTTTGAAGTGCAGCCGCGTGGGCCACCACGCTGATCGGCCGGGCGACCTCGGTGAGCAGCCGCTGATCGGCGCGGCTGAGCGGGACAGCGGCGTCACGCGAAGCGACGACCAGCGCGCCCACCGCCGCACCGGCATAGGTCAGCGTCACCTGCGTCAGATCTGCCGGGGCGCTGCCAGTGACCGCCAGCACGCGGGTTTCATCCTCTGCCTGATGGACAATCGCGACGTAGGGCAGCTTCAGCGAGCGGGCCAGCGTCTCCGCGGCCTGCGCCAGCACCACCGCAGGCGCCGCAGCCGTCTCAGGCTGCTGGCCGAGCCGCGAGAGCACCAGTACGGTTCGTCGCGCTCGCCGTACAGCAGCCGATTCACGCCGCGCTGCACGAGCTGGCGCGCTGGAGCAAACCCCACCGCAATCAGCCCGGTGGCAATTAATGCTAAGGTCAGGTTGCCCTGGTTTTGGAACAGCCAGCCAAGGTAGCCGACGACCAGCACATAGACGCCGATCACGCCGCTGGTGAGTACAGCATAGACCAGCGTCCGATTGATCACCAGATCGATGTCGAAGAGCCGGTAGCGCAGAACGGCGATCGCGAGCGTGACGCCGAGCACGGTGAAGCTAAGCTGAAAGCCCGCACCCATCAGCCGCGCAAGCAGCGGGTCGCGTCAGGGCGCGAGCGCATCGATCGGCCCGGCTGTGCATGTTCGGGCTCATCGATGGCTTCTCGACCAAGCGCGGCGTTCACCCAGCCGAGCGCGCGGTCCAACAGCGACCGACGGCGCGGCGTGACGAGGCCGTTTTTGGGCTCGGGTACCACTTCGATCTGCCGCTCGGTGTGCAACCCGACGTAGACATTGTCCAGGCCCATGGACGCGCTGTTGCGAGCATCGCCCTCGTCCAGCGCACCGAGCTGAAGCACGCGGCAGTCGCCGTGGGCGGCGCGCAGGTAATCGCGCAGCGCCTGCTCCTCGCGCGCCAGCGTCGGGTCGTTGGGTGCCGCGTACTTGTTGTATGTCCCCCCCGGCGCAACATACGTCTGCTCGTTTCCGCTGGCGGCGCTGCCATCGCCGAGCTCGATGCGCTGCTCCACCCGCCTGACGTCAGCCAGCGCATCGAGCTCGGCCTGTTTTGTGGCGCGCTGCTGCCGCAGCGGCTCGGCGGCGGCGGGGAGTGAGCCGACGACGATCAACGCCTGGTCGAGCTCGGCGATCTCTTGCTGGAGCTTGGCGATCCGTTCTGCGCTCATGAGTATGGCTCCGTACAACGGCTGGTTGAGCGCTATTGTACGCGATTTCGCCAGTGCTGTAGATTATGGCTAGGAGCGAAATGATTGCCGTGAGCGCACGCATCGTGCGCGCATACCAGCGAGACGCTCGCACGGTTGCCAGCGCGCACAAGAGGGCGTATCATGGACAGCAAATCCGCGTCGATGCCAATTCGCTCCCGACCGCAGCCACATCACCCACCCGGCACGCCGGGGTCATCGTCGCATCACAATCGGTCAATCGCAGAGGGGGCGACGATGACGCATGTGACAGACCCGCTCGACGATGCGCTGCGGCGCGCGCTGCCCGCCGCACTCCACCCGCACATCGCTGGATTGGCCGTGCTCCTCGCCGATGTCCTCGCTGGCACGCTCTCATCACAGCAGGCTGAGCAACGGCTCGCGGCTGACCCGGCGCTTGCGACGAGCCTCGCCGCACTCGCCGACCAGACGCTTGACAGCAGCATCGCGGTGCAGCGTGTCGATGCCGCGCCCGACGAGTCAACTCCACTGCCGAACACAGCGACTATTCGGATTATCGCAACGAGCGGGGGCGATTATGCTGAAGGCGCGATCGACAAGCGCAGCGGTACGTTCGTCGATCTTCGGCTATATGGCGGCGAGCCGCCAGACGTGCGCCACCAGCGGGCCGCGCAAGCACAGCGCCTCGTCGTCGATGAGATCCTGGTGCAGATCACAAATCTCGACGCGCGCCTCGGATTGCTCGCCACACTCACCGCGACCGACCCAACTGAGCAGCGGCTCGCAGCGCTGCGCCAGACGATCGCCCCAGCGACCGCCCCAGCCACCACCGCCGCCTTTCGGCAGGTGATAGCGACCGAGCAGCTCGCCAATGTCCGTCAGGCGCTCAATGGCCGGCCGCTGGCGACCAGACCCAGCCCCACGCTGCTGGCGCTGCTACCTGAGATCGGCGCGACAGACCTGAGCTTCTTCTTCGATCAGCTGGCGCAGGCGGCTGACTCGGCTGAATCGCTGCTCACGGTCGTCGGCAAGGTGTCCACACGTTCGGCGTCGACACAGGATGCGGCGTTCGATGCACAGCAGATCGACCTTGCATTGCGGGTGGCGTATAATCGGACGCAGACGGCGTATATCGCTGGCCTGCGGACACTCCAGTCGCTCGATGCGGCGGAGGCCACGGTGCAGCCGACCCTCGCAATGCTGACCCAGCTTATGCCGCGTCAGCTTGTGGACGCCGCGAAGGCGATGCGTTTGCTCAGCGCCTGCGCCACCGAAGCCGCAGCGCTGATCGCCGAGCGCATCGTGCTGATCGATCGCGCCGATTCGCTGCGCGACCAATCGCTCGATGCCTACGCGCAGATCGAAGCGCTGCTGACGGTGAACCGCGACGACCCGTGGTACGTCGTCGTCGGCAAAGCGCGCTCGCTGCGCGACCTGGGCCGCAGCGCCGATGCGGTGGCTGCGTTTGGGCGATACGCCGATATGTTTGCTGCCACCGATCCGACGGCCGTCGACTATGCGCGCGCCGCACAACAGTTCACCCTTTATGCGGCGACACACGGCGTCGCTGGTGGTGCCTACATCAGCGTCATCGCCGAGGATGGGGCATTGTACCGAGCCGGGTTGCGGGTCGGAGATATTATCATCGGGTATGGCGATCGCACGATCGCCATACCCGATCTAGTCGCCGCACTTCAGACATCAGTGGGCATGACGGTGCGCGTCAGCTATCTCCGGCGCACCCCGGAAGGTGACATGACACAGATCAGCGCGATGGCAGCGTCTGGGTCGCTCGGCGCAGATGTGTTACCCATTTAAGGGTATAGTGGACCCCTTGTCAAGCATACGTGATTAGCCAATTATCCGTGCGTCGACTCGTTCCGTGGCCAGGAAACGCTTGACAGGTGCGGGTTGCCTCACCATCAGGTGAGCGCCACGCGTTGCGGGTTACACCGCCGGTGTGGAACGCTCCTTTCTCGCATACACGACTGCGGGGGTCTGATAGCCCAAGGCCGAATGCGGGCGGCTCTGATTGGAGTGGGTCACATAGCGCCCCAGACCGATGCGCGCCTCACGTGGTGTCATATATTCGGTGAGCTACACCGCCTCATACTTCACTGAGCGCCATAATCGCTCAATAAAGATGGTGTCGAGCGCACGACCTTTGCCGTCCATGCTGCTTTGCACACCGGCCGCTGCAAGAAGCCGGGTGTCGTGTGGGCTTGTGACGTGGCTCCCCTGGTCGCTGTTCCAGATGTGTGGCGTCGCCACAGCCAACGCACGAGTTACCGCCTCCAGAACGAAGGGCTGCTCGATCGTATCGTCGAGTGCCCAACTCACGATAGAGCGCGAGAAAAGGTCCAACACGGCGACCAGATACATCCAGCCCGACACCAGGCGAATGTATGTGATGTCAATGGCCCAGGCTTGATTGGGCTTGCTCGCAACGACGTTGCGCAGCAGATACGGGGAGATCTGGTGCTCGGGATTGCGTCGGCTGAGGTTGGGGCCGGGACTCATCCCGGCGATGCCCATCTCCCGCATATGGCGTTGCACCGCTTTGCGATTGACCACCAGCTGATGGTCGCGTTCGAGGAGGACTGCGATGCGGCGCGAACCATAGGACGGTTGGGCAGTAGAGATCGTGTCAATCGCGTGCTTGATGCCGACCTCCTCGGCCGTAGGTGGGGTTGGCTGGTAGTACAGGCTGCGACGATTGCGCGGCAACACGTCGGCTTGCTCGCGCAGGTGCACGTCAGTAGCAGGGCGGTCGAGCAGCTGCATCCGCTCAGCCCGTGTCAGGGTCGAGGCCAGATATTTTTTGAGCCAGGTCACCTGCGTGGTCAGGCGCCCGATCTGTGCGTAGCGCTCTTCGAGCTGCTGTTCAGAGGTAAGGCGCATCGCCTCAACGGAGTCGCCCTTTTCAAACAGGCCGGGCATGCCTTTGAGGACGACACGCTTCCAGTCGCGGAGCAGGTTGGGGTGGATGCCATGTTCGGCGGCGAGCTGGGTGATGGTCTTGGTCTCTTTGCGCAGTTCCTGCACGACCTGCGCCTTAAAGGCGGGAGTGTACGTCTTTTTCATCGCCTCAGTCTACCTTAGCTGGGCCGACCTCGTGTGCAGTTCATGGGGTCCAGTATAAGTTCCCGACAACGCTGTTCCTCAATACGCTGGCCGTCCAATTCGTTCGCCCCGAGCAGTACACAGTCTACCCATATCCCTTCCACCTCATCGACCTGTACATTGCGACAAAGCTGCATTGGGAGGGTGCCAATCCGGTACAGTCGGAGGTTATGATGGCGGCTGACTCAATGAGATACGTTGCGTGAATCGCCGATGCTTCACGCACCGGCTCCACAACCAGCAGCGGTCCGTCGGCCGTGGAAGCAAACGCAGATTCAGGTCACGCGGGCGCGCCGGTCACGCCCCAACCGCACGCCGTCGAACCGCCCCATTGTGCGATATACGGGCCATGTCTGGGCCGACGACGTTGTGGAGGACGCGTTTGCAGACGGCACGCCGCTGCAGTTCGTGACCGTGATGCACGCGTGCATGCGTGCAGGATTGGCCCTGGATGTGGCATCAACGATCGCCGCTGCGCGGGCGTCGGCTTACGCGCGGATCGCTGTACCCGTCACGGCCCGCCCACGCATCTTCGAAGCAATACACGCGATGTGGTTGGCGGCGTGCGGCAGCGCGGGCGCATCAGCTCGCGTGGGGGATGATCATGCCAAACCCGCGCGCGGTCCCCGCCCCCGCCCCGCTATAGAATCCAAAGCGTACCAGCGTCTCGACCCAGGCACTCATCTCGGGAGCCGTGTCGAGCTGGTTGTAGGTACAATTACCCACCGCGCCGATCTGCGGCACCTTGCCTTTGGTCTGCTCCACCACCGATTCCAGCGCGAAGCGGCTGACCGCGAGCTCCGCGAGCCGAGGACGCAGTTCGGCCGGCATCGGTAGCGGGGCAATGGCATTCCAGCGGTCGAACAGGCTACCAAACACCAGGTCAGGCGTCGGCAGCGGCTGGCTCACCCCGTCGCGGCGGAATGTCAGCGGCGTGACATACTGCATGCCCCAGCGGCGCACGCCTTGGGCTGCCGCGCGCATGCCGTGCTCGATCAGCTGTGGATAGCTGTGTCTGCCCGCCCAGCGATGCGCGTCGGTGGTGCCGGTGATGGCCTCGACGCGCCAGCGCGCGCCGCCCAACGCAAGCTCGCCGAGCGCATCGGCGTTCCACGGCAGCAGGAGCGCGTCAAGTTCGGCGCTCAGACTGGTGACGCGCAGGAACGTCCGCTGGTCCACCCGTGCGGCGCGGGCGAAGCGTCCCTCCGGTTCGAGCAGCCCGGTCACGGTGAAGGGGCGCACGCCGGCCGCCGCGTGCAGCCGCGCGCCGAGCGCCGGGTCAGCGGCCGTGATCCAGCCGAGCACGGCGGCGTGTGCGGCGCGGCCGATATCGGGCATAAGCGGGGCGCTGCTCAGCGCGCGCATGGTGAGGACGAGCGCCGTGGGCATGTTATTTCTCCATAGGCACGATTGCGCCGTGGCGTGCGCGATCGGTGCCGCCGATAATGATACCCTGCTGGAGCGGTGGCTGATAGAGCGCCACCCACGGATGCGCCGCATAGCTGCGCGCGATCGTCGCGGCGAGCCAGGTCGGCAGCTTGCCATCGATGATTACCCCTCGCGCCGGCGGCAGCGCCGGCAGCGCGAGATCGGGCAGCCGCTCGACGGCGAAGTAGCTGCCTGGGATGTCGATGTGTAGCCGGACGGCAGCGTCGGTCAGCGTGGGATCGATCCGCAGCAGCGTCGCGTCGCCCGGCGCGCCGGGCCGCAGCGTCAGCGTCTCGACCCACCCGCTGCGCGCGTCGAAGAGCGCGCAACGCTCCGGAGCGGCGTGACATGCCAGCGCCGCCAGCAACCAGATCGGGCCGACGCCGTAGATCGCCAGCGGCACTCCCGCCGGGACGTTTGCCAGCAGCGTGGGCAGCTCGGCCACCAGCCACGGTCGGTCGGGGCCATGGGCGGGGAGCGGAAAGATGGGCCGCTCGATGTG
>JAYUUK010000386.1:0-29369 GCA_043754595.1 Roseiflexaceae bacterium | reverse complement strand
AAATGCGCCGCCAGCGCGAGCAAAAGAAGTACTTTTGGATGGTTCCCCTCCAAACCTCCACGCCGCACACACGGCATCGTGTGATGCAATCGCCCTGCGTTTGCGGCCCATTGTAGCAGCGGAATAGATACTGTTGAACACTGCGCTGCGCCCATACCGGCGTCAGCCGCCCACAGCGGCGCGCACAGCGCTGGCGCTACGGGGCGCGAGGTGAAGGGAGCGCGCGCGACGAAGCCCGTTTGCGCAGCCCGCGCCCGGATCCGTCCGATGGCCGATTTGACACAGGGGGCGACAAGTGCTACGCTACAACCAAACGATGATGAGGACGAGTAGCGGCTGTTTGTCTCCACAGAGAGGGTGCGCCACTGGCTGCGAGCGCGCCCGCCGATGACGCCGCGAAAACCACCTCCGAGTCGCCCCCTCAACGCATCGCGCAAGTATGGGGGCGCGGGTCAGCCCGTTAGCGCTTAACGAGGGGCCGCTGTGGCCCGAATCTGGGTGGAACCACGAAGCGATCCTTCGTCCCTTGCTACGGGACGGAGGTTTTTTATGTCTTACAAACTTGAGCGCAAGCGCATGCAGCGCCGACCCACCGGGGGGCGCAACCGCACGCTCGGCTGCCTGGTCGGGGCAATCTGGATCGTGCTGCTCGGGGCCATCGCCTATCAGTACCTGCTCAAGCCGCAGCTCAGCGCCTACCTCGGGCAGCAGGTGGCGGGGATCGGCGCGCCGACCAACCAGATTCAGAGCGGCGCGGCGCAGCTTCTGCCGACGGCCGTGGCGCTGCTGCCTTCGGGCGAGGTGCGGGTGGACGAGGCGGCCGCCAACGCCTACCTGCAGCAGAACGCCGCATCGCTCGGCCCGATCGAGTCGGCGCAGGTGCGGTTCGTCCCAGGCGAGGTACAGATCGCGGTGCGCGCGCTCGGCAGCGAGTCCGTGGCGCGCTCAGGGCTGGCGGTACAGGATGGGCGGCTGGTAACGGTGAGCCCTTCGATCAGCGGGCCGCTCGGCAGCCTGATCGCCCCCGATGCGCTGCTCGCACCGATCCAGCGGCAGCTCGGCGATGAGCTCGCGCGGCAGGGGCGCAGGATCACCGCCGTCCGCATCGAGCAGGGCGCGGTGATCTTGGTGGTGGAGGGGTGACCGGGACGATTGACGATTGACCGGGCGATTGACGATTGACAAGGCAATTGGCGAAGACCGAGAGACCGGGAGACCGAGTCCGGTGGGCGAAGCCTGAGCGGCGAGGCGAGCAGCGCCGTGCCAGTACCGATGCTTCGCGGCAGCGCTCTATGGCCGACAGACAGCCCAGCCGGAGCCGCTCAGCATGACATGCGATGGGCGCAAGCGCGCTGCCACGTATGGCGGTGACACGGTGAGGTAGGGGCGAAGCGTGCGCCTCGATTCTCGTCTAGCCATCGATGTGCGCGTGCTTTGCCCATACACGCGGACGGCGCAAGCACGCGACGGCGCAAGCGCGCGACGGCGACCGAGCCACAGCGCAGCCGCAGCGGAGCGGAAACGCGCCAAACCAGCCGCTGGTGATTGGCCTGCGCTGGGGTGGCACGCCCGATGGCTCGTGGGCGCGTCACATTTGGGGGTTCGATGGGGGCAAAGCCCCCTCGCGGGGGTTCCAAGGGGGCTGGCCCCCTTGGGCCAGCGCAGCGGCCCACGCGGCCAAGCGACTACCTTGCGGCCGCGAGTCACAGCGGCAGCGACCGAGCCACAGCGATGGCGGACGCACGGGCGCACGCAGGTGAGCAGCGCCGTGCCAGTACAGACGCTTCGCGGCAGCGCTCTATGGCCGACAGACAGCCCAGCGGGAGCCGCTCAGCATGACAGGCGATGGGCGCAAGGACGCGACACTCGCGGCAGCAACAACAAAAAGGAGAACACCATATGCCCGTCACACCAGCGAGCGACCCGTACTACCGGCTGCGCCACTCGGCGGCCCACGTCATGGCCGAGGCCGTGCTGCAGATCTTCCCTGGGGCGAAGAACACTATCGGCCCACCCATCGAGGATGGGTTCTACTATGACTTCGACCTGCCGCGCCCGCTGACGCCCGATGACCTCAAGGAGGTCGAGCGCCGTATGCGCAAAATAATCGGCGGCAACTTCCCGTTCGTCTATCGCGAGGTCAGCGCCGATGACGCCCGCGCGCTGTTCGCCGATAACCCGTACAAGATCGAGCTGATCGATGGGCTCGCCAGCGGCCTCGATGAGTACGGCGAGACCAAACACGGCGACGCGACGATCTCGACCTACCGCCAGGATACGTTTGAGGATCTGTGCCGCGGGCCGCACCTCGAACGCACCGGCCAGATCGCGCCGGATGGCTTCAAGCTGATGAGCGTGGCCGGGGCCTACTGGCGCGGCGACAGCGAAAAGCCCATGCTCCAGCGGGTCTATGGCACTGCATGGAGCTCCAAGGCCGAGCTCGAGCAGCATCTGTTCAGGATCGAAGAGGCCAAGCGGCGCGACCACCGCAAGCTCGGCAAGGAGCTCGGCCTGTTCTACTTCTCCGACGACGTCGGGCCAGGGCTGCCGCTGTTCACGCCTAAAGGCGAGATGCTGCGCTACCTGATGGAGGGCTACGTCCGCGAAACTCAGACCCGCTATGGCTACTCGCACGTCTGGACCGGGCATATGGTCAAAGAAGAGCTGTACAAAAAATCGGGCCACTACGAGAACTACAAAGACTCGATGTTCCCGCCGATGGTGGACGACGATGTGGTCTACCGGCTCAAGCCGATGAACTGCCCGAGCCACATGACGCTGTTCAAAGAGATGGGGCTGCACTCCTATCGCGAGCTGCCGCTGCGCTTCGCCGAGTTCGCCACGCTCTACCGCTATGAGGCCACCGGCACGCTCAGCGGGCTGACGCGGGTGCGCTCGCTGACCCAGGACGACTGCCATATCTTCTGTACGCCGGAGCAGATCCAGGAGGAGTTCTCGCGCTGCCTCCAGCTGATCACCGAGGTGCTCGGCGCCTACCAGCTGACCGACTACCGCGTCCAGCTGTCGCTGCGCGGCGGCGATGGCAAGTTCGTCGCAGACGACGAGAAGTGGCAGGCCGCCACCGACGCGCTGATCGCGGCGCTCGACGCCAATGGCGTGGCCTACGCCCCGGTGGAGGGCGAGGCGGCGTTCTATGGCCCAAAGGCCGACTTTATGGCCAAGGACGCGCTCGGGCGCGAGTGGCAGCTGAGCACCATCCAGATCGACTTCATCCAGCCCGAGCGGCTCGGCGTGGAGTATGTGGCCGAGGATAGCAGCCGCAAAACGCCGGTGCTCATCCACCGCGCCGTCACCGGTAGCACCGAGCGCTTCCTGGGCGTGATCATCGAGCACTTCGCCGGAGCCTTCCCCGTCTGGCTCGCCCCGGTGCAGGCCCAGATCATCCCGATCTCCGATGAGAAGCACGGCGTCTACGGCCGCGAGGTGCTGCGCCGGCTCGCCGATGCCGGGCTGCGCACCGAGCTCGACGATAGCCGCGAGCGGATGCAGAACAAGATCCGCAAGGCGCAGTTGCAGAAGGTCCCGTACATGCTTATAATCGGCGATAAGGAGCAGGAGACCGATTCGGTTGCCGTTCGGCTGCGCTCCGGCGAGGACCTCGGCGCGCTCGCGCTCGATGCCTTCATCGCCCACGCGCTCGACGCGGTGCGCGCCAAGCGCTGATTATAAGGAGGCAATGATGGTCACAACCGACGAAGCTGTCGTCGAGGGGGCATCGTACAACCGTAGCGACTTTCAGCCGCCCGCATCGATCGCGATAGAGCAATCCTCCGTGCGTTGTCAACGCGCGAAGCGTAGAGCGGGGGTTTTGGGGCCGGGTACCCTCTGAGTGTCCCCGAGATCATCCCCTTTCCTACTCTCATAGGATTGCTCTAGTATACGTGCCCTCCTCCCTCTGAAAGGTAAATGTATGGGAAAGTTTCTGCTCGGGTTCGCGGTCGGCGCGGCGTGCGGCGCAGTGGCGGTGGTGCTGCTCTCGCGGCAGGATGACGGCGTCTACGCCGTCGGCGCGCAGCGCAGTCTCGGCGATATCGTCGCCGGCGCGCTGGAGGCCGGCAGACGCGCCACGGCCGAACACGAGCGCCAATCCTGGATCGACTACCGCGCCAGACTGCCGCAGCCAGGCGCGGATCGCGCCGCCGGGTTTGATTCGGGGGTGTCGATTTAGATGAAGCTCAGAACCGCCCTGACCAACATCCACCGCGACCCGCGCTGGTGGCGCAAGATTATGATCGGGGCAGCGCTCAGCATGACGATCATCGGCGTGCCGTTCGCCGCCGGCCTGGTCGTCGAGCACGTGGATAACACCAGGCGCGGCTACGCCTCGCCGCTGCCGCCCTGGGGCGACTACGTCACACGCTATCTGTACGGCATGTTCGCGCTCATGACCGATTTTATCTTCTTCATCATGCCGTTTCTGCTGGTCGGGCTGCTGTTTTTCTGCGTCGCGTTCAGCGCGGTGATCTCGGCCACCAACTACGTCGCGCTGCTGCTTGGCACAGTGCTGCAGACGGTCATGATCATCTATGTGGCGGCAATGTTTCTGCTTGGGGTCTCGCCAGTCGGGCGGCTGGTCTACGCCGAGGACGGCGGCCCGGAGCGATCGATGAGCTCCTACCCGCTCGGCGAGTCGCTGCGGCCGGCGGCGTTCGCCACCTATCTCAGCGCCAGGCTGCGCTCGCTCCCGGCCTACATCCCGGCGCTCATCCCGATCGCCGCCATCGCCGTCATCGGCCGAGACCTGGACGGGGCGGCCTGGCCGGCCATGCTGCTGGCGATCTACGCGCTGCTCTGCACGCTCCTGTACGCGCACCTCGTCGTCGGCCAGATCTACGTCTCGGCCGAGCAGGAGTTGACCCGCGCCGGCCGTGGTAGAATCGGCGAGCCCTGGCGGTGAGCATTGTTCAATTGAGAAGGGGGGTCCATGAAACTCGGCTCGCACATGTCGATCGCTGGCGGTCTGTATAAAGCCTTTGGCCATGGCGAGCGCGCCGGCTGCGATACGGTCCAGATCTTCAGCAAAAACCAGCAGCAGTGGAAGGCCAAGCCGCTCCAGGAGGCCGAGATCGCGCAGTTCGCCGCCGAGCGCGAGCGCACCGGCATGGGGCCGCTGGTGGTCCACGACTCGTACCTGATCAATCTCGCAACCCCAGACGACGCGCTGTGGGAGAAGTCGATCGCCGCATTCCAGGAAGAGCTTGAGCGCTGCGACGCGCTCGCTATCCCGTACCTCGTCACCCACCCTGGTGCCCATGTTGGCTCGGGCGAGGCGGCGGGTCTGGCGCGCGTGGCGGCGGCGTTCAACCGCCTGTTCGAGGCCGGCGTCGGCGGCACAACCCGCGTCCTGGTCGAGACCACCGCCGGCCAAGGCACCAGCCTCGGCCATCGCTTCGAGCAAATCGCCGCGCTGTTCGCCAACTCGTCCTGCCCCGAGCGCCTCGGCGTCTGCGTCGACACCTGCCACATCACCGCCGCCGGCTACGATATCCGCACCCCCGAAGCCTACGCCGCAACCATGGATGAGTTCGATCGTCTGATCGGGGTCGGGCAGATCTGCTGCTTCCACCTGAACGACTCGCAGAAAGATATCGGCAGCCACGTCGACCGCCACGCCCATATTGGCGATGGGTTCGTTGGGCTGCCGGCCTTCGCCGAGCTCGTCAACGATGCGCGATTCGACGCGATCCCTGGCATCCTCGAGACTGCCAAGAGCGATGATCTCCACGAGGACATCGAGAACCTCGCCCGGCTGCGGGCGCTGAAAAGGAGCTGACATGCGCCGATTTCTGCTTGGCCTGCTGTTCGGCCTCGTCGCCCTGGGCCTCTGGTGGCTCCAGCGCGCCACCCGCCCGACGCTCGGCCCGCCGCTCGCCCCGGCCGAGGTCATCGCTCGCCCGCGTCCGGCCGCCCCACTTGCGCAGCCAGCCGCTGAGATGAGCGTCCCCGCTGCGCCACTCACCGGTGAAATAAGCGCCCACGCCGCCCCGCCCGCCGTGCCACAGCCCGCTTCCCCCGTGCCGTCCGCCGCGCAGCAGGGCGCTGACGCGCGCGACACCGCCACATCACTGGTGATCGTCGGCTACTGTAATCGCTGCCAGGGCAAACATACGCTGCTGGACGCCGAGCTCGAAATCACCGCCAGCGGCAGACACGCCGCCCGCGGCATCTGCTCAAACTGCGGCGGCAATGTCTTCACCTTTGTGAAAGAGTAGCTATGAAACACGATCTCGACCGCCTCATGGCCGAGCGCAACCTGGACGCGATCATCGTCGAGGGGCCGGACGGACTGGAGAGCGCCAACTACGACTACAGCTACTTCGTCGGGCAGCGCCACCTTCCAGGGCTGATCGTCAAGAAGCGCGGCGAGCCGACTATCTTGCTCCATAGCCCGTGGGAGCAGATCCAGGCCGAGCAGACCGGCCTCGCGCTGCTCTCGCTGATGACCTGGAACCGCAAGGAGATCGCCGAGCAGATCCCCGACCCGTTGGAAGCCGCCGTCGAGTACCGCCGACAGATGTACGCCCACCTCGGGCTCAGCGGCAGAGTGGGGATCTACGGCGTGGTCAAGGCCGGCTCGTTTCTGGCGCTGATCATGGCGCTCGCCAGGGCCATGCCGCAGATCGAGTTCGTGCCGGAGTTCGAAAAAGACTTGATCTCGCGCGCCAGGCTCACCAAGGACCCAGACGAGCTGGAGGCCATGCGCCGCGTCGGGCGCAAGACCTGCGAGGTAGTCCAGGCGGTGGTCGATCTGATCGCCGGCGCGCAGGTCGCTGGCGAGACCCTCACCGATGCGGCCGGCACCCCGATCACCATCGGCGCTGTCAAGGCGCTGATCGACCGCGAGCTCCACGCCCGCGGCATGGAGTCGCCCAGCGGGACGATCTTCGCCCAGGGCAAAGACGCAGGGTTGCCCCACGCGCAGGGCGAGCCGAGCGAGGCGCTGCAGCTCGGCCACGCGATCATCTTTGATATCTTCCCGCGCGAGCTCGAGAGCGGCTTCTTCCACGATATGACCCGCACCTTCGCCATCGGCTACGCGCCGCCCGAGCTCCAGCGGGCCTACGATGATGTCAGTGGCGCGTTCGCGCTGGTGATGGACGAGATGGAGCTCGGCGGGCCGACCAAAGCCTACCAGAATCTGGTCTGTCAGTACTTCGAGGATCGCGGCCACGATACCATCGCCAAGACCTACCCGATCGAGGAGGGCTACATCCACTCGCTCGGCCACGGGCTGGGGCTGGAGATCCACGAAGATTTCGGCTTCCCGTCGCTGCGCGACCGCGGCGAGGTAATGATGCCCGGCGCGGTCTTCACCGTCGAGCCGGGGCTTTACTACCCCGAGCGCGGCTTTGGCGTCAGGATCGAGGATACCTTCTACGCCGCGCCGGACGGCAGCTTCGAGAGCCTGACCCCCTTCCCCAAACAGCTCGTCATCCCAGTGAGGCACTAGCTCATGCGCGTGATCCTCGTCCGCCACGCCCAGAGCGAGGGCAATGTCATGGACCTCAGACAGCGCGCCAGCGCCGCCGATTTCAACGCGCTGCTGGCCCGCTCGCCAGATCACCCGCTGACGCCAGAGGGCGAGCAGCAGGCGCACGATGTGCTGCCGGCGCTGTCGCAGCTCGCCGTGCAACGGCTGTACGCCAGCCCGTTCAAACGCGCCTACCATACCGCCAGCATCATCGGCGCGGGGCTGGGGCTCACCCCGGTCGTCATCCCCGAGCTGCGCGAGGTGGTGCCAAACATGGTCAAGCAGAGCCGACCGCAGGCCTCCATCCGCCGCCACTACGTTGGGGCGTTCGTGGCCATGACCCGCCGCACCAAGACCGTCAACTGGGGCGCAGAGTACCGCCGCGCCAAGATCGCCTGGGGGCTGATCACCGCCGAGCCATGCGGGGCGGTGGTGGCGGTCTCCCACGGCTGGACGATCAACCTGATGCTGTTCGCGCTGCGCCGTTCAAAGCAGTGGCGCGTCGTCAGCCGCGATGTGCGCAATGCCGGCATCTCGATCGTCGAGCGTAGAGCATTGACGATTGACGATTGACGATCGGCTCGCGAGGTACCAATGCTGCTACTCGGCCTCACCGGCAACATCGCCTGCGGCAAGAGCACCGTGCTGGCCGCGCTGCGCGAGCGCGGGGCAGTCACTATCGACGCAGACGCCGTGACCCACCAGCTCCAGCGCCCGGGCGAGCCGGTCTACGCGGCGATCGTCGCGGCGTTTGGGCCGAGCATCCTGGCCGAGCCGGGCGGGCCGATCGATCGGCGGACGCTCGGGGCGATCGTCTTCGCCGACGCCGCCGCGCTTCACCGGCTTGAGCAGATCGTCCATCCCGCCGTCCACGACTCTATCGCAGCCTGGATCGATGCGCAGCGCCTGGCGGGCGCACGGGTCGCGGTGATCGACGCGGTCAAACTGCTGGAGGCGGGCTGGAAAGCCCAGTGCGACGCCGTCTGGGTGGTGACCTGCCCGCCCGAGCAGCAGCTGTCGCGGCTGATGGCCACCCGCGGGCTGAGCGAGGCCGATGCCAGCGCCAGGATCGCCGCGCAGCCATCGCAGCGGAGCCGCGCCGCGCTCGCCGACCTCGTCATCGACAACAGCGGCCCGCTCGATGCGACGCTGGCGCAGGTCGATGCCGGCTGGTGGCGGCTCGTCGGCGACTGATGCGCTGCAACATTTCCCCTCGCCGCGGCGTCGTAGCCTACACCAGAGAGGAGACCGCGATGGCGATCGAAGATTTTCGGGCGGAGGGGCGGGCGCTCTTGGCGCGGCTGCTCTACGATGCCACAAACGAGCAGGACCGCAACGCGCTGCTGGAGCGCTACAGCGATGAGCTGACCCGGCTCTACAGCAACCACGCGCACGATGTCCTCAACGGCGTCTTCGACGATGCCAGGACCAGGCTCGACGCGCGGCTCTCACCAGACCCCGTCAGGGCCACAGTGGCCACGGTGCAGACCACGGTGCAGGATTTCTGGAAAGCGATCACCGACCCGTTCGCACCGCGATCGGGCGATGACAATACAAAGGAGTGACTTATGTCGTACCGCAATCGATCGACGATCGGCGGGATCCCGGCGGTGTACGTCTACATCGCGCTCGGCGTCGCGGCACTCCTGGTGCTGCTGCTGGTGGGCCGGCTGCTGACCGCCGGCGTACAGTCGTACTTTGCGCTCGGGGTTGGGCTGCTGCTGACGCTCGGTAACCTGCGCGAGCTGATCGGCGCGCCGACCGGCCTGAACCGCAATGGGGCGCTGATGAATGTGATGCTGGGGCTCGGGCTGGTCTGCTTCTTCCTGGGCGCGGTGCTCGGCTGGATGCTCTACATCCCGGCGCTAGTGCTGCTGATCGCCGCCGTGCCGCTGGCGCTCCAGCGCTCGACGGTCTACACCGCCTACCTCGGCGCGGCGCGAACCCTGGCGGACGGCGTCCGCCGCACCGTCGGCGCGCGCAGCCGCATGCCCTAGTGCGTTTTCATGCTGCCGCTGCGCAGCGGCGCAGCGGCAGCAATAATAGCAGCCACCGCGCTGCCGCAGACCAAAAAATGCGGGCACCGGCGCGAAAAACAACCCCCGTCACCCCGATGACGAGACCGGCAGCCGAACCGTGATCTGCGCGCCACTGCCCGGCTCGCTCTCGACCGCGATATGGCCGCCGAACTGCTGCGCGATCCCGTAGCAGATCGAGAGGCCGAGGCCGGTGCCCGCGCCCGTCGGCTTGGTGGTGAAGAACGGCTCAAAGATCTGCGCCAGGTCGGCGGGCGCGATCCCCGGGCCAGTATCGGCCACCACCAGCACCAGCCACCCCCCGTTCGCGTCATCTTCGCGCGCCGTCGAGATCGTCAGCACCCTGCGGTCGTCCCAGTCGCTCATCGCGTAGCAGGCGTTGTTGATCAGATTCACCAGCAGCTGCCCGAGCGCCGTGCCGTCGCCGCTGATCGCCGGTAGATCGGGGCTGAGCTGGAGCTGCGGCATGATGTTGTTGGTCCGCAGCAGATAGCTGTAGACATCCACCACGCGTCTGATGGTGACGTTGAGATCGATCAGATCGCCGACGCGCTGCTGCTGGTGGGCGAACGTCAGCAGATCCTTGACGATCCGCCTCGCCCGCTGCGCCCCCTCGACGATCGGCGCGATATCCTGCTGCACCTCATCTGGCCCGCTCTCCTGCAGCAGCGTGGCGAAGCCGAGGATGGCGGTCAGCGGGTTGTTGAGCTCGTGGGCCACCCCCGCCACCATCTCGCCGACCGCCAAGAGCCGCTCGGTCTGGACGAGCCGCTGCTGCGTCAGGCGCAAGTTTTCGAGCGCGTGCTCCAGCTGTGCGTTGTGCTCGCGGGTGCGCTGGTGCAGCTCGGCGTTGCGCACCGCCAGCGCGGCGTACGCGGCGAAGGCGCTGGCGCGCGCCGCATCCGATTTGGTGTAGGCGTTTGGCGTGGTGCTCGCCAACGTCAGCACGCCGAGCACATCGTTCTGCACCCGTAGCGGGACGCCCATCCAGCCGTGGAACGTGCCGAACTTCGAGTGCATCCGCGCCTCGACCGCCGCGTCGCGCAGGATGATCGCGTCGCTCACCACCTCGATCGCCTGGAACAGGTGGTCTTCGAGCGGGATGTGCAGCCCGATCATATCCGGTGAGTCGGCGAAGCCGCGCGCCGCAGCAAGGCTGTAGCCCGCCTCGCCACGCAGCATAATGCTCGCGCTCTCGTAGCCCACCACCCCGCGCAGCTGTTCGAGGATCACATTGAGCAGCGCATCGCGCTCGACGGTGGCGAGCAGCGCCTGCACCACCTGATACATGCTGCTGGAGAACACCCGCTCGGCGCGGCCGCCGGCCTCGGCGCTGGCCTCAAGCCGAAAGACCAGCAGGCGGCGCGGCGTGGTATCGCTCGGCTGGCGGATCGCCGCCTGCCAGCGCTCAGGCGATGCGCTCGCCGCCACCACTGTGTCATCGATTGTGTCGAGCACCAGCTCGCCGGCCGACGCCAGCCAGCGCAGCCCGATCTTCTCCTCTTCGAAGCGTGGGATGACGGCGGCGCACGGCCGCCCGACCAGATCCGGCATCAGCCTGATGCCGAGCCTGGCGCAAGCGCGGGCATTGACGCTCATGATGCGGAAGTCTGGCAGGCTCACCAGCAGCATCGCCGCCGGCAGCGTGTCGAGTAGATCGTAGAGCAATGTCAGCGGGTCGGGCTGTCCGGCGCTGATGGCGGACGGCTCAGCAGACATGCGTTGCCCCTCGTGTGTGGTGGTGTTACGGATAGATACGATACAGCTGCCGCGGGAAGGGTATCGTCTCGCGGATGTGCCGCGTCCCGCTGATCCAGGCGGTCGCCCGCTCGATGCCCATGCCGAAGCCAGCGTGCGGGACGCTGCCGTAGCGGCGCACGTCGAGATACCACTGGTAGTCTTCGACGTTCAGACCGTGCTCGCGGATCCGCTGCTCAAGCAGATCGGCGTCGTGGATGCGCTGCGACCCGCCGATGATCTCGCCGTACCCCTCTGGCGCGATCAGGTCGGCGCACATCACCACCTCCGGCCGATCCGGGTTGGGCTGCATGTAGAACGCCTTAATCGCCGTCGGGTACTGCTCGATAAAGACCGGCTTGTCGAACTTGCTGGCGATTAGCGTCTCGTGCGGCGCGCCGAAGTCCTCGCCCCACGGCAGCGCGTCGGCCCCATCGACCTGCCCTGGGTTCGCGGCAATCAGCGCGAGCGCCTCATCGTAGGTGATGCGCGGGAAGGGCGGCACGCAGCGCTCAAGCGCGCTGGTGTCCCGTTCGAGCACCTTGAGCTCCTCGGCACAGCGCTCAAGCACCCGCCCAACAATCGCCGAGACGAACGACTCTTGCAGACGCAGGTTGTCCTCGTGGTCGGCGAAGGCCATCTCCGGCTCGATCATCCAGAACTCGGTCAGGTGGCGGCGAGTCTTGCTCTTCTCGGCGCGGAACGTCGGCCCGAAGCAGTAGACCCTGCCGAAGCTCATCATGCCCGTCTCGACGTATAGCTGCCCAGTCTGCGCCAGGTAGGCCGGCCCAAGGTCGAAGTAGGGCGTGGCGAACAGATTAGTGGTGCCCTCGGCCGCCACCGGCGTCAGGATCGGCGTGTCGTAGCGGACGAACCCCAGCCCGTTGAGCCACTCCTGCGCCGCAGCGATCACCTCGGCGCGCACCCGAAGCACGGCGTGTGGCTTGGATGATCGGACCCACAGATGGCGGTTGGCCATCAGAAACTCGGTGCCGTGCTCTTTGTTGGCGATCGGGTAGTCAGGCGAGATCTGCACGATCTGCACATCAATCACGTCGAGCTCGAACCCGCCAGGTGCCCGCTCGTCGGCGCGCACGGTGCCCTCGATCCGCAGCGAACTCTCCAGCGTCAGCCGCTGCGCCGCCGCGAAGACCGCCTCTCTCACATTCTTCTTGAAGACGACGCACTGGATCGTGCCGCTGCCATCGCGTAGGCGAAGGAAGACCAGCTTGCCTTTTTCGGTTTTGCTCGCGACCCAGCCGGCCAGCGTGACCGCCTCGCCGACATGTGCTGCAATCGTTACCACTCTGGCGCTTGGAAGCTGACTCATAGCATTTCCTCTGGAGCTTGCCTTAGCGTAGTATAGCATAAACCGGGTTAGCGGGCACGATGCTATACTATTGTGGCAACCATCGCCCTGCGGAGAAACCCATGACCGCTTCCCAGAATGCCGTTCTGACGCCGAAACTGCTGCGCCGCCAGATTATCGATGCTGTGCGCGGCGCCGCCACCGTTCCGCCGCGCTGCCCCCACGCGCCACCGGCTGGCATGTGCGGCGGCTGCACCTTCCAGGCCTACAGCTACCCGGCGCAGATCGATGCCAAGCTGGTGGCACTGCGCCTGATCTGGGCCGACAGCAGCCTGCCGGCGATCGGGTTCGTCGCCTCGCCAGATGCGTTCGCCTACCGTACGCGCATGGATTTTGTGGCGAGCAAGAGCCGCTTCGGGCTGCGGCGCGGCGGCAAATTCAACTATATTATCGATCTGGACCAGTGCCATCTGATCCCCGAGCGGGCGTTTGTGGCGGCGCGCGCACTCTACGATCGGGCGGTGGCGCTCGGGCTGCCAGACTACAATCTGCACAGCCACGAGGGTTTTGTGCGCTACATCGTGGTGCGCCGCAGCCCAGACGATCGGCTGCTGCTCTCGATCGTGACCGCCGCGCCGGAGAAGGCTGGCGTCGACCTGGCGGCGCTCGAAGATCTGGCCGCCACCGCGCTCGCCCAGGATGGGGTGGTGGCATTCCACTGGCTGATCAACGATACCCTGACGGATCTGTCGTTCGGCGAGCCACGCGCCCACTGGGGCAGCGCCACCCTGCCGATGGTCGTCGGCGACCGGACGCTCCAGATCGGTCCGAACACCTTTTTTCAGAACAACATCCACCTGCTGCTACCGCTGCTCGAAGACGTGGCCGTCGAGGTGGTGGCGGCCGGCCGCCCCGAGCGCGTCGCCGACCTGTACGGCGGCGTCGGCACGATCGCGCTGCATCTTGCGGAATCGGTCGGGCAGATCACCAGCGTCGAGTCGGTCGGCGAGAGCGCGGCGCTCGCGCAGCAGAACATCGCGGATAATGGCTGCGCCAACGTGCGCGCGGTCCACGCGGACGTGCTGGATTTTCTGCGGACGCAGACGCCGGGGAGCTTCGATGTGCTCGTGGCCGACCCGCCGCGCACCGGGCTCGGCCCCGAGGTCTGCGCCGAGGTGCTGCGGCTGCGGCCGGCGCGCATCGTGTATGTCTCGTGCAACCCGATCACGCAGCACGAGGACGCGCAGATCCTGGCCGCCGGCTACACGCTGGAGCGGCTCACCGGCTACGATATGTTCCCGCAGACGCCGCATATGGAGGCGCTCGGGGTGTTCTCGAAGAAGTTAGGCGATTGACAATGATCACGCGGCACGCGTCGGGTGCGACGCTGTGTGAGCACAGATGCTCGCGGCGATGGATGCCACGCTCCATGGCAGTGCAAGCGGGAGCCGCTCAGCAAGACAGACCATGGGCGGTCTCCTCAATCGGTTCAACGCGCTGTAGCTCAATTGTCAATCGTCAATTCCATGGAGGCACCGATGACCGATAGTATGACGCTCGACCCGCCGGTCGAAACACCCATCGATCGAACGCAGCGGCTGACCTTCGACGAATATATTCGCGCCTATGATGGGGTTCACGCCGAGTATGTCGATGGAGAGGTGTTTGTTATGTCACCAGCAAGCGCGACTCATCAGCTTGTCAAAAAGCTGCTGCTTCAGGTTATGGATGCATACGTCCAGCAGCATCAGCTCGGCCTTGTGCTCGACGCCCCGTTCGCCATGCGCACCGAGGTCCGCCCGACCGGGCGCGAGCCGGATATCCTATTCATCGCCGCCGAACACCTGGGTCGGCTGCTGCCAAACGCCGTCGATGGCCCGGCCGACCTAGTGGTCGAGATTATCTCGCCGGAGAGCGATGAGCGCGACCGCGGGGTGAAGTTCGTCGAGTATGAGGCGGCCGGGGTGCGCGAGTACTGGCTGATCGACCCGATCCGGCGGCAGGCCGATTTCTACCGCCGCGATGACGATGGCCTCTACCGGCGCGGGCCGCTCGAGGATGGCGTCTACCGCTCGCTGGTCATCCCTGGGCTCTGGATCAGGGAGGGGTGGCTGTGGCAGACGCCGCTGCCAAAGGCGCTTGACTGCATCCGCGAGCTGGGGCTGATCTGATGGACATCGCCGCGACGCTGGCCGCCGAGCTCGGCGCGCACCTGATCCACGCCGATGCGGCGACGATCGCCGCCCACGCCGTCCACGGCGCGCTACCGCTGTGCGTCGTCGCGCCCGAGACCATCGAGCAGCTTCAGACGGCGGTGCGGCTGTGCCGCGACGCGCGAGCCATGATCGTGCCGTGGGGCGGCGGGACGCAGCAGCTGATCGGCGGCCCGCTCACGCGCCAGCCGTTCGTCGCCATCGCCACACCAGAGCTGCGCCGGGTGCTGATCCATGAGCCAGACGACCTGACGATCAGCGTCGAGGCCGGCATCGCGCTGTCTTCCCTGACCACACATCTGGGTCGCTTCGGCCAGTCGCTCCCAATCGACGCGCCGCTGCCAGAGCGCGCCACGATTGGCGGGCTGATCGCCACCGCCACTGACGGGCCGCGCCGGCTGGGGTACGGCACGCTGCGCGACCTGCTGATCGGGATAGCGGTGGTGGAGCTGGACGGCACTATCTCGCGCGGCGGCGGCATGGTGGTCAAAAACGTCAGCGGCTTCGATATGATGAAGCTCTACCTCGGCTCGCTCGGCTCGCTGGCAATCATCGTCAGCGCCAACTTCAAGCTGCTGCCCGCGCCGCGCCGCGCCGCCACGGTGCTCGCCCGCTTTGTCAGCCGCGACGCAGCCTTCGCCGCCATCGACGGTCTCGCCAGCACGCAGCTCACCCCGAGCGCCGCCGAATATCTCAGCCCCGCCGCCAGTGCCGCCATCGGGCTCGGCGACTCACATGCGCTCGCACTGCGGGCCGAAGGGCTGGCGGCGGCGGTCGAGCGTCACCTCATGGATCTAACCGCGCTCTGTATAGACCAAAGCGGCGCGATGGAGCGGCTGGAGGACGACGCGGCGCTGTGGCGGCAGATCGGCGATCTGCCGCAGACCGCCGACCTGGCCGACGATGAAGCCGTGGTCAAGCTCAGCACGCTCCCAGGCGATCTGAACGGGCTGCTCGCCCAGATCGAGACTCTGGCCCCCGGCGCGCCAGTGCTGGCACGCGCGCTCAGCGGCGTGGCCTATCTGCGGCTCGCATCGACCACGGCGCATCAGATCGCGGCGATCGTCGCCACCGGCGCGGCGCAGTGGGTGGCCACGCCGCTCGCCGATGCGCCGCGATGGGGGACGCTGGGGGGCGGCACCGAGGTGATGAGGCGGATCAAGCGTGAGTTCGACCCAAACGGGCTGCTCAATCCGGGAAGGTGTGTGGTCGACGAAGTGACAGGGTGAGGGCGTGAAGGGATGAAGAGATGACCGGCGCGCGTGTGGGTGCCAGTCATGCATCACCGGACGCTGAATCGGCACAGACGCTTCGCGAGCGATCCGTCTGGCGGGCAGGACGTCATCGGGCGCTCAGCGTGACATGCGGCGGGCGATGCGGCGCGCAGGTTACCCGGTCTCACACAAGAGGCGATTGTGGGGAGCGCCAGACGCAGCAAGCTGGGTTCCTACGCGATGGCCTGGCATCACGCGAGCATCGCTTCATCGCTTCATGGCTTCACTCGAAATACCACTATGCTCACATCATCGGACATCGTTGGCCTGCTGGTCTCCTATGCCTATGCTATCGGGCTGCTCGTGGCGGGCGAGGGACTGCGCCGGTTCGCCGGCGTGCCGCCGCACGTCACGCGCAAGCTGATCCACATCGGCGCTGGGATGTGGGTGTTCGGCGTGCTGGCGCTGTTCAGCCGCTGGCAGGTCGGGGTCGTGCCGTTCGCCAGCTTCATCGTGGTCAACGCGCTGCTGTACCGCTACCGGGCGGTGGGCGCGATGGACAGCGAGGATAGCTCGCACGGGACGATCTACTTCGCCGCCGCGATCGCGCTACTGTTTGCGGTCTTCTGGCGGCCGGAGGGGCCGGTGGATCGGCTGCTGCCTGCGGTCTGCGGCGTGATGGCGCTGACCTGGGGCGATGCGCTGGCGGCGCTGATCGGGCGACGCTTCGGCCGCCACCGCTACACTATCTTCGGCAGCAACCGCTCGTGGGAAGGCTCGGCGGTGATGCTCGGGGTCAGCGCGCTGGCGGTGCTGCTGACGCTGCTGCTGCTGCCCGGCTCCGCGCTGGCGCCGCTCGCGCCGCCGGTGGGCCCTGGCAGAGCGACGCTGGCCGCGCTCGTCGCCGCGCTGGTCGGCACCGCCGTCGAGGGGGGCTCACCGCACGGCAGCGATAATCTGACGGTGCCGCTGGCGGTGGCGGCGGCGGTGGCGTTCGTGACGATGGCGTAGCGATGCAGCGTAGGAGCGCAGAAGGCTGCGTCCCTCGTGTGGTTTCACGCGGCATTGTTTGAGCCGCACCAACGCGTGTCGGCAGCACGCCGCTGCGTTCGACAATCGTTAATTGTCAATAGTCAATGCTCTAGGCCCTACGGAAATCCCTGACGTTCAGCTGGAGCGTCTGCTTGCCGTTCCACTCGTTGATCTCAAGATGATAGGCGACATCGATCCAGCGGTGGCGCTGGAGCGGCGCGGCGAGATGGCCGAGCCGGAAGGCGATCGCCTCGACCGACGGCCCGCCCTGCCCGTCGCTCAGCCGCAGCTTGAGATGGCTGCCGTCAGCGCCGCGTGGCAGCGCCTCATCGACGTGGACGCGCTGGCTCATGAGCAGCGGGCGCGGGTTGCCCTGGCCAAACGGTTCGAGCGTGGCGAGCTGCGCCATCAACTCCTGGCTCAGCGCCGAAAGCGACAGCTCGGCGTCGATCGCCAGCGACGGGACCAGCAGATCGTCGGTCAGGTGGTGAGCGGCGTAGGCGTTGACCCTGGCGTCGAGCTCGTCGATCTGGTCGCTGGGGATGCTGAACCCGGCTGCCGTCGCGTGGCCGCCGTAGCGCACGAACAGGTCAGCGCAGCTGGTGAGCGCGTCGAGGATATTGAAGCCGGGGATCGAGCGGGCCGACCCGCGCGAGACAGGGTCCTGGCGCTCGATGATGATCACCGGCCGGCCAAGATCTTCCACCAGCCGCGCCGCCACCAGCCCGACGATCCCCGACGGATAGCTCGCGTCGTCGAGCACCACGATCTGGTTATCTCGCTTGCCGCTGGCCTCCGCCGCGCCGAGCGCCGCCGCTTGGACATCTTTGGTGAGCTGCTGCCGCTGCCGGTTATCGGCGCTGAGCGCCTCAGCGATCTGCTTGGCCACCGCCGGGTCTTCGGCGAGCAGCAGCTGATAGGCCCTGACCGCGCTATCGATCCGGCCGGCGGCGTTGAGGCGCGGCCCGAGCCCGAAGCCAATATCGCCAGCCGTGATTTTGCCCTGCACCAGCCCAGACGTCACAATCAGCGCCCGCAGCCCGGCGCGGCTGGTGGTGTTGATCGACTCGAGGCCGGCCTTGACCAGCACGCGGTTCTCGCCGATCAGCGGCCCCATATCTGCCACCGTGCCGAGCGCCACTACATCGAGCAGATCGCGGCCGCGCAGCGGCATCGTGAGGCCGCGCCGCACCAGCGCCTGCACCAGCTTGTAGGCGATGCCGACGCCGACGAGCTGTTTGAACGGGTAGGCGCAGCCCGGCTGCTTGGGGTTGATCACCGCCAGCGCCGGCGGCAGCTCGGCGGGGGGCGTGTGATGGTCGGTCACGATCACATCGAGGCCGGCGGCGGCGGCGTGCGCCACCTCGTCGCGGTTTGAGATACCACAATCGACGGTGATCAGCAGCTTCACCCCACGGCCGGTGAGCGCGTCGATCGCCTCGGTGTTGAGGCCGTAGCCCTCGCTGACGCGATGCGGGATGTACGGCTGGATTTCGCCACCCATGGCCGCGATCGCCTGCATCAGCAGCGTCACGGCCGTCACCCCGTCGGTGTCGAAGTCACCGTAGACCGCCATCGTCTCGCCACCCTCGATGGCTGCGGCGATCCGCTGGACGGCGATGTCCATACCTTTGAGCAAAAATGGGTCGTGCATGCCGCGGCGGTAATCTGGCAGCAGGAAGCGCTCGATCGCCTCTGGGGTATCGATGCCGCGCTGATGCAACAGCGTGGCGACCAGCGGCGCGAGCGGCGTCTGCGCGGCGAGAAATGCGGGGGGAGCGGGTGGGGCGACGACCCAGCGCCGATTACGGGCCGAGCGCGGCGCAGATTTAGCGACCGACATGGACATCCTCAGCATCAGGCAAGGCGCGGCGAGCAGTGGCCGCGCGCGACGCAGGGCGATGTGCCCGCAGGGGGAGTATAGCACCCAGCGCGGCGGCTGCGCAAGTCAGTCCACCAGGCCGGCGAGCAGCATGCGCGACATCGCCGCGCCGTCGATCCGATCCACCACCAGCGCGTTATCGGTCACGCCGCGCAGCATCCGCGCGGTCATGTCGGCGAAGCTCAGGCCAGCGCGCTGGGCGGCGTCGAACTGCTCGTTGATCGCATCGTTGCTGGCCACCAAGCGCAGCCGCTCGGCGCGATCGGCGGCGATGATCGTCTGGCCACGGGCGTAGCTATCGTCGGTGATCACCCGCACCAGCGCGTCATAGCTGTACCCGAGCTCGGGGTGAACGGTGTAGATCGCCGCCGCCGCATCTGGGATCGATGGGATGCCGTTGTCGAACTGCTTGACCGCCTCGACGTAGCCATCGAGCAGATCGGCGATCAGGCGCTGCGCTGCGCCGCCGTGGTCGCGTAGCGCCGCCAGGCACGGCGCTGGCTCGATCAGCACGTGGTCGAAGGCGTCCATCGTGACCAGCTCGACGCGCAGTTCGCTAGCCAGCACTACTTCGAGCGCCAGTGGGTCGGCGTAGACATTGTACTCGGCCACCGGGGTGGTGTTGCCGCCGCGCCGCGCCCCGCCGAGGGCGACGAGCCTGACGCCGGCGAGATCGGCGGAGAACTGCTGGACGGCGCGGGCAATGTTGGTGAGCGGCCCGAGTGCCAGCAGTGTCAGCCCTGGATGGGCGCGCACCGCCGCCGCGATCGCCGCCGCGACATCGTGGGGGTAGCCGGCGAGATCGTGCGGGCGGCCGTGGCCCCAGAACCCATCGGTGCCGTGGACCAGCGCGCCGGTGCGCGGCGCAGTGAGCGCCAGCGGCGCGGAGGCACCGATCGTGACCGGCGGATTGCCACCGACCGCCGCGAGCAGCGTCAGCAGGTTCGCGCTGGTGGATTCCACATCGACGTTGCCGTATGTCGTGCTGAAACCGATCACCCGCGCGCGCGGCGAGCGAAGCAGCCAGAGGATCGCCATCGCATCATCGATTCCTGGGTCTGTATCAATAAAAATCGGCAGCGCCGGCATACAAGATCCTCTTGAATTAGAACATGCTTTCTGATATACTGTGGCTAACCAGGAGGTTCGCTATGTATATGATGTGGTTCGACGACAGCACCAAGAAGACGGTATCGGTCAAGATCGAAGAAGCCATCGAGGCGTACGTCAGGCACTTCCGCAGCCAGCCCAACGTGGTGCTGGTCAGCGAGGGCGACCGAGTCGAGATGCAGGGCGTCAGGATCAGGAGCGCACAGTTCATCCGGCGGGACAACTATTGGGTCGGATGGGAGGACCCAAAAATAGCCGCATAGTCAGGCTGAGACAGGCGGGCGCCACCACGGGCAATCGTTGCGTGCCGCCTGCGTCAGCGCCGTCGTCAGACCCTGGATCTGTTTGCAGCGCGGTTCGCTGCGGAAGGCGCAGTTATTGCAGCAGCGCACTGGCGCGTTACACTGCCAGCAGAACTGCGCGACGCTATAGAGCGAGACACCGCACTGCCAGCACGCCAGTTCGAGCACATCGTTCTCATCGAGCGGCGGCGGCGGCACCCACCGGCCCTTGGGATCCGCCAGCGGCGAAGGCGGCGCACCGACGGGGGCGGCGGTCTGCACTGCCGCGCTCAGCGCGCTGCGGTGGAGCCAATCTAGGCCGGCGAGCGCCGCGCTGTTGGCGGGGTTGAGCGCCAGCACGTTTTCAAGCGCCACCTGCTGCTCTGCCGGGTCGTCCACGGTGCCGCTAACCCATAGCCACGCCAGCTCGTGCTGGTCGTCGAGCTCGATGGCCCGCATCAGCAGCCGCTGCGCCTCATCTCGCCGCCCCTCGACCAGCGCTCGCGCGCCATCGTGGACCAGCTGGGCGATCTCCTGATTGGACACGCGCGCCCCCTTCCGCTCGGCGAACCGTTTCATTATACTCCATGTGCCGCGCCCGCACCTCGCGCCGCCATCACCCCGACAGAGCTCGTGCAACGTCGTTTTTTATCCACCAATCTGCGCGATTATCCGTGCAGATTGGTGGATGCGAGCGATTCTCACGCGACGGTGCATGAGCCTCTATCACCCCGCCGCCTCACGCAGCGCGAGCGCCACCGCCGCCCCAAGCGCCGCGTCCTGCTCGGGCAGCACCGAGCGCAGATCCAGCAGCAGCGCGCCGTCGCTCACCCGCGCCACCACCGGCGCCGCGCCGCAGCGCAGCGCGTGTGCCAGCGCATCGGGCGATACGGCATCGAGCCGCACCGCCCACCCCGGGAGCGTCTCCCCAGGCAGCGAGCCGCCGCCGACCGCCCCCTGACTTGGGACCACCTGCCCGCCGAGCGTCTCAGCCAGGGCATCGGCGCGCCGCCGGAGCGCATCTGGCGTGGCGGCGATCATCTGCCAGACGGGGATCTCATCGGTGGCCCGACCGCGAAGATAGGAGTCGAGCGTCGCGCCGAGCGCGGCGATGGTGAGCTTGTCCACCCGCAGCGCGCGGGCCAGCGGGTGACGCATCAGCCGATCGATCGACGCCGCCCGCCCGACGATGATGCCGGCCTGCGGCCCGCCGAGCAACTTATCGCCGCTGAACACCACCAGATCGGCGCCCGCCGCCACGCTCGTCTGCACCAGCGGCTCGGCGGCCAGCCCGAAGCGCGACGTATCCAGCAGCGCGCCGCTCCCCAGGTCGTCCACCACCGGCACGCCGCGCGCCCGCCCGACCGCTACCAACTCATCGATCGTCGTCTCGCGGGTGAACCCCATCAGGCGGAAGTTGGAGCTGTGGACGCGCAGCAGCAGCGCGGCGCGCTCAGTGATCGCCTCGGCGTAGTCGTGCGGGTAGGTGCGGTTGGTCGTCCCGACGTCGACGAGGGTCGCGCCGCTCTGGCGAAGCACATCAGGGATGCGGAAGCCGCCGCCGATCTCGACGGCCTGCCCGCGCGAGACCAGCACCTCGCGGCCCGACGCCAGCGCGCCGAGGATCAGATACAGCGCGGCGGCGGCATTGTTGACCACCATGGCGGCCTCGGCGCCGCAGATCGCGCACAGCGGGGCCGCGAGGTGGGTGTGGCGCGAGCCGCGCTCGCCGCGCTCCAGATCATACTCCAGGTTGGAGAACCCGGCGGCCACGGCGGCCACGGCCTCAATGGCGGCCCGCGACAGCGGCGCGCGCCCGAGGTTGGTCTGGATGATCACGCCGCTGGCGTTGATCGCCTGGCGCAGCGATGGCTCGGCGATGGCGGCCAGCGCGGCGCGTGCCGCAGCGCCGATCGCCGTGAGAGTGGGTGCATCATCACTAGCGCCGATGGCATCGCGCGCCGCATCGATGGCATCGCGCGCCGCATCGACGACCCGAGCGCGCGGCAGATCGGGGAACTCGCCGCCGAGCGATGTTGTCAGCGCGTCCACCGATGGAAGCGCACGGTATCGTTGGTTCATCGCCGCTATTGTATACCATTCCTGCTGGAGTGAAAAAGGAGGACTCGGCAGTGTTTTGGCAGACCTGCTATCATGGTCGGCAGCACGCGCTCTGCACCTGGGGGAGTGGGGGCCGCAGGCCCCCACAAACCTCTTTCTCTCCCCAGCGGGGCGGCTCCGCCGCCCCGCTGGGGATACCGAAAGGTCACCATCCATATGAGCCACAAAGAGCACGAGCGCCACGCGCACGAGCAGCAGCCGGTGGTGCTGTGTGCCATCATTACTATCAGCGATACCCGCACCGAGGCGACCGACACGTCCGGCGCTGCGATCCGTGAGTCGCTTGAGCGGCGCGGCCACTTGGTGGCGCGCTACGCGGTGGTCAAAGACGAACCGGAGCAGATCGTCGCGCGGGTCAGGGACTTCGCCGAGGCCGGCTGCAAGGCGATCATCACCAGCGGCGGCACCGGCATCGCCAGGCGCGACAGCACCTTCGAGGCGATCGACGCGCTGCTGGAGAAGCGGCTGCCCGGCTTCGGCGAGATCTTCCGCATGCTGTCGTACCAGGAGATCGGGCCGGCCGCCATGCTCTCGCGGGCCACGGCTGGCACCTACGGCGGCGCGCTGGTCTTTTGTCTGCCTGGATCCAGCAACGCCGCGCGGCTGGCTATGGAGCAGCTGATTGGGCCGCAGCTCAGCCACCTGGTATGGGAGACGGTGCGATGATGGTTGCGCACAGGCGATGGTGGGCCGGCACTCCACCCGGGCAATGTGCGGCGTTGCGGTCGTTGCGGTAGGGGCGAAGCGTGCGCCGGATCGCATCCATCGCGGCAATTCATGCGTGCGCACGCTTCGCCCATACGACGCGACGTGCTGCGATGCGGTACGGGGCGATGCGATTGCAAGACTTTACGTCACACCTATCGCTCGATAGTCCCTTGCGCGAACGGCCGCGCTGTGCTATAATCCTATGGTCTTAAGTATTCTGGCTCTGTAGCTCAGTGGATTAGAGCGCTTCCCTGCGGAGGAAGAGGTCGTGCGTTCGAGTCGCACCAGAGTCACCAGCAGAAATGGCGGTCGCGCTACAAGCGTCGGCCGCTTTTCATTCGCTGGGAAGGTGACAGAGTGGTTGAACGTGCTCGTCTCGAAAACGAGTTAGGCCTGAAAACCTACGTGGGTTCGAATCCCACCCTTCCCGCCACGAATCCCGCCCGCGTTGCCTCGGCAGCGCGGGCGTTTTTTATCTCCACACCCGCGCAGGCCGTAGACAGCCGCAGATAGCCGCGCAGGGCCCGCGGGGTTCGCATACCACAAGCGCCTGCCTTCGTGCCTCTGCGTCAGCCGCCGGGAGTCTCGCCGACGGCGAAGCTCCACGCCGGTTTGCCGCCCTGCGCCGTCGAGGTGATGCTCGTCCCAACAATGACGAAGGCGGCCTCCTCTTCGGCGCGAACCCGATGCTCCACACCGCGCGGGACGACGAACAGATCCCCCTGTGTAAGCGCGATCGCCTGCTCACGCAGCTCGATAGTCATGCGCCCGGCGTAGACGATGAACAGCTCGTCCTGGTCGTCGTGGTGGTGCCAGTTGATCGTCCCGATGCCCTTGGCGACTTTGATGAGCTGCCCGTTGGCCTCGGCGATGACCCGCTGCGACCAGTAGGCGCTGAGCGACGCGATCGCGTCGCTGATAGTGACTTTCTCCATGGTTCTCCTTTTGACATATGGCAGCGAAAGATCGGGTATTATAGGCGATACCGCGTACAATGATGGCGGCGCGAGCTAGTCGACGGACTGCGAGCGCTGAGGAGCGCCCAGCTATGAGCGTGCACGAGCCCGAGGACCGTATACGTATCGAGAAACTGCGCGAGCTCCAGTTCGACTTCGCGATACACGGATTAGAAAACGCCCAGTCGCTCATCAGGTTTCTCGACCAAAAGGCTGGGTTGGTGATAACGGCCGTCAGTATTCTGACTGCCGCGATCGGCGCGCTGCTCATCGAGGCCGTCAGACGAGCGCCGACCGGCGTGGGCGGAAGTATCTTTCGCGGGACCATGGGCGTCGGTGTGCTGCTCGTGCTTTCGATCTCGGCCGCCCTTGTCTAGAACGGCGATCCGGGCGCACCGGCTGACCAGGATCGAGACCAGCACGATCGCCGCGACCACGATCATCAGCGGCGAGACGATCTCGTGCAGCAGGGCGGCGGTCAATAGTTTGCAGCCCAATACGCAGGCGGCAGAGCCGATCTTTCCGATTATGATCGTGCAGCGGACATTGTATTATACGATCTGGCACGGGCGGTGTAGCGCGTCTGTGTCGAATAGATGGCGGCCACGAGACGCACACTTAGCAGCAATGGTCGACAGAATCTATGCCGACACCGATCATCGCTACCAAGCTGTTTATCCCGCCGCATACGAACGTGGTTCCCCGCGCCCGCCTGATCGCGCGGCTGAACGCAGGTCTTCACCGTAGGCTGACGCTCATTTCAGCTCCGGCCGGTTTTGGTAAAACCACTCTGGTCAGTATGTGGATTGCCGACTGCGGGCGACCGGCCGCCTGGCTCTCGCTCGACAGCGTGGATAGCGACCCCGTACGCTTTCTGACGTATCTTATCGCTGCGTTGCAGACGGTTGTACCGACGATTGGCACCGGCGCGTTGACCGCGCTTCAGTCGTCACAATCTCCGCCGATCGAAACGCTCCTGCCAAACCTGGTCAATGAAGTCGCGGCTCTTCCACACCAAGCCGTGCTTGTCCTTGACGACTACCACGTGCTTGATTCCGGGCCAGTGGACCAGGCCATCGCCATGCTGGTCGAGCACATGCCGCCCCAATTCCATCTCGTCATCGCCACCCGTGAGGATCCCGCGCTCCCCCTGGCTCGTCTCCGCGCCCGCAATCAACTGAGCGAGCTGCGTCTCGCCGACCTGCGCTTCACCCACGCCGAAGCCGCCTCCTTTTTGAATGAAGTCATGGCTTTACACCTGGCGGCGGGCGAGATCGCAGCTGTCGCAACGCGCACGGAAGGCTGGGTCGCTGGCATGCAGTTGGCCGCGCTATCGCTGCAGGGTCAGCAGAATACGATTGCCTTCATCCGGTCGTTTAGCGGCAGCCACCATTTCGTGCTGGACTACCTGATGGAGGAGGTGCTCAACCGGCAGCCCGCACCGATCCAGCAGTTCCTGCTGTGTACTGCGATCCTCGACCGCCTGTGCGGCCCATTGTGCGATGCGCTGCTTCGCACCCCCGAGGCTCGCGGGCAGGCGACGCTGGAGGCGCTTGAGCGCGCGAACCTGTTTCTTGTTCCCCTGGACAACGAGCGGCGATGGTATCGCTATCACCACCTCTTCGCAGAAGCGCTGCGGCAGCGACTGGGACAGAGCCCCTCCACGTCACCGGACGATCCTATATATAGCGCGGCCGAACTCCACATCCGCGCGAGCGCCTGGTATGAGGCACAGGGGTTGGAGTATGAAGCGTTCTATCACGCTGCCGCCGCCAACGATGTCGCGCGCATCGCTCGCCTGGCCGAGCGGTCGTGGCAAGGGATGGATCGCAGCTTCCAGTCGGCCACATGGCTCGGCTGGGTACAGCAGCTGCCGGAGCAAGTGGTTCGCGCCAGACCGGTGCTGAGCACCCAGTATGCCTGGGCGCTGATGGATAGCGGCGATCTGGATGGCAGCGCGGTCCAGCTGCGAAATGCCGAGGTCTGGCTGGAGACGATGATCGCCACATCCTCCCAGCCGAAGCCGTCATCGGATGGCATGGTCATCGTGGACACTGAGCAGTTTCGGGCGCTGCCAGCAATGATCGCGTTCGCCCGTGCCTACAGCGCCCAGACTCGCGGCGATATCTCTGCGACCGTGAAATACGCCGAGCTGGCGCTCAACCAGACCCCTGACGAGCACCATGTGCTACGCGCCCAGTCGGCCGTGCTGCTGGGGGTGGCCACGTGGTCGAGCGGCGATCTCGATGCGGCATACCTGGCGTTTGCCAACTGGGTGCAGCACATGCGGCAGGCGGGCAACCTCGCATTTGCGCTGGTCGGCGTCTTCGGCCTGATTGAGATCCGGATCACACAGGGTCGTCTTCACGAGGCGGTCAGGGAGTACCGACAGGCGCTGCAGATGGCATCGGAGCAGACACTGATAACAGTGTACCTGGATATTAGCTTCGCGCTGCTGTGCCTTGAGCTAGGCGATCGAGCCGCCGCTGCTCACTCCCTGCAACAGAGTAGTCAGCTCGGTGCGCAGTCCCCGTTTGTTGATGTGCCGTACCGCTGGTGCTTGGCGCAGGCGCGACTCAAAGAGGCAGAGGGGGACTGGGAGGCCGCGCTCGACCTGCTCGATGAGGCAGGACGTCGCTATGTCAGAACCCCGGTGCCGGATCTGCGCCCGATCGAAGCTTGTAAGGTGCGGCTCTACCTCAGGCAGGGGCGGCTGGCAAGCGCGCTGACGTGGGTTCGCGAGCGCGACCTCGGCGTTGAGGACGACCTTAGCTATCTGGGCGAGTTTGAGCATATGGTCCTGGCCAGGGTGTGGATCGCCGAGTACGTACACAGCCGTGCCGAGCGCGCCATGCGTGATGCGCTGCGACTTCTGGCGCGCCTCTTGACGGCAGCAGAGGCCGGTGTTCGGACTGGTAGCGCGATCGAGATCCTGGTGCTCCAGTCCATCGCAGAGGCGGCCCACAGCGGCACCCGGCTGGCGCTCGCGCCATTGTCAAGGGCGCTAGCCCTCGCCGAGCCAGAGGGCTACGTCCAGCTGTTTGTGGGCGAAGGGCCACCGATGGTGCGGCTCCTCGCCGCAGCGCTGGAGGGTGGGATCGCGCCTGCGTATGTTGGCCGGCTGCTGGCAGCGTTCCCGGCTGACCCGGCACAGACGGCCGCACTCCCCCTGAGCGGTCGCGCATCCGCGCTGGTTGAGCCGCTCAGCGAACGCGAGCGCGAGGTGCTTCACCTGATTGCCGAAGGACTGACCAATCAGGACATCGCGACCAGGCTGTATCTCTCGCTGCATACAGTCAAGGTTCACGCGCGCACCATCTATGCGAAGCTCGGCGCCTCGAATCGCACCCAGGCAGTTGCCAAAGGTAGAGCGTTGGGCATGCTCACGCTCTCGTAATTGCCGATGCAGATCTGCGGCCCCGGCGACACCTCAAACCCTAGTCGGTGCGCGGCATACGACCCCCTCTTTTGATCCCCACTCCAGACGTATCGTACTCATCCCCAACATACCTCGTAGGAGGTATGTCGCGCGTGCATCAAGATGCTATCCTCGTGGTGCTGAGGCTTGCTGGTTTCGATCGAACAAAAGATACACCACATCATCATGACAACCGAGGAACATATGCGCACGCACCGCAGGACAGCACGCCTGATTGCAATATTGTTTCTGGCCTCGACGGCCGCGTACATAGTTGGCACCGGGCTTATTGACGCACTCCTCGCTACGCCCAACGATATCCTGCATAGCTCTGAAAGCCGAAGTCAGCTGATCGGCGGCGTACTGTTGCAGTTTGTAAATTGCGCTGCCGTGGTCATCATCGGTGTGCTGTTTTTTCCGATCGTGCGAAGACAGAGCGAACCGATCGGGCTGGGATATGTAGGTGCCAGAATTCTTGAGAGCACATTTCTGGTGATCGGTGGGATCGCCACACTATCGGTGTTCGGCGTAAGTCAGGCAGCGATCCAAGCGGGAACGTTGGAAGCCGCTGGAGCGCTGGAGCTCAGCGCGCTGCTGGTCGAGGGCCGCCGTACCGCGTATCACGTCGCGATGATCGCGCTTAGTTTAGGGAGCCTGCCGTTCTGCGCCGTGCTCTATCGATCGCGGCTCATCCCGCGGCCGCTGTCCATCCTGGGTCTGATCGGTTACACCTCGCTGCTGATCGGGTCGGTGTTGGAGCTTTTTGGGCTGGACATGCGACTCCTCCATAATCTGCCGGGCGGCATATTCGAGCTTACGCTCCCGATCTGGCTGCTGGTGAAGGGCTTCAATCCAGCAGCGATCGCTTTCGAGACGAGTCAAACCGAGCCGCAGGAGCGAGAGATCGGCCGGATCGCTGAGGCGTAGAGCGGCCGTTGTGGCCACGTTCGAGGCCATGTAGATCGGTTGTGTGCATCAGTCGCTGACGAAGGGAACAAATCAATGAACGCAAGGACCGCTACATCGGGAAAGACACAGCTACTCAATCCGATCGCCGCTCGCTCACCACGCGCCATGGCTCGCTTCACAGGGTTTCTGTATCTTGTCATCGCCATCGCCGCCGCCGTCGCGCATTTCTATGTTCCCGCTCAATTGGTCGTACCCGGAGATGCGGCAACAACGGCGAACAATATTCTCGCGTCTGAGCCACTCTTTCGTATCGGCATCGCCAGTGAGTATCTGATCTTGCTGAGCGAGGTTGCGCTGTCGGTCATGCTGTTCATCCTCTTCAAGCCGGTCAGCAAGACGCTCGCGCTGGTTGCGGCGGCTTTTCGACTCACCATGACAACGATTCATGCGGTCAATCTCGTCAACTCGTTCTTTGTGCTGCTCCTGCTCAATAGCACCGGCTACATGGCCGCATTTGATGTCGATCAGGTACATGCACTGGTGCAGATTTTTCTCGATGCGCATAGCGCCGGGTTCGCGATCGGAATCGTCTTCCTCATCCCTCACGTGTTTCTACTTGGCTATCTGATCATCAGATCTGGGTACGTACCCAGGATACTCGGCATTCTATTCCTCCTGGCAGGCTGTGGCTACCTGATCGATAGCGCTAGCGCGCTGTTCATCGCTCATCACGGCGAAACCCCGGCTGTGCTGGCCCTGCTGATCGCCACGTCGGAGATTGCGTTTCCGCTATGGCTGCTGGTGAAGGGGGTCGAGAGCGCGCAGTGGAACCAACGCGCGTCGGCTGCGGCAGGAGGATTGGGAGCGGAAGAGCGACATGCGCCGTGATACGATCGATGCTCATAGCGATCGACGTGCGCTCATTGTTTCGTCACGACAAGCGGGGCTGTG
>JAYUUK010000385.1:0-9566 GCA_043754595.1 Roseiflexaceae bacterium | reverse complement strand
ATCGATAGCCTCACCGGGGTGAAGAACCGGCGCGCCTTCGTCGAAGCGTTCGATGCCGCGCTGGCGAGCAGCCGCCGCTACGGGCATCCATGCTCGCTCGTGCTGCTCGATGTCGACGAGTTTAAAGCGTTCAACGACGCCTTTGGCCATCTGGCTGGCGATACGGTGCTCAGGCGGGTGGCCGAGATCTTAGGCGCGCAGATCCGGATCAGCGACTGCGTGGCGCGCTACGGCGGCGAGGAGTTCGCAATTATTTTGCCAAACACCGATCGGGCGGGCGCGCTCATCATAGCTGAGTGGACGCGGCGCGCCATCGAGCGCGAGCCGTGGCCGCTGCGCCCGGTCACCGCCAGCTTCGGCATCGCCGATAGCCTCGCCGCCGATGAGGGCCAAGACGCGATCATACTCCTGACCGACGCCGCGCTCTATCGCGCAAAGGATAGCGGGCGCAACCGGGTGGTCGGCGCGCAGGCGACGGCCGACCGCGCCGACGTTCGATAAGCCCCGTGCGATTGACGAGATGCGAGAGGTTGTGTATCCTATCAGCGCTATGTTCATCCTCACCCCCAGCTTGATCCGGCTTGCCGCCGCCGCGCGCTCGAAGGAGACCGCGCTCGCCGAGGTGGCGCAGCTGCTGATCGACGCAGCCCTGGTCTCGCCGAGCTATAGCGCGAGCATGATCGCTCGCGAGGCGATCATCGACACCGCGCTCGGCAATGCGGTGGCGCTGCCGCACGCCGAAGATCTGCGCCTCATCCGCGAGACTGCCATCGCGGTGCTGCGCATCCCCGGCGGCGTGGAATGGAACGAGCACGAGCGCGTCTCGCTGGTGCTGGCCATCGCCGCCCGACCGGCGGACCATCTGGCGGTGCTGACGCAGCTCAGCCGGGTCTGCGGCGATCCGGCGGCGCTGGCGACGCTGCTGACCGCAGACGAGCCGCAGACGATCATCGCCGCGCTGACGCAGCGGGCCGATCAGCCGTCCGTCCAGCGCAGCGAGCTACCATCGCTCGTCGTATCCGACCCCGGCGGGCTCCACCTTCGGCCGGCGTCGCAGATCGTGGCCATCACCAGGTGCTATACGGCGTCGATCGTGGTGGCCTATCAGGGGAAACAGGCCGACGCGCGCAGCCCGCTCGCGCGCCGCCCGCTCGGCGTCCCAGCGGGCGGCGCGGTATCGATCGCGGCGGACGGGCCAGACGCCGAGGCCGCGCTCGATGCGATCCAGCGAGTCTTCGCGAAACAGCACGATGCGACGGTGCTGCACGGCCGCCCCGCCGCGCGGCAAGAGCCGGCGGTGGGCGCGCGGCTCGTGGCGGTCTGCGCCTCGCCTGGCATCGCCGCCGGGCCGGTATTTCAGATGCGGCGCGCCAGATATCCGATACCCGATCGCTCAGAGGGCGCGGCCGTCGAGGGGCGGCTGCTGGAGCGCGCCATCGGCGCGGCGCTGGCGCAGTTCGCCGCGCTGGAGGGTGTGGCGCGGCAGCGTGCCGGCGATGAGACGGCGCAGATCATTGCGGCCCAGGCCGAGCTGCTGCGCGACCCAACGCTGACCCGCGCCGCCTTTGACGCGATCGGGCGCGGGCACGGGGCGGCATGGGCCTGGGATCGCACTGTGGCGGCGATCGCCGCGGCGCTCCGACAGAACCAGCACCAGTCATCGGTGGCACACGATCTGGAGACCAGCGCGCTGCACGTCCTGCGGCAGCTCGACGCCAGCGCGGACACCCCGGCCGCGCTGCCGCATGAGCCGTCGATCTTGGTGGCAGACGACCTCTCGCCGACGACGATCGTATCGCTCGACCAGCGCCTGACGCTTGGCCTGATCACTGGCGGCGGCAGCCCGACCGGCCACGTGGCGATCCTGGCGCGCGCGCTCGGCATCCCCGCCGTAGTGGCGGCCGGGCCGGGCGCGCTGCGGCTCAACGATGGCACAGTGGTCATTCTCGACGCGACCAACGGCCAGATCGCGCTCAACCCCAGCCCGCAGATGATCGCGAGCGCGCAGCAGTCTCAGGAGCTACGCCAGGCGGCCAGCGCGCGCGAGGCCGCCGACCAGCGGCCGCTGGTGGGACGCGATGGCATGGCGATCAGAGTCGCGGCGGCGGTCAGCCATATGTACGAGGTGCGGCAGGCGCTCGCATCCGGAGCCGATGGGATCGGGCTGCTGCGCACCGAGGGGCTGTTTCTGGACCGCAACGATTTGCCGGATGAGGACGAGCAGTACGCGCTGTACCGCGCCATCGTCAGCTGCGCCGAGGGGAAGCCGGTGACGATCCGCACGCTCGACGCCGGCGGCGAGAAGCCGATCCCGCTGCTGCACATCCTGTTCGAGCCAAACCCAGCGCTTGGGGTGCGCGGCATCAGGCTCTCGCTGGCCCGCCCCGATATCTTCGCCGCGCAGGTGCGCGCCATCTATCGCGCCAGCGACGATGGCCCGCTGCGGTTGCTGCTGCCGATGGTGACGACGATCGAGGAGCTGGTGGCGGCGCGGGCGATCGTCGCCGATGTGGCCGCCGCGCTGAACGCACCGTGGGTTCCGCTCGGAATCATGGTCGAGGTTCCGTCCGCCGCGCTGCTCGCCGATGAGCTGGCGCCGCTGGTAGATTTCTTCGCCATCGGCACCAACGATCTGACGCAGTACACGCTGGCGCGCGACCGGACCAACGCGCTGGTGAGCGACGCCGGGACGGTGCTGCACCAGGCGGTGCGGCGTCTGATCGCGCTGGTGTTGGCGGCCGGGGCGGCGCACGGCAGGCCGGTGAGCATCTGCGGCGAGGCGGCGAGCGACCCGGAGACCGCGGCCGATCTTATCGACCTCGGCGCGCGCGAGCTAACCGTCGCCCCATCGGCCATCGGTGGGGTGCGCGCCGCGATCCGGGCGCGGCAGCTGTAGCGCGACTCAGCCGCCCGCCGCGCCATCGTGGGGCGGCAGCAGCATCCCCAAGAAATAGCCGACCATGTTGTGCATCTCCCAGCGCGCCGTCATCTGCGGCACTATCCGCCGGTGGTACTGGAGCGCCAAGTGCAGCGGCGCGAGCTCAGCGGCCAGCGCAAATGCATCGCGCAGCCCGTCCATCACATCCGCTCGATCGACCCGATCGTCATCGGCCCAGCCCGCGAGATAGGCATCGCGGATCTGCGCCAGCTCCGCAGGCGCGTAGGGGAATAACAGCGGGCCGCTCTCGCGCAGCAGCAGCGCCGGGCTGAAAAATGGGTGGCTAAGGCTGCTATCAGACCAGTCGGTGATCACGGGGGTAGCATCACACAGGGCGATGTTGGCCGGCGTCAGGTCGCCGTGGTCGATGGTCAGCGGCAGCCCCGCTGCTGCGAGCGCATCGCAGGCGGACTGGAGCGCGGGGATCTGTACGGTGAGCGCCACAACCATTGGCGCATCGACCGTGGGGTAGCCGGCGAGCTCAGCGAAAAACGGCGCGATCGAGTCGCGGAGCGTGTCAAGATCGGCGCGAGGTACGCCGGCGTCGCTCAGGTCCGCAACATGCAGCGCCGCTATGCGCTGCATTGCGGCGTAGGCGGCGAGCGCCGCACCCCAAACCGACGACTCTGGCGTATTTTCCAGATTGGCATCGCCAAGGTCGGCGGTGAGCGTCCAGATGCGCCGATCGTCGCGCGCCACCAGCGTCGGCAGGCTGGCGGCGTGCGTCTGCGCCAGCAGATCCAGCAGCGCTAGCTCGTGGGCAAACATCGCCGGCTGCGCCTTAAAGAACAGCGCGCCGCCGGCCAGCGGAATGCGCAGCACACAGCTTCGCTCCCAGGTGCGGATCTGCTCGATCGGACCGAGGCTGAGTCGGTCGAGCTCCGCGCGCTGCATCTCGATCCAGCCGATGGCCTCGGCCCACCAGCCGACGTGCATCCACGGCGGGCGGCTGGCGTCTTCGGCGCGCTCGGCGAGGTGGCGGCCCAGCAGCGCCTCGTCGGCCGGGTCAGCCAGCGCTATATCGTCAAGCGCATCGAGCTCGATGAACGCCAGGTCGTCGCTCGGCTCCCACACAGCGTCGAGCGGTGCGAGCAGATAGCAGCGCATCATGGGCGCACCCTCGTCCCAGACCAGCGCCAGACAGCGCAGCGTCATCACATCGGTGCCGATCAGCGTGCGCGCGGCGCGGTTGACGTGGTCCACTGTCTGCCAGTAGCCGATCTCGCCGGTATCCCAGCGCGGCAGCGTCCAGCCGTGGCGCGTCTGCTGGAGCAGCACGGCGCTATCGCCCGGTCGCTGCACGATAATAGTGAAATAACAGCGGTTGTTGGTATCCATATGTCTGCCTTTGGATGCGCCGCTAGGGAGCGCTGTACACCAGCGGCAGCGTCACCGCCGAGGGGTTGGTGGCCAGCGATGATGGCGTCGCCATCTGCCCGATGACTTCGATCTCGCTGAGCGCGGCGGGTGCCGGCCTACCATCGCGGGTGCCGGCCACCTCATCGACGGTGAAGGTCATCCGATCGGCGGCGACCGGGCGCGACAGCCGGATGAACGTGCCGCCGCCGCTGAGCGGGGCGACGGATGCGATGCGCTGCCTGGCGGCGGCGAGCTCGGTGGCTCCGAGGTAGAAGCGCAGCTCGCCGCTGATGGCGTAGCTGCCACTGAAGCCGGCCTCGCCTGGCTCGGCGCCGACGAGCCGCACGCCGAGCAGCGCCATGGGTGCCCGCCACGCGAGCCTGGCCGAAGCGCCGCCTGACGCGCTCGCCACCCACGGGCCGGTCCGATCGGTGTAGCCGCCGCCCGGCGTCATCACATAGCCACGTCGATCGATGAGGCGCATCGCATCGCCGCCGCTGGCCGAGACTGCGGCGGATGGGGCGATGTTGGTCCAACCAAGCTCGGCGAGCGGCTCGCCATCGACCGACCCTGAGGCGTGGCCGAGGTGACAGCCGGTGCAGCGCATCGTGGTGCCGACGCGGGCCGCCGTGTTCCCCTGCGCGATGCTGAGCGTGTGTCGGTCGCCGCCGCGCACGATCCTGCCGGACGCGTCGCGCAGTACCACAAACGCCGGCGTATCGGCCGGGACAGATGCGATGAAGTGACCGCGCGGATCGACAGGCACCGTCAGCCACTTCACCGCACGCACCTGGTCGTCTGGCGCGCCGGAGCGCGAGGAGAGACCGCCGAACTGCGGCGCGTCGATGTAGATGTCGGCGAACGCCACGCTGCCGACCGACGGCGAGCTGTTGATGAGCGCGGCTTCGAGCGGCGGGTTGGCGTAGACGTTGGTGTTCTCAAGCGTGGCGAGGCGCACCTGCCCGATCTGCCGCGCGCTCCAGGGGTAGGCCGGCCCGCCGTCGCCGGCGATCAGCCCGAGCGGCACATTCCAGCCAGCCGGGTCGTCGGCGGGGGGTGGCAGCGACGATCGGGCGGGCATGCGCCACATGCCAGGGCCATCGCCGATGGGGCGAGGCGCGAGCGCCACTGGGTCGAGCGCATCGAACGAGCCGAGATCGACGCCGAGATCCTGCCCTGCCGCACCATCCGCGCCGATCAGCCTGAGCGTGTAGCGCCGCGGCGCGCCCTGGAGCCTGAGCGTGAAGCTGCGCGCGCCCTCGCTGACGCGGTAGCTGCCATGCTGCGGCATTGTGGCATCTTCGACGCTCTGGGCGAACACGATCCGACCATCGTCGAGCGCCGCCGGGGCGAGCGCGAACGGCGCGGTCATGCCATTTGGCGCGTCCCAGCGCATCCCGGCGATCGAGTCGGTGGTGTTGCGCGCCATCTGCGCGATGCCAGGGTAGGCGATGCGGATGCCGGTGCCGAGGCTGGTGTGCGCCATCGTCGAGTCGCGCTGCGTGACGTAGGCGATCCGCAGCGTATCGCCAACGAGGATCGGTGCTGGCTGCGTGGCGTTGAACGTATCGAGTCCACCGTCGTCGGTCAGGTCGCCGGCGTAGCGCGGTGTCCACGCCAGGCGTCGCATGTCGGTGCCATCGGCCACGACGCTCATCAGATGCCAGGTGTTGGGCGCGTCGCGAACGGCGGTCCCATCGGCGAGGCGGGCGCGCGCCGGGCGGAACGTGCTGACCGTATTCGAGTAGATCAGCGTGCCGTCCGGCAGCACGTGGCCAGTGATGACGCGCTCGACGGTTATGGTGCGCGGGCTTGGGCGGGCGGCCGACGCTGCGGTAGCGACCGGGGTTGGGGCGGCGCGCGCGCTGGGTGCGGCGGTTGGCGTGGCGGTTGGCGGGAGCGCGCCGGGGGTCAGGCGCAGCTCGGCGGGCGGCGCGGTTGGCCAGATCGTCGGCCTGGGCGTGGCGGTCGGCGGGAGGGCGGCGGTCGGCGGCGGGCTCGTCGGGCTGACGGGCGGCGGCTCGTCCTGGATGATGACCTCGCGCGACGCCACGATCGGGCGGCCGGCGGTATCGCGCGCCGGGACGCCGCCTGGCGCATTGTCGATCCGGCTGAAGATGCCGGTCTCGCTCGGCTGGTTGAAGTTGACCCACCAGCGGCTGAACGCGATCCGGCCATCGGGGAGCGCGGCCGGGTGGAGCGCGCCGCCGCGCTCGGTGGTGATGCGCTCGGTCGCGCCAGTGGCGACATCGACGGTGTAAAGATTGTAGCTCGGGCGGCCATCGTAGTGGCTGCGACTGGGGTAGCGGGTCGAGCTGAAGACCACGCGGCCATCGGCGAGGAAGGCCGGCATCAGGTCATCGTAGAAGCCGTAGACATCGGCGTTAGCAGCGCCGCCGGGGATCGTGGCGCGCCGGTCGTCGCGGGTCAACTGGCGTAGCCCCTTGCCATCTGGCGCGATTGTGAACAGCCGCCAGGAACAGCGCACCCGGCCAGCGGCTCGGGTGGGGCCGAAGCTGGCGGCGAAGACGATCTGGCGCGCGTCGAACGCGACATCGGGCTGCTGGAGGTCGGCGAGGCCGAGCGGGTTGAGCTGGTCGCCGGCGGGGCGCGCAGTGTCGAGCAGGGTCAGCAGCGCGCCATCCGGCCGGCGGATCATCAGCTTCGAGCCGGGGGCGAACGAGTCCAGGCTGGTGGTGAGCTGGCCGGGCGGGCCGAGGTCGCCGGTGAAGATCGCGTCTGGCGTGACGAGGTGGCCGCGCGCCACAAACACCAGCGGCGGCAGCTCGGCGCTGGCGGCGCTGGTGGTGGGCGAGATAGTTGGCAGCAGCAGGGCGATGGCCCAGAGCAGCGTCAGCAGCGAGCGATGATGCGCCATGGCGCTATGATAGCATATCTGCGCGTGGTAGGGCCGCACCGCTGCTCTCACCGTGAGCGTCAGATTGCGAGGCGCTCCTGGCGCGGCTGCGGCACGCCGAGGGTGCGGATCACGGCCTCGGCGCGGCGCGGCCCGATGCCATAAACCCGGCGCAGCGTACCGTTGGCTGCGGCGCGGCGCAGCGTCAGCGCGTCGCTGGCGCCGAGCGAGCGACGCACCTGGGCCGCGAGCTGCGGGCCGATGCCCGGCACCGTGAGCAGCGCCTGCTCGGCCGCGGTCAGCGTCTCGCACAGCTCCTCGTAGAACGGCAGCGTCTCGCCGCGCGCCATCGCGCCGATCTTCGCCGTCAGGCGCTCGCCGAGGCGCGGGACGCCGAGCGGCTCGCCGGCGGCCACGCGGTCTGCGAGGCGGTGGGGGAGGCGTAGGATATTGCGCGCGGCGCGGCGGTAGGCGTCGATCCGATAGGGGTTGCCGCGCTGGGCATCGAGGATCGCGGCGGTGTTGAAGAGGACAGCGGCAATTTCGCGGTTGGTCATCGTGATCTCCTGTACGTGTGCGTGATTGCGAAATAGCGAACCTATGTGCTATATTATAACACGCCATCGAACGCTGTGCCGAAACTCGTACAGGCATTTTTGCTGACTGGGGCGCAGAATACGGGCGTTATGGCATGACCCAACCGCCATCGATCGCCAGCACCTGACCGGTGATATACGAAGCCTCGCGGCCGAGCAGAAAGCTGATGGCCGGGACCACCTCATCGACGGTCGCGAAGCGGCCGATGGCGATGGCGTTGAGCGCCCAGGCGCGCTGCGCCGCCGAGATCCCGCTGAGCATCTCGGTCTCGACGTAGCCGGGGGCGACGACGTTGGCGGTGATGCCGTCGGCGGCGACCTCGCGGGCCAGCGCGCGCGTCAGCCCGACGAGGCCGGACTTGGCGGCGGCGTAGTTGGCCTGCCCGAGGTTCCCGGCCAGCCCGGCGAGCGACCCGATCGACACGATCCGGCCGTAGCGCTGCGCCCGCATCGGCGGCAGCGCGGCGCGGTAGGCATAGAATACCGAGCTGAGATTGGCGGCGATCACCCGCTGCCACTGCGCCGCGCTCATCCGCACAAACGGCGCGTCGTCGGTGATGCCGGCGTTGCAGACCAGCCCATCGACCCGCCCCCAGCGATCGAGGCAGGCGGCGACCATCGCGTCGCTGCTCGCCGACTCAGACGCGTCGGCGCGCAACGAATCCGCCGTGCCGCCGGCCGCCGCGACCGCCGCAAGCGTGCGCTCGGCGCTCGCGCTATCGCGCTGATAGGTGAACAGCACGCGCGCCCCCTCCCGTGCGAGCGCGAGCACCAGCGCGCTGCCGATACCGCGCGAGCCCCCTGTGACAATGATCGACTGCCCAGCGAATCGCATGATGGTATACTTTCCCCTAGAGCGGCGCGAGACAGCATGCGCCGGCAACACCGAGAGACTCACAATGGCAAACAACGCCCGACGCAGCCGGCCGCGCGCGCGCCGTATACACCGCTGGAGCCCGCCGGCCGATCTTATGCAGCGCCTGTTCTCGCAAGGGTACGAGCGCATCGGCTTTGCGACCGCGATCTTCGAGCTCGATAGCGGCCGCTGCCTCAGCTGCAACCCGGCGTTCACCGCGCTGCTCGGCTATCAGTCAGAGGATATCGTCGGCAGGACGGACGGCGAGATCGGCCTATGGTACAACCCGGTCGATCGCTCCCGTATGGTAGCAGAGATCGGCGGCGCTGGACAGATCAACAGCTGGTGGGCGATGTTGCGCACCCGCACTGGCGAGCAATATATCGGCCTGATCGACGGGCAGTTGCTCACGGTCGATGGTATCGAGTATGCGCTGCTGTATATCGCCGATGGCTCGTCGCAGCGGGCGGCGCTGGCCAAGAGCGAGCGCCTGGCGCGGCGGGCACGGGTACTCGCCGACCTGTCGCAGGTGTTGGCGGCCTCCTGGCTAGACTACCGCGCCACGCTGACGATCATCGCGCGCGACGTGGCGCTGCTGTTTGGCGACCTGTGCATCGTGCGGCTACTCGATACCGATGCGGTGCAGCTGACGCTCGCTGCGGTCCATCACCCCAACCCATCGGTGGTTGAGCGCTTCCAGCAGATCGCCGCCACCGTCACCTATACTGTCGCCAACTCGCTCACTGGGAGGGCGGTGCTGCGCGGTGCGCCGACATTTATGCCGCAGCTCACCGCGCAGAAGATAGGCGACATGGTGCAGCCTGCCTATCACCCGTTCATCGTCGAGGCCGACTTGAGCGGCATGATCGGCGTGGCGCTCAGAGCGCAGGGGCGGGTGGTGGGAACGCTCAGCCTCTGGCGGCAGCGCAGCGCGGCGGCGTTCGTCGCGGACGATCTTGA
>JAYUUK010000384.1:0-9608 GCA_043754595.1 Roseiflexaceae bacterium | reverse complement strand
TGCTTCGCGGCACGGGGATGGGATACCCGCATTCGTTGGATGCGGGCGCCGCTCAGCATGACAGGTGCGTGGCGTTCAATCGTCAATAGCCAATGATCAATTCTCACGGTGCTATACTTGAGTCGAGCGGCAATTTCGCCGGCGGCCCATACGGCCGGGGCAATACAAAAGCGAGCGAGCGATGATCGGCTTTTCAATGGTGACCGGCGGGCACGAGCGGATCTCCGATCTGGCGGGGCGCGTCACTCTCGGCGAGCTCACGGCGGCGACGGATGCGCAGATCGATGCGATGGTGGGTCTGATCCGCGACCTGAGCGACGCGCAGACGGTGTTCGTCGCGTCTGACTCTGAGGCCGATGGCGGGGTTGGCTGGAATGTGGCGCATCTGATCGCGCACGTCACAGCGTCGAGCGAGGAGAACGCAGCGGTGAGCTCGATCCTGGCGCGCGGCATCGACTACCCCTTCGAGCCGAGGCTGCGCTTCGAGACCGAGTGGACCGAGCTGACGACGACGGTCGCCTGTGTGCAGCGGCTGGAGGAGAGCCGGCGCATCAGGCAGGCATATCTGGGCGCATGGCCGGACGCGCCGCATCTGGATACGCTCCGCGCGCTGCCGCCCGGCTTCGCCGAACGCGTCGGGCCGCTCAACGCCATCGGCGCTTGCCTGCTCGGGCTGGTACACGAGGATGGGCAGTTTGCGCAGCTGCGCGAGATCATCGCGCAGGCGCAGCGGGCCGGCTAGGACGCACGCCGCCTATACACGCGCGTCGGCAACATCGCACTGTGGTGGGCGCATTGCGATCGTCGCGGCACGACATAACGTGCCGCGACGGCGCGACGGGATGCGCCTGTGTGTCACGCTGAGCGCGATGGGATGCGCCTATGTGTCACACTGAGCGCGATGGAATGTGTCAGCCGGCGACCACCTCCCGCGAAGCGTCTGTGCCGCGACGACGCGACGGGTTCAGTTCGATGCACCGCCTGCGCCGCCCCATCACGCTGTGCTAGTACAGATGCTTCGCGGCATGAGTCTGTGTCCGTCAAGCGTCGGATGCGGCGCGCCGCTCAGCATGACAGCCGGTCAATCGTCAATCGTCAATCGTCAATCGTCGCCGCTCAGCATGACAGGCGGTCAATCGTTAATCGTCAATCATCTCACCCCGTCACCGCCTCCACCTCCGCGATCGCGCCGTGGGCCGCGTGGGCGCTGACGTCGCGTAGCAGCGCCACCGCCAGCACCGCCAGCCCGGCCATCACCACTGTGGCGATGGTGGCGTTGAGCTGTAGCCCCTGCGTGAACGCCGCCCGCGCCGCCGCCAGCAGCGCCGCCCCGTTGGCCCCGCCGAGACGCTCGGCCAGCGCCACCGCGCCGCCGAGCGTGTCTAGCGCCGCCGCTGCCGCATCTGGCGAGATACCAGCCGGCAGCGCGCCAGCCACCTGCCCGCGATAGATCGCCGCGCCAAGGCTGCCGAGCACCGCGATCCCCATCGCCCCGCCAAGCTCGGCCCCGGTCTCGGAGAGCGCCGATGCCGCCCCAGCCCGCTCCTGCGGCGCGCTGCCCACCACCAGATCGGTGCTCACGGTGAAGGTCAGCCCGAAGCCGAGCGAGATGATCGTCCAGCCTATCACCACCGGGATGAGCGACGCGACGCCGGCCGTGGCCGTCAGCCCGAAGCCCAGCGACGCCAGCGCCAGCCCGAGCGCCACCACGTAGGCCGGCTTGACCCGCCGCGCGATGATCGGGGCGACGTTGGCGCCGACGATCGACATCAGCGCCCCAGGCACCGACCACAGCCCGGCCTGGAGCGGCGAGAGCCCGATCACCAGCTGCAAGTACTGCGCGATGAACAGAAACGTGCCGAACGAGACGAACACCCCCAGCGTGTAGATCGTCAGCGATGCGCTGAAGGCCGGCACCCTGAACAGCCGTAGATCCACCAGCGGGTCGGCCAGCGAGCCCTGCCGTCGCACAAACACCACCGCCATGATCAGCCCGACGGCGATCGTCAGCAGCGCGATGGCGCTCGACCCGCCCTGCGCGATCTGCTTGACGCCGTAGATCACGGAGAGCACGGCCGTCAGCGACAGCCCAGCGCTCGGCAGATCGAGCCTGCCCGCCTTCGGGTCTTTGTACTCCGGCAGCACGATTGGCCCGAGCAGCAGCAGCAGCAGCATCACCGGCACGCCGAGCAGAAACACCGAGCCCCACCAGAAGTACTGCAGCAGCGCCCCGCCGATCAGCGGCCCGATCGCGCTCCCGGCCGAGAAGCCCGAGATCCAGATCCCGATCGCCACACTGCGCTGCGCCGGGTCGCGGAACATCGTGCTGATCAGCGCCAGCGTCGACGGCATCAGCGTCGCCCCGGCGATGCCGAGCAGCGCCCGGCTGACGATCAGCAGCGAGGCCGTCGGCGAGAACGCCGCCAGCACCGATGCCACGCCGAAGGCCGCCGCCCCGATCAGCAGCAGCTTGCGCCGCCCGATCCGGTCGCCGAGCGTCCCCATGGTGATCAGCGATCCGGCGATCAGAAAGCCGTAGATATCTACGATCCACAGCAGCTGCGCGCTCGTCGGCTTGAGCGCGGCGCTCAGGTGCGGCACCGCCAGGTGCAGCACGGTCAGGTCCATCACGATCAGCAGCGTCGGCAGCATCAGCACGGCGAGCCCGAGCCACTCGCGCCGCGTCGCCCGTGCGGGAGAAGTTGTCACAGTGTTGTCCCCTCGTTCGCTACATATCAGTTCGCTACAGAGCGCTCGCCGCCGATTCTAGCAGCCCTCCCTGCGCATGTCATCGCCCATGCGGCCGATACTCATCACGCGTATTCTACGGAAGCGGTCTTTGTGCCTGCGGCAGAGCATTTTTTGGCCTGGGGCAGCGCGGTCGTCACCTAGTTTGCTGCTGCGCAGCAGCAATTAAAAAGTTGTTTCCAGAAGCATTCAATCGTCAATCGTCAATCGTCAACGAGCAGGCGCGTTCAATCGTCAATCGTCAATCGTCAATGAGCAGGCGCGTCCAAGAACGCCACCACGATCGGCGGCAGCAGCGGCGAGTCGAAAATGTCGTAGTGGGTCGTCGCCGGCAGGATAGACAGCCGCGACGTTGGCATGCCAGAGCCATCCCACCCGCCATCGTGCGAATCGCCGCCAAGTAGCCCGAAGATCTCGGCGGCATGCGCCGTCGGGAAGCTGTCGGCGTCGCCCGACACCACCAGCGTCGGCGCGGCGATCGCCGCAACATCGGCCGTCCAGTCGTACTCGCGGCGCAGCAGCTCGCCCATCTTGCCAAGCAGCCGTGGCCAGTCGCCAGGGCGCGGCGCGATGGCGGCGTACAGCGCATAGATCGGCGACTGCTTGAGCATCTCGGCCGTCGCCTCGCCCATCTGGTCCATCCCTGCCAGCATCGCTGGGTACCACGCCTCGCGCCGGATCGGAAACGAGACCGCCACCAGCTTGCGCACCAGCTGCGGGTGCCTGATAGCGGTCTGCACCGCCGCGCCGCCGCCCATCGAGTAGCCCATCACATCGGTGCGCCCCAGCCCGAGGTGCTGTATCAGGCCGGCCACATCGTCGGCCATCGCCTCCAGCGCCAGCGGCCGGTCGATGTCTGCGGTGCGCCCGTGCCCCTGCATGTCCACCAGGATGACCTCGCGCCCGGCGGCCAGCGACGGCAGCAGCCCTTCGGCGTACATCTGCCCCGCCCCCAGCCCGCCGTGCAGCAGGATGAGCGGCGCGCCCTCGCCGTGGCGCTCGTAGTACAGCTCCAGCCCGTTCACCTGCGCGTAGCCGCCCGCGCTATCTCGCTCGCTCGCCATAAGTATGCTCTTTCTGTTGCCATTCAAGTAATGCGCCGCCGCCCAGATTATTTCGCCTGGAGCGGTGCTGCGACGCCGCCACCCGCAGCATACCACGCCTGCGGCGCGCCCAAGTTCTTACAGTGGCGCGGCCAATTCGTAAGATCTCCGTCACGTTGGGTTTAGGCGCGGGAGGTATGCTCGATGCGGCACGATACGTGCTCAAACGATATGTGATCAGCTGTGAGAGTGGCAGGTATCTGTGGAGCAGGCCATGGGGCGGTAGGGGCGCTGGCGCGCGGGCGATGGCGCGCGGGCGATGGCGCGCGGGCGAAGCGCGCTGGATCGATCCCCGCAGGGATTATATGCGCGCTTGCTTCGCCCGTACGGAGCCATGGCATCCCCCGGATCGCGGCGATGGCGCGCGGGCGATGGCGCGCGGGCGATTGGGGTAGGGGAGATGCGGGGGTGTGGGGGCCGGGTACCCTCTGGGTGTCCCCACGAATCCCCCCTCTTCCGTTCGGCTGCGCAGCGAAGCTGCACAGCCAAACATAAGGAGACCAATGGGCGACACATTTCACACGGTGGTCATTGGGGCCGGCTCCGGCGGGCTGACAGTCGCCGTCGGCCTGGCCAACCTCGGCAAGGCGGTCGCTGTGGTCGAGGCCCGCTACGTCGGCGGCGACTGCACCAACGTTGGCTGCGTCCCCTCCAAGACCCTCATCCATCAGGCGGAGCTGCGCGGCCAGTCTGACGCAGACGGTGCGCTCGCCGAGGTGCGCCGCAAGCGCGACGCCCTGCGCGACAAAGAGACCCACGAGTTTGACGCGGTGCCAAACCTCACGCTGGTCTTCGGCAGGGCGCAGGTCGTCCGGCCCGGCCTGGTGCTGGTGACCGGGCCGGACGGCGCCGTGCGCCAGCTCGCCACCAAGCATATCGTCGTCGCTACCGGCTCGCGCCCGCGCACCATCGCTATCCCCGGCCTGCCGACGCACCGCATGCTCACCAACGAGACGGTCTTCGAGCTGCCGAGCGCGCCGCGTCACCTGGCGATCGTCGGCGGCGGGGTGATCGGCGTCGAGCTGGCCTTCGCCTTCCGCAAGCTCGGCAGCCAGGTGACCATCATCACCAGCGCGCCGCGGCTGCTCAACCGCAATCTGCCGGAGGCGTCGCAGGCGATCGCCGCAGCGCTCGATGCCAAAGGCGTGGCGGTCCATGTCGGCGCCGAGGTCAGCGCGTACGACGAGCCGGCGCAGACGCTTCAGGTCGCGCGGCGCGGTGCGATGTCCACACTCGAAGGGGTGGACTACGTGCTGGTGGCCGTCGGCCGAGAGCGCAACGTGGATGGCATGGGCCTTGAGTCGGCCGGCGTGGCGTTCTCGCCGCGCTCGGGGATCGCCACCGACAGCTACGGCCGCACTAATGTGCCGAGGATCTACGCTATCGGCGATGTGACCGCAACATCGGCCTACACCCACTCGGCCAACGCCCAGGGCCGCCGCGTTGCCCAGCGCATCGCCTTCCCCTTCTTGCCGGCCAGCGCCCCCGAGCCGCCCTACCCGAGCGCCACCTTCAGCGACCCGGAGGTGGCCGCCGTCGGGCTGACGCCAGCGCAGATCGCCAAAAAATACCATCCCAAGCTGGTCAGGCGCATCAGGGTCGATCTCGTCACCCAGACCGACCGCGGCTACACCGACGATCTCCAGCGCGGGTTTATCATCGTGGACGCGCTGCGGCCCACCGGCGCGATCCTGGCGGTCACGATCGTCGGGCCGCGCGCCTCGGAGATGGTTTCGCTGTTCACGCTCGCCATCCAGGAGCGGATCTCGCTATTCAAGCTGTACCGGGTGGTCTACCCCTACCCGACGTTCTCCAGCGGCATCCAGAAAGTGGCGGACGCTTTCGTGCGCGAGACGCTGACCCACATCGTCGGCGAGCTGTTCATCTTCGCCCGCTACCGCTTCGCCCGTCCCATCGTCACATCGAAGTCCGAGCCCGGCGGCGCGTCGTGAGCCAACTTGCACCGCAGCACCTCGCTCGGGAAACCGCCCTGCACAATCACCTGCCGCTCGACGCTGAATCCGGCGAGATGGAGCGCATCGCTGAGCCGCAGCGGTCGACACCCGCCGAGCCGGCGCGGGTCGATGCGGTAGACCAGCTTCCACCAGGCGATGAACAGCCGGCTCGGCAGGTCGACACCAGCGGTGAGCGAGGTCAGCACCAGCCTGCCGCCAGGCCGCAGCGCGCGGCGAAACTCAGCCAGCACCAGCGGGATCTCATCGCCGGGGATCAGGTCCAGCGTGTAGGCCGAGAAGATGCCATCGAAGCGCGCGCCGGCGAACGGCAGCCGCGTCGCATCGCCCTCGCACAGCGGCGTGTCGGCGCGCAGCCGCGTCAGCTCAAGCATGCGCCGGGTCAGGTCGAACCCGATGAGCGTCCCGCCAGGTGTCACCGTGCGCAGGATGGCGGCGTGCTCCAGCCCGGTGCCCACACCGACGTGCAGGATCGTCTCGCCAGGGGCGGCGGCCAACGCTGTGAGCGCGGCAGCCTTCGCTCGGCCCTCGGTGCGCTCGGCGCGATCCAGGATGACGCCAGCTGTGGTATAGAAGGCGCGGGCATCGCCGCGCGAGATCGTCAAATCGGCCATTGCTGCTTCCTGTGTTGTGCGGATCGGGCTGTGCTATACTCGCTGATACCGGATCGATTCTCCAGTGTGAGACAGAAACGCGCGCAGCGCACGGCTGGGTTTGGGGCGTGCACTGCGCGCAGTCGAAGGGGCGCAGCCCCCGAAATCCTTTCTCTTCTCCTCCGATTAGAATCGCTGTAACCGAACCTGCTGCTGCGCAGCGGAGCTGCGCAGCAGCAAAAAAGGATAACCGCGCTGCCGCAGGCCAGAAACGCGCCGCGTGCGGCTAAGGAGAGCCACGTTGGATACCCACTTCAATATCGCCATCATCGGCTCGGGGATCAGCGGCTCCACGCTCGGGGCCATCCTCGCGCGCCACGGCCTCAAGGTCGTCATCTTCGAGGCCGGCACCCACCCCAAGTTCGCCGTCGGCGAGTCGATGATCCTTGAGACATCGGAGACCATGCGCGCCATGGCCGAGCTGTTCGATGTGCCGGAGCTGGCCTATTATAGCTCCCAGCACTACCTGCCGCAGATCGGCACATCCCACGGCCTCAAGCGCCACTTTAGCTATCTTCACCACAGCGAGGGCGAGCCGCAAGATCTCGCCCGCTCGTTCCAGGCCGTCATCCCCGCCCGCCCCCACGGCTACGAGCTGCACATCCACCGCCAGGACAGCGACTACATGCTGACTTCGGTGGCGGTGCGCTACGGCGCCACCGTGCTCCAGGCCACCCCGGTGAAAGATATCGTCACTGACCCGGACGGCGTCTCGATCGTGACTGCGCAGGGCCAGACCTACCGCGCCGACTTCGTCGTCGACGCTGGCGGCATGCGCTCGATCTTGGCCGAGAAGTACGGCTGGCGCAGCCGCGACCTTCAGGCCCACACTCGCACGATCTTCACCCACATGGTCGATCTGCCGTGCTACAACCAAGTCGGCGCGTCGCACGAGAAATATGGCATCCCGTTCCCGGTCTCCGAGGGCACGCTGCACCATATCTTCCACGGCGGCTGGCTGTGGGTCATTCCGTTCAACAACCATCAGCGATCGACCAACCCGCTAGTCAGCGTCGGCCTCCAGCTCGACCCGCGCATCCACCCGCAGCGCCCGGATCTGACGCCCGAGGAGGAGTTCTTCAGCTTCATCGCCCGCTTCCCCAGCATCGCCGCCCACTTCGCCGGGGCGCGCGCCGCCCGCGCCTGGACCCGCACCGACCGGCTCCAGTACACCGCCACCCATGTCGTCGGCGAGCGCTTCTGCCTGCTCGGCCACGCCGCCGGCTTCATCGACCCGCTCTACTCCAAGGGGCTCTACACCACGCTCATGAGCACCGCGCTGCTCGCCAACCTGCTGATCGAGGCGAAGGGCGACTACGCGCCGGAGCGCTTCCGCCCGCTGGAGGAGCTGACGCTGCGCTACGTCGCCGCCCACGACCGGATCGTGGCTAACTCCTACAAGTCCTGGTCTAACTATAAGCTCTGGCAGGTCTACTCGGTGCTCTGGCTGCTGGGGGCCTATACCGAGTACGTCAAGCTGCTCAGCACTCGTGGCCTGTCCCACAGCCGCGCCGAGTATTTTGAGACGATCACCAAGCTGCGGCTGGTGGGCGGCGGCTTCGACGAGTTCAAGCGCCTCGCCGACGCGGTGGATCGCCTGATCGAGCTGGTGGACCCAAGCGATGAGGCGGCCGTCGATGTGGTGGTGGCCGAGATCCGCGCCCGCTATGCCGCAATCGACTGGATGCCGTGGGCGTTCCGGCAGGTCCTGGCCGGCAGCAATCACCTGCCCGCCAATAAGCTGCGGATCAGCCTCCTGCAGCAGAATACCGGCTTCATGGGCGGCGGCGCGTTTCGGCGGCACTTCTTTGGGGATGCGACGCTGCGACAGGTGGCCAGCTTCTTCGTCAGCGAGAGCGTCAAGTACTCGGCATCGGCTCAGGCGCTGCGCAAGCGCATCGGCCCGCCGCGCCGCCGTCAGGCCGGCGCACCTCGTCTGAGTCTCGACCGTGCTTGAGCGCGCCATGGCGCGGCGACGAGGAGACCGCGATGATCGATAAGCTGCTGCGTTTGCCAAAAGAGCTGCTGCTCGCCCCGCTGGTGCGCGGGCCGCTGCGCGCCATCCACCCGACGTCGGTCACCGTCATGGCCGCAGTCGTCGGCGTGGCCGCCGCAGGTGCCGCCTGGCGGTCGGCCTTCGTCCTGGCGATCGGGCTCTGGGCGGTCAACCGCGTCCTCGATGGCCTGGACGGCACCCTGGCGCGGATCACCGGGCGGCAGAGCGATCTCGGCGCGTACCTGGATATCGTGCTTGACCATGTGGTCTACGTGGCCGTCCCGCTCGGGCTGGCGCTGGCGCTCGATACATCGGTCGGCTACCTGGCGCTGGCGCTGATGCTGAGCAGCTTCTACATCAACGCCGCGAGCTGGATGTACCTGGCAGCGCTGCTGGAGAAGCGCAACGCCGGCGCGGCGGCACGCGGCGAGTTGACCACCGTCACCATGCCGTCCGGGCTGGTCGAGGGGGCCGAGACGATCGTGATTTTCACCCTGTTCCTGCTGTTCCCCGGCGCGATCGTGCCGCTGTTCTGGTTGATGGCCGCGCTGGTCTTGCTCACCGCCGGGCAGCGGGTGGTCTGGGCGTCGCACGCGCTGCGCGCGTGAGTTGTCCACGCGCGCAGCGCACAAGCGGGGGGGTTGGGCGCAGCCCCCATGCACATCACGCGTGTTCCACGGGACCGATTTTGGCGCTGCGCAGTGCGTTTTTTTCGGCCTGCGGCAGCGCGGTCGCTCCTGTTTTTCCTGCTGCTGCGCAGCGGCAGCACGAAAAGTGCTTCCATGGCGCGCAGCGCACAAGCGGAGAGGGCGCAGCCCCCATGCACATCACGCGTGTTCCACGGGACCGATTTTGACGCTACGCAGTGCGTTTTTTCCGGCCTGCGGCAGCGCGGTCGCTCCTGTTTTTCCTGCTGCTGCGCAGCGGAGCTGCCGGGTACCCTCTGGGTGCAGCAGCACGAAAACGTGCTTCCATGGCGCGGAGCGCCCGCGCGCAGCGCCTCGGAAAAAGAAGCGTGATGCGCATGGGGGTTTGTGGGCGCAGCCTCCGAGATCCTCCTTCTCACTCCGGTAGGATCGCGAGAGCGAGAGAAGAGAAATGCAATGGTTCAACCAACGTCTGAGACCGCGCCGGC
>JAYUUK010000383.1:0-9622 GCA_043754595.1 Roseiflexaceae bacterium | reverse complement strand
GCCCGCGCATTGCGCGGAGAGAGATGGTGGCATAACAACAGAATCGGGGGTATGTTCACCAGATCGGTGAGGCTGAGCGGGCAACCGCTCAGCCTCCGCTTTTTGTTCGGGCATCGCGCGCCCAGGTACGCTAGCGCAGCACCGGCTCGCCCTGCGCCGCCAGGCTGCGCAGCACGTAGTGCAGGATCCCGCCGTTGCGGTAGTAGGCCAGCTCGCCCTCGGAGTTGATCCGCACCTTCGCCGCGAAGCTGACGCTGGTGCCATCGGCTCGCTCGGCCGAGACCGTCAGCTCCTGGCCCGGCCGCAGGTTCTCTAGCCCGCCGATCGTCAGCCGCTCCTGCCCGCTCAAACCCAGGCTCTGCGCATTGCCGCTCACAAACGTCAGCGGCAGCACGCCCATCCCCACCAGGTTGGAGCGGTGGATGCGCTCGAAGCTCTCGGCGATCACCGCGCGCACGCCCAGCAGATACGTCCCCTTCGCCGCCCAGTCGCGCGATGAGCCGGTGCCGTACTCTTTGCCGGCCAAGATCACCAGCGGCGTCGCATCGGTGGCGTAGGCCATCGCCGCGTCGTAGATGCTCATCTGCTGGCCGCTCGGCAGGTGGACGGTGTAGCCGCCCTCCACGCCGGGGACCATAGCGTTCTTGAGCCGGATGTTGGCGAACGTGCCGCGCATCATGACCTCGTGGTGGCCACGCCGCGCGCCGTACGAGTTGAAATCGGCAGGCGGCACGCCATGGGCGATCAGGTAGCGGCCAGCTGGACTATCCTTGGCGATATTGCCGGCCGGCGAAATGTGGTCGGTCGTCACGCTGTCGCCCAAAATCGCCAGCACGCTCGCGCTCTCGATCGGGCGGGCCGCCGGCAGGTCGCGGCTCATGCCAGTGAAGTACGGCGGGTTGGCGATGTACGTCGACGCCGCGTCCCAGGCGTAGGTCTCGCCGCCCGAGACCGGGATGGCATTCCAGTCTGGGTTGCCGGTGAAGACGTTGCCATACTGCTGTCTGAACAGATCGGCGCTGAGCGAGGCGGCAAGCACCTCCGCAACCTCCTGCGCCGTCGGCCAGATATCGGCCAGATACACCGGCTGCCCATCGCCGCCGACGCCGAGCGGCTCGTGGTTCATGTCGATATCGACGGTTCCGGCGATGGCGAAGGCCACCACCAGCGGCGGCGATGCCAGGTAGTTGGCGCGCACGCTCGGGTTGATCCGGCCCTCGAAGTTGCGGTTGCCGGAGAGCACCGCGCTGGCCACCAGGTTATGATCCTTGATGGCCTGCGCGATCTCATCGGCCACCGGCCCCGAGTTGCCGATACAGGTGGTGCAGCCGTAGCCCACCACGTTGAACCCCAGTTCGTCGAGATATTCGAGCAGCGCCGCCTTTTTGAGATACTCGGTCACCACGCGCGATCCTGGGGCCAGGCTGGTCTTGACGTACGGCGGCACGCGCAGCCCTTTGGTCACCGCGTTGCGCGCCAAGAGCCCGGCGGCCAGCATCACCGATGGGTTGGAGGTGTTAGTGCAGGAGGTGATCGCCGCGATGATCGTCGAGCCGTGGGTCAGCGCAAAGCTTTTTTCGCCCATCGTCACCGGCGCGGCGCTGGCGGCGTAGCGGTCTTCGCGGGTGGCGGCGCGCTCGGTCAGCGCTGCGGCATCGTCGCCTGCGAAGCCGAACGTGCTCTTCATCGAAGTCTGGAAGCCGGCCTTGAGATTGGCGAGCGGCACCCGATCCTGCGGCCGGCGCGGGCCGGCGACGCTCGGCTCGATGCTGGCCAGATCGAGCGTCAGCAGCACGTTGTACGTCGGGATGGGCGCGTCGTCGGTGCGGAACAGCCCCTGCTCGCGGCAGTAGGCCTCGGTCAGGGCCACCACCGCGTCGGGGCGGCCGGTGCCGCGCAGGTAGCGTAGCGTCTCATCGTCCACCGGGAAGAAGCCGCAGGTCGCGCCGTACTCGGGGGCCATGTTCGCGATGGTGGCGCGGTCGGCCAGGCTCAGGCTGGCGAGGCCGTCGCCGCAGAACTCGACGAACTTATCCACTACGCCCTGCTTGCGCAGCACCTCGGTGACCCGCAGCACCAGATCGGTGGCGGTGGCCCCGGCCGGCAGCGCGCCGGTCAGGTTGACGCCGATTACCTCGGGGGTGACCATCGCCAGCGGCTGGCCGAGCAGCACCGCCTCGGCCTCGATCCCGCCGACACCCCAGCCCAGCACGCCGAGGCCGTTAATCATGGTGGTGTGCGAGTCGGTGCCCACCAGCGTATCGGGCATGGCCACCGTCTCGCCATCGATCTCCTTGGTCCAGACCACACGGGCGAGGTACTCGAGGTTGACCTGGTGACAGATGCCGGTGGCGGGCGGCACCACGTTGAAGTTCGAGAACGCCTGCTGGCCCCAGCGCAGGAACTCGTAGCGCTCGCGGTTGCGCTCGAACTCCAGCTGCGCGTTGGTGATCAGCGCGATGCCGCTGCCGAACGCGTCCACCTGGACCGAGTGGTCGATGACGAGATCGGCCGTCGAGAGCGGGTTGATCTTGGTCGGATCGCCGCCGAGTTGGACCATCGCCTCGCGCATTGCGGCCAGATCGACGACGGCCGGGACGCCGGTGAAGTCCTGCATCAGCACGCGGGCCGGCTTGAAGGCGATCTCAGTTTGGCCGGCGGTCTGCGGCGTCCAGGCGGCCACCGCGCGCACATCGGCCTCGCTGGTGAAGCCATCGCCGACGTTGCGCAGCAGCGATTCGAGTACGACGCGGACCGAGTACGGCAGGTGCGAGAGGTCGCCGAGGCTCGCGAGCCGGTAGATGGTATAGATGTGCGCGCCGACGGCGAGGCTGCCGCGCGCCCCAAATGGATCGAGCGTGTCAGACATTGGTAGTTCCTTCTGCGAGTTCGCTTTGGTTATCTGCGAAAAGTATAGCAGAAGAACATTCATTATTCAAAGTGATAGATTTGATGTGATATATAGATGATTTCTATTACACGCTGCCTGCTTTATCAGGGCTTACGCCTCTTCGCTCGGCGCGATCGCATCGAAGTACATCCACCCATCAAGCTCAGGCGGCTGGACGCCGAGCTGGGTCATGATCGCCATGATCTGGGCGCGGTGCTCGGTGGCGTGATTGATCGCCTGGGTCAGGATGAGCGTCTTGGGCACAGCGCGCGGCGTGCCGTCCCAATCCACGGTCACCGTCTCATCGGCTTCCACCCGCGATGCCCACTGGACAAAACCATCGCCGCTGGCGCGCAGCGACTCGCGAAGCTCGTCGAGCGTCAGCTGCGGCGCATCAGCCGGGTGACGATACGGTTTGCCAGTGGCGATGCGCGAGAAGTACGAGCGCTCGGAGGTGCCCATGTGGTGGAGCGTATCGCGGATCGTGCCAAACGTGCCGATGATCGTCGAGTCGAGCTGCGCGTCGGTCAGCGGCGCACACGCATCGATCAGCTGGAGAGTGGCCCAGACGTTGTGGCGAAAAAGCGTGGTGATCGCATCGTGCTGCATAATGCCTCCATTGTGAGCGGCCACCCACACTGTAGCACCGGGGTGCGGGCGGGGCAATCCGCCGTTTGGCGGAGGCGCTGAGATATGGTGAGCGAATGCAGAAGGTCGCTACGATGCAGTGGGTTCGATCGTCTCCACCAGATGCGCGCGGCCATCTAGCGCGGCGTACGGCTCCGGCCAGAACTCGACGAGCCTGGTGATCTTGCCCTGGTGTATGCTGAAGAACGAGATCGCCCGCGCCACCTGCACCCCGTCGGTGATGCCGACGTCCGAGACCGCCTCGGCGTCAGCGCCGACGATGCGGTGGACGGCGAACTCCCAGCGGCCGTGCGCCTCGTACTCGGCGTTCATCTGCGCGAAGCGCGCCGCGCCGCAGATTCGCTCGCCGGTCTGCGGCCACTCCAGCACAAACGTCTCGTCCAGGACGGCGGCCACGGCGGCAAAATCGTTGGTGGCCATCAGCCTCCAGAACTCGCGCGCGATCTCGGCGGCGGTTGGCGTCGATCTATCGGTATGCTGGGCCATGATCTGCTCCTCGCTCGGTCAGTTTGTCCACAGATAGCCACAGATACCGGGCAGTTTGTCCGCGAATGAACGCGAATTGACGCGAATGCCCGCAGACTATTGACTATTGCCGGTCCTCGGTCTTCGTAGCGCTGTATGCGGGCCCTCACCCCATCGGGCTACAGATCTCGATCAGCGTGCCGGCCGGGTCGCGGACATAGCCGACGACTTGTCCCCACGGTTTGGTCTTTGGTGCGGCGAGCGGCTCGGCGCCGGCGGCTACCGCCCGCTCGTATACCTCTACCACATCGGGCGTGACCAGCCCGATCTCGATGCCGACCGGCGGTGCGTGTGGATCGAGTGGGATGTAGCCAGCCGGTATGTTGCCCCCGCCGAGATCGTGCGATGCGAAGGCCAGCGTCGTCGCGCCGGTGTCCATCTCGGCGTAGCCGCCCTCCTCGGTCACGAAGCGTCGCTCTAGCCCGAAGGCCCGCTCGTAAAAGGCCACTATCGCCGTCACGTCAGCCACATAGACGATGGTATAGCCGAAGCTGATGGTCATTGCTGCTCCTTTCATCCACAAGATAGCCACAGATAGCCACAGATACCGGGCATTCTCGCCCATAGCGGTACAATAGCAGGATACGCGGACATGTTCGATCCTGGTATGAAATGCAGGAATCGCGGCGCGTAGCGACCAGGACGGAGCACAGCGACCATGTACCACCACACTACCCGGCTGCTGACGATCCTTGAGCTGCTGCAGTCGCGGGCGCGGATCGGCGGGCCAGAGCTCGCTGAGCGGCTCGAAGTCGATGTGCGGACGATCCGACGCGGCATCGCGCAGCTCCAGGATATGGGCATCCCGATCGTCTCAGAGCCGGGACGCGGCGGCGGTTATGCGCTGCGGCCAGGCTACCGGCTGCCACCGCTGATGCTGAACGATGGCGAGGCGGCGGCGGTGAGCCTCGGGCTGCTGGTGGCCGCGCGGCTGGGGGTGGATGGGAGCGCGCTGGCGGTGGCGGGCGCGCAGGCCAAGCTGCTGCGCGCGCTCCCAGCGGCGCTACGGGAGGCGGCGCTGGCGCTGGCGTCTTCGGTGAGCATCGATCTGCCGCGCGCTACAGAGCGCATCGATGGGGCGACGCTGCTGACGCTGGCGCGCGCCGCAGACCAGGGCAGGGCGGCGCGCTTCAGCTACGCGCGTCGCGATGGCGAAGCGGCGCGGCGCACCGTCGATATCTACGGCGTGGCCGCGCTCGCCGGGCGCTGGTACGCGGTGGGGCGCTGCCACGAGCGGCGAGCGCAGCGGATCTTTCGGCTGGATCGTGTCAGCCAGCCCGAGCTGACCGAGCTGCGCTTCGAGCGTCCGGCGGGGTTCGACGCGCGGGAGGCGATCGTGGCGCGGGTGGCGGCGATCCCAGACCGTTGGGATTTTGTGGTGCGGGTCGAAGCCACAGCGGATGTGGTGCGGCGGCACATCCCCGAGACGCTGGCGGTGCTTGAGGTGGCGGGAGACGCGACGATCGTGCGCGGCTCGATCGACGACCTGGACTGGCTGGCGCGGCAGCTCGTCGCCGTCGGTAGGGCGATCGCCGTGGAGACGCCGCCCGAGCTGCGCCTGGCGTTCGTTCGTCTGGCGGATACGCTGCGGCGTGTGGGCGAGTGGTGAATTGGTGAAGGGATGAAGCGGCGCACAGCGACCCTGACGAAGCGGCAGTGACCCTGACGGAGCGGCAGCGACCAGGACGAAGCGGCGCACGGTCGTTACCCACTGGCGATTCATCCTCGCTGCCCGCCACCTGCACGTCCACGCCATCACACGGCACAAGCGCAGCGTCTGCCACGGGGCGATTTTATAATGACGAACGGGATGATGATATGTCATCATCCCGTTATCCCGTCATCCCATCATCGCTTCATCGCTTCGTCTCGTAACAGTTTAGCCCTCGATCGCCTTGAGGTCGCGCAGGATGGGGGCGGCGGTCCGCTCCAGCTCGGCGTTGACATCGGCGAACACGGTCTCGACGCCCTCGTTGTTGACGACGATCCGCTCCAGGCCCTTGCCGATGATCTGGTCGCCGTTGCGCACAAACACCCGCGCCGCGTCCTGCGCCCGCGTCTTGGGCAGCTGATCCACCGCGGTCTTGAAGTTCGGCCGCTCCTCGAAGAACTTCACCATCTCCGGCAGTTGCTTGCTGCTGACCCGCACCGGCATGTACCCGGTATTGCGCGACCAGACGCCAGCATTCTCCGGATTGGTGGCAAACGCGATGTAGGCCATCGCCGCCTGCTGCTTCTCCGCCGGCGTCCCCGTGGGGATGGCCAGCCCGGCGCCGCCGGTGCAGCAGCCGAAGTTCTTCTCCTTGGGCAGGAAGCCGACGCCGACCTTGAACTGGGCGTTTTTCTCGATGCCGGCCAGGCCGCCGGTGGAGCCCATCATCGCCGCCGTGGTGCCGCCGATGAACTCCTTGTTGAGATCGGCGACGAGGTTGGCCCACTTGAGGGTGTTGGCGCTATCCTGATAGAACTTGGCCGCCCGCACGGTGTTCGGGTCGGTCATGGTCATCTTGAAATCCGGGGTGGAGTAGACGCCGCCGTGCTGCCAGGTCACCGGCTGGAATAGCCAGGCGATGTAGCTGGTGCCGTTGGGGTGGGAGAACGCGGCGCGCTTGAGCGTCTCGCCGTCTTTCTGGACCAGCTTGGGCGCCCACTCGCCGAACTCGGCCCAGGTCTCGGGCGCGCGGTCCGGCAGCCCGGCGGCGGCGAACATATCCTTATTGTAGTAGAACAGCGGCGTGGAGCGGGCGAACGGGATCCAGTAGTGCTTATTCTGGCGCACGCCCTCGTTGAGCAGCACCGGCTCGTAGTCGGCGAAGTCCAGCTTGGCGGTGGCCGCTAGATCGTCCAGCGCACCGATCGCGCCGGCCACGTAGAAGCTGAACCACCAGACATCGGAGAGCAGGATCACATCGGGGATGGTCTTGGCCTGGAGCCCGGCGGTGAACTTCTGCGCCGTCTCCTCGTAGCTGCCCTGGAACTGATATTCGACCTGGACATCCTGCTGCGACTCGTTGAAGGCCTTGACCATCGCCTGCTCGGCGTCGCCGAGGCCGCCTGAGAACGAGCCCCAGTAGGTGATCTTGGTGCCGGAGCCGGTGGCGGCCACCGTGGCCGGGGCGGTGGTGGCGGCGGGCATCGCCGTGGCTGCCGGGGCGGCCGTGGCCGCAGGGGCGGTGGTGGCGGCGGGCATCGGCGTGGCGTCGGCAGCCGGGGCGGCGGTCGATGCGGTCGATGCCGTCGGGGCGGTGGCGGTGGGCGTCGAGCCGCAGGCGGCGAGCACGGCAGCCGATCCGCCGGTCAGCAGGCCGGCCAGGAAGCGTCTGCGAGTGATTGTGATGGACATAAGGATCTCCTTTGTATGCCTAATTCAGGAGCCAGGAGCCAGGAGCCGCAGCATTTTCAGACACTACTTGCTATCTGCTACGTACTCCTTGCTACCTGTATCACCCCTTCACCGCGCCGGCGGTCATTCCCTCGACGATCGAGCGCTGCGCGAGCAGGAACACCAGCAGCATCGGCACGATGAGAAACAGCGAGCCGGCCATCACCACGCCCCAGTCGGTCACGCCCTCCTGGTTGCGCAGCCAGTAGATGCCGATCGGGAGCGTCCGCATATCGCTGGTATTGGTCACCAGCAGCGGCCAGAGAAAATCGTTCCACTTGCCCACCACCGACAGCAGCGCCATCGTCACCAGCGCCGGCTGCGCCATGGGCAGCACCACGCTGAACAGGACGCGCAGCTGCCCAGCGCCGTCCACGCGCGCGGCCTCGATCACCTCGTATGGCAGCGAGCGAAACGCCTGGCGCAGCAGAAACGTCCCGAACGCCACCGACGCGCCAGGGACGATGATCCCCTGGTAGGTGTTGGTCCAGCCGAGCGCGGCGATCGTCAGGTAGTTTGGCACGATCGTGATCTCGGCCGGGATCATCAGCGCCGTCAGCAGCAGCACGAAGATCAGCTCCTTGCGCGGGAAGCGCAGCAGCGCCAGCGCGTAGGCCGATGTGGTGGCGAAGAAGACCTCGGCGGCGCTGCCGACGATGGTGGTGATCAGACTGTTGAGGTAGTAGCGGCCAAACGGCGCGCCCGCCCAGGCCTTGAAATAGTTCTCCACCGTCGGCTGCGCCGGGAACCAGGTCACCGGGATGGAGTAGATCTCGCGGGTCTGCTTGAACGATGCGATCACCGTCCAGTAGAGCGGCATCCCGATGGCGACCACCGCCAGGATGAGCGCGGCGTAGCCGAGCAGCGTCAGCGGCAGCGAGCGGCTGGCGCGGTCGGCGGGGTGTGCGCTGACCACCGGCGCGCCATCGAGCGGCAGAGCATCACGCATAGGTCACCCGCTGTTCTATATAGCGCAGCTGCACCAGCGTGAGCAGCAGCATGATGAGAAACAGCACGATGGCCACCACCCCGGCCTCGCCGGCGCTGTACGAGACGAAGCCGAGATCGTAGAGGCGGTAGATCAGGGTGGTGGTGGCGATGGCCGGGCCGCCGTCGGTGAGGACCTTGACGATATCGAATGACTGGAAGCAGGTGAGCACGCTGGTGATCGAGAGGAAGAAGGCGATCGGCGAGAGACCGGGGATGGTGACGTGGCGGAAGCGCGCCCAGGGGCCGGCGCCGTCCACCAGCGCCGCGTCGTAGAGCTCGCGCGGGATGGAGCGCAGCCCGGCGAGGTAGATGACGACGGCATAGCCGATATTTTTCCAGACGTAGACCAGCACCACGGCGGGCATGGCCCAGAACTTGTCCACCAGCCAATCTGGCGAGGCGATGCTGGCCCAGCCAAGCACCTGCGCCAGCAGGCCGTAGCGCGGGTCGAAGATATAGGTCCAGACCACGGCGATCACCGCGCCGGAGAGCACGACCGGCGAGAAGATCACGGCGCGCGCCGCATCGCGCCCGCGCAGCGGCTGATTGACCAGCAGCGCGATCGCCAGCCCGAGGCTGAGCGTCAGCCCGACCGAGCCGAGGGCGAAGATGGCGGTGTTGGCGACGATCTGCCAGAACTGCCGGTCGCTGGCGATGAAGGCGTAGTTCTCCAGCCCGACCCAAATCTTGCGCGGGCGGAGGAAGTTCCAGCTGACGAAGCTGAGGTACAGGTTGTAGAGCAGCGGCCAGTAGGTGAAGACGGCGAACAGCAGCAGGTTGGGCGCGAGCAGCGCGATGAAGAGCAGGTGCTCGCCCCTATTGCGGCGCGCGGCCAGGCTGCGGCGCGCTATCGTCGGTTGGCGTGGGGGAGAAGCCATGGCGCTCCAGCGTCGGCGATGCGGCGTTGCAGCGCGGTGAGGTGTATCCGGTGATGGGGCGCAGCATAGACGGCGCTGGTTAACGCCAGGTTGAGGTAGGGTTAAGCGCCGGTAGTGGGCGCGTTATGGGTTGGATCATGGGCGCAGGCGGGGGAAGGGGCGAAGCGCGCGAGATCGAACCCGTCCAGACATGCCACGCCGGCGCTTGCTTCGCCCATACGGACGGGCGGTGGCGAACGCGGGGCGGGCGAACGGGGGGCAGGCGGGCGGGGAAGGGGCGAAGCGCGCGAGATCGAACCCAGATCGGAA
>JAYUUK010000382.1:0-29818 GCA_043754595.1 Roseiflexaceae bacterium | reverse complement strand
CCGCTGCTGGCGATGCTGCTGCTCAACGAGGTCTTTGGCGTCGGCATCGGCTGGTTCTGGCTGGTGGTGTTCGCCAGCAGCGGCCTGCTGTGCGCGCGGGCGTTCGGGCTGCTCGCCGCCTCCTACGGCCGCTACCAGCCAAGCGAGTAGGGCCGGCGCGCGCGGGGCCAGCCCCTCACGCCTCAGGCCATCACGCGCTGCCGTGCTGCGCCCAGCGCCGCAGGCCGCCTTCGATCAGCGCGACCCCCGACGGGACGCAGACCTCGCTGCCCGGGCCGGTGCCATACACCGAGACCACCGCGTAGGCGGCGACCTTGCCGGTGGCCATCACCTTCTCGACCGCGTCCAGCACCTGCTGCATATCGGGGCCGTTGGGCTCCTTGGTGCCGTGGTTTGGCACGTAGCGCTCGTCCAGGATGTCTGAGTCGATGTGCAGGTAGATATAGTCCACCTTGGCGGCCAGCGCGGCGATCGACTCGGCCAGATCGGCTCCGGGGAAGCCGGTGGCCGGCGCGGCGATCACCGCGTCGGTGGCGCGGATCAGCTGCTCCTCCGGCGCGTCCAGGTTGCGCACATCCACCAGCACGATCCGGTCGGTCGGGATCGGCGCGGCGATGTGTGAGCCGGCGCGCCACTGCGGGAAGCACAGCCCGGCCGCCACCGCGACGGGCATCCCGCCGAGCATGCCGGAGAGCGTGGTGCGCGGCGTATTGAAATCGCCGTGGGCGTCGAACCACACCAGCCCAATCCTGGCGTCCGGGCCGTGGGCGTCTTGCAGCCCCCCCACCACCCCGGTGATATGGTTGCAGTCGCCGCCGGTCATCAGCACCGGCCGTCGCTCGGCCCTGGCCTCGGCCACGATCGTGGCGATCGCGCCGCCGAGCGCGCCGAGGTTGGTCGGCTCATCGTCCACCCGCCGCGCCTCGTCCAGACGCGGCTCGCTGACGGTGAACGGCACGCCGGCGGCGGCGTAGACGTTGGCGGCGGCGTAGGCGTCGATCGAGCGCTCGTCCTGCTCGGTCAGCCGCGAGCGCGAGTAGCGGATGGGCACCACCGCCAGCGCTGGGAAGCTGCTGCTCATCGGATGCTAAGCAGTTCGACTTCGAACACCAGCGTGGCGTTTGGCGGGATGGCACCGCCGGCCCCGCGCGCGCCGTACCCCAGCTCGGGCGGGATGGTCAGCTTGACCTTATCGCCGACTTTCATCTGCGCCACGCCCTGATCCCAGCCCTTGATTACCTGTCCGACGCCGAGCTGGAAGCTGAACGGCTGCCCGCGGTCGACCGAGCTGTCGAACTTCTTGCCGTCGGTCAGCCAGCCGGTGTAGTGGACGTTGACGGTATCGCCAGTTTTGGGCGCGGCCCCGGTGCCCTCTGTGAGCTTTTCGATTTCGAGCGGCATGGTCGTTCCTCCTGTATATGCCAGTGCGGGCTATTGTATACCACCTGGGCAAGCCTCGGGCGCGCGGCGGCGTCAGCCGCACAGTGGGGGTTCGGGGGCGCAGCCCCTATAAGCATCACGTTTCTTTTCTGAGGCGCTGCGCGCGGGCGCTTCGCGCCATGGAAGCACCTTTTCTTCCTGCTGCTGCGCAGCTCCGCTGCGCAGCAGCAGGAAAAACAGGAGGTTCCGCGCTGCCGCAGGCTCAAAAAATGCGTGCGCTAGAAAAACCGTTTGCTGCAGTTAAGCTTCATGCGCATGGGGGTTCGGGGGCGCAGCCCCCGAGATTCTACGTCCTTCATGTTTTCCTCTATACTATAGCCACTCTCAAGCCGAAAGGAAACGACGATGACGAGCGCGAGCGGCGGGCTGGCGGGGCAGATAGCGGGCCTAGCGGTGCCGCACGGGGCAGTGGCGATCTGGGCGCTCGGGCAGAGCGGGTTTGTGCTCAAGGGCGGCGAGACCATCGCCTACATCGACCCGTATCTCTCCGACTCAATCGCCGATGGCGGCGGCCCGGCCAGGCGCTTCCCCGCCCCGATCGCGCCGCAGGACGTGACCCACGCCACGATCGTCCTGGCGACCCACGAGCACCGGGATCACACCGACGCGCCGACGCTGCTGCCGCTGCTGGCCGCCTCGCCGCAGGCGTCGCTGATCGCATCGGTGCAGGCCAAGCACGCCCTCGCCGGCACCGGGCTTGACCCGGCCCGCATCCTGACGCCCAAGCTCGGCGAGCGGACCGCGCTCGGCGGCCTGGCGTGTACGCCCATCCCCGCCGCCCACTACGGCTACGAGGTCGATGATGCCGGCCACTCGCGCTACATGGGGTTCCTGATCGAGATCAACGGTATAACAATCTACCACTCGGGCGATACGCTGGTATTCCCCGAGCTGCTGGCGGCGCTGGAGGGTCGGCGCGTCGATATCGCCATGCTGCCGATCAATGGCCGCGACTACTTCCGCGAGCAGCAGCAGATCACCGGCAACACCAACCCGGCCGAGGCGATCGAGCTGGCGCTGGCGATCGAGGCCAAGGTGCTGCTCGGCTGCCACAACGATCTGTTCGCCACCAACCGCGTGCCGCCGGGGACGCTGTGGGATGAGCTCGACCGCCGCGCGCCGTTCCAGCGCTGCCACATCCTCCAGCCGGGCGAGCTCTACGTCTATATGGGGTGAGCGGGTAGGAATGGTTTGGGGGCTGCGCCGCGTGCCCACACCCGATCGCCCCGCATCTCATCGCGCGCACGCGGCGCGCATCCGCGCGATGCCATCGGCGATCTGCGCCTCGCCAGTGGCGTAGGCCAGCCGCAGATAGCCTGGCGCGCCGAACGCCGAGCCAGGCACCACCCCGATCTGCGCCGCCTCCAGCAGGTACGCCGCCAGCTCGTCGTCGGTGGCGCAGACGGTGCCGCGCGCCCCGAGCGGGACGCCGAGCAGCCCGCTGACGCGCGGGAAGATGTAGAACGCACCATCTGGTATGGCGATCTCCACGCCGGGGATCTCGCGCAGCAGCCCGACGATCAGGTCGCGGCGGCGCTGAAATGCCGCCACCATCCGCGCCACATCGGCTGTCACATCGCCCGCCACGGTCTCGTCGCCGGCGTAGGCCGCCAGCGCCGCCGCCTGTGTGATCGATGAGGTGTGGGTGGTGGAGTGGCCCTGGATGCCTTTGATGGCCTCGATCAGATCCTGCGGCCCGGCGATATAGCCCATGCGCCAGCCGGTCATCGCGTAGGCCTTGGACGCGCCGTTGACCACCAGCGTTCGCTCGGCCAGATCCGGCGCGACCCGCAGCCAGCGGGTGTACGGCCCGTAGACAATCGCGTCGTAGATCTCGTCGGCGATGATCACCGCCTCGCTCGGCCTGATGACCTCGGCCAGCGCGGCGAGCTCGGCCTCGCTGTAGACCGCGCCGGTGGGGTTCGATGGCGTGTTGAGCACGATGGCGCGCGTCGCCGGGGTGATCGCCGCAGCCAGCTGCGACGCCGTCAGCTTGAAGCCCTGCTCGGGACCGGCGAACGGCGCGATGACCGTGGCCCCGGCGAGCTGCGCCTGATCAACATACGAGACCCAGTAGGGGGCTGGCACGATCACCTCGTGCCCAGGGTCGCACAGCGCCAGAAACGCCAGAAACAGCCCCTCCTTCGCCCCCGTCACCACCGAGACCTGCGCCGCCGTGTAGCCGATGCCAGTCTGGCGCGTCAGACGCGCTGCGATCGCCGCGCGCAGACTCTGCGGCCCGCCAACGGGTGTATACTTGGTCTGGTCCTGCTCGATGGCGGCGATGCCGGCGGCTTTGATGGCGGCCGGTGTAGCGAAATCTGGCTCGCCCTGCCCGAACGAGATCACGTCGATGCCGCGCGCGCGCATGGCGGCGATCGTGCCGTTCAGCCCGACGGTGGCGGACGGTGTGAGGCGCGCGAGCCGCGCGCTGAGACGTTGATTGAGCATGGCATTCCTCAAACGAAGGGCTTCGATGTCTATTGTACCCGAGGTTTTGCTTGCGGCGGCGCGGATTAAGCCCGCTATCCGCGAGACGCCCTGTATCCTATCGCAGACGCTGAGCGAGCGCTACGACGCCGAGATCTGGCTCAAGCTGGAGAACGTGCAGTTCACCGGCTCGTTCAAGCTGCGCGGCGCGCTCAACCGGCTGCTGACCCTCACCCCCGAGCAACTCGCGCTTGGCGTCGTCGCCGCCTCTTCCGGCAACCACGGCGCGGCGGTGGCCTACGCCGCCCGCGCGCTCGGTGCCCGCGCCGATGTCTTCGTGCCGTCGTCGATCGCCGCAGCCAAGCGCGCCAAGATCGAAGCCTACGGTGCGCGCATCCACCTGATCGCCGGCGACCCGCTCAACGCCGAGGCATCGGCACGGGTCGAGGCGACGCGCCGGCGCAGCACCTACATCTCGCCATACAACGACCCGATGGTCATCGCTGGGCAGGGCACGATCGGCTACGAGTTGGCGCGGCAGGTGCCGGGGCTGGCCGGCGCAATCGTGGCGGTCGGCGGCGGCGGGCTGATCGCCGGCGTCGCCGCGTACCTCAAGCACGAGAACCCGCTGATCCAGATTATCGGCGCGCAGCCGGAGCGATCGGCGGTGATGGCCGCATCCGTCGCGGCCGGGCGCGTCGTCGAGCTGCCAGACCAGCCGACGCTCTCGGATGGCACGGCTGGCGGGGTCGAGGAGGACTCGATCACGTTTCCGATGTGTCAGGAGCTGGTGGATACCTGGGCGCTGGTGGGCGAGGCGCAGATCGCGGCGGGCGTACGGCTGCTGCTTGAGCACGAGCACCAGATCGCCGAGGGCGCGGCCGGCGTGGCTGTTGCGGCGCTTGAGCAGGTGGCCGAGCAGTTTGCCGGGCGCTCGCTGGCCGTCATCGTCTGCGGCGGCAATATCGCCTGGGAGCGGGTGCAGCAGCTCATGGGCGCGTGAGCACAGCTACCGAAGATGGAGGCGAAGCATAATCGCGCGAATCGTCGCTCGGCGTCCAGCACGCCCAGGCGGCTGCGCTCCGGGCTTTCCGAGCGTCAGACGCTCCAGGAGACGGTGGCTGCGCTCAGCGCGTCGATCATCACGCCGCGCGAACGGATCGGCATTCGGCCCAAGTGGCGCAGACGCTGGTTGCGCTCGGCACAGACCTGGCGCAGCTCGGCACGGCGGCCACGCTCTCTAGCAATCCTACGTGCGTTATACACGCGCGAAGCGCAGAGCGGGTGTTTGGGGGCCGGGTACCCTCTGGGTGTCCCCGAGATCTCTCCCTTTCCTACGCTAATAGGATTGCTATAGGAGGGGTTGCATCGCATTGAAATGAGGGGAAGATGACAGTCGAGCCAAATTGGGACGCGATCGGCGCAGTGCCGATCCCGGCGTGGTACGAGGACGGCAAGTTCGGTATCTTCATCCACTGGGGGGTCTACGCGGTGCCGGGTTTCGGCAATGAGTGGTACCCGCGCAATATGTACCAGCCAGATACGCCTGAGCACGCGCATCACCTGGCGACGTACGGCGACCACGCCACCTTCGGCTATAAAGATTTCATCCCGCAGTTCACCGCAGCTCAGTACGACCCAGCCGCCTGGGCACAGCTATTCGCCGAGGCTGGCGCACGCTTCATCGTCCCGGTCGCCGAGCACCACGACGGATTCCCACTCTACGACTGCTCGTTCACCGAGTGGAGCGCCGTCAAGCGCGGCCCGCAGCGCGACCTGATCGGCGATCTGGCAGCGGCCGTCCGCGCCGCCGACATGGTGTTTGGCGTTTCGTACCACCGCGCTGAGAACTGGTTCTTCTACGACGGCGGGCGGACGTTCCCCTCCGATGTCCAGGACGATGTCAACCGCGGGCTGTACGGCCCGGCACAGCCAAAGTCCAAGGATAACGAGGATTACCACGCCGCCGGCGGCCCAGACGCGGCGTTCTTGGAAGAGTGGCTGGCCCGCGCCTGCGAGCTGATCGACCGCTACCGGCCGCAGCTGTTCTGGTTCGACTGGTGGATCCAGCACGACAATTTCATCCCGTACCTGCCGCGATTCGCCGCCCACTACTATGGTCGCGCCGCAGAGTGGGGCCAGGGCGTGGCGATCAACTACAAGTACGAGGCGTTCCCAGAGCGCGTCGCCGTGCTGGATATCGAGCGCGGGCAGCTCAGCGATATCCGGCAGCGCTTCTGGCAGAACGATACGTCGGTGGCGAAGAATTCGTGGGGTTACACCGCGGCGCAGGAGTACAAGCAGGTCGATAGCATCGTGCAGGATCTGGTGGACGTGGTGAGCAAGAACGGCGCGCTGCTCCTCAACATCGGCCCTCGCCCAGACGGCAGCATCCCCGATGAGGAGCAGGCGATGCTGCGACAGATCGGCGCGTGGCTGCGGGTCAACGGCCAGGCGATCTACAGCACGCGCCCGTGGAAGGTCTACGGCGAGGGGCCGACCGAGGTGACCAGCGGGGCGTTCACCGACACCAAGCGCCAGGCGTTCACCAGCCGCGACTTCCGCTTCACCGCCAATGGCGATCGGCTGTATGTGACGCTGCTCGGCTGGCCGGAGGACGGCGTGGCAACGGTGCGCTCGCTCGGCACCGATCTGCGGCTCTACCCTGGGCAGATCGGCGGCGTCAGCCTGCTCGGCCATGGGGCCGTCCCATTCACCCGCGACGCAGAAGGGTTGCATGTGACCCTCCCAGCGCAGCGCCCGTGCGACTTCGCCTGGGTGCTCGAAGTCGCGCCATAGGCCGCGTTCAGTGCCCGAGCCGTAGCCGGATATTCTCCCACAGCAGCCGCCACTCGCGCCGCGACAGCATCCGCCCGATGTAGCTGAAGGCGGCGAAGCGCGAGCTGGCGCGGCTGTGCGCCAGCACGAATGGCTGGCGCTCCCACTCGCGGTCCTGGCTGCCATCGGCCAGCTTGCGGAACACGGCGGTGCGGCTGCTGCCGAATACCCGCTCCCACATCGCCTCGCGCGCCAGAAACTCCGCCAGCACATCGCACGTCCAGATGTGCAGGTCATCGACGATCGCGACGCCGCCGATCTCGAGCAGCCCGGCCACATAGTACCAGTCCACGAACGGTGCGGGGAAGCCGTGGTTGCCATCGATCAGGGCGAAGGTATACCGCTGGCCCCTGAGCGTCGGCAGTGCGAACTGCGACGGCTCGCAGCGAAAGGTCACGGTGTCGAGCGCGATCGACTCGGCGGCGCAGTAGGCCCGGATGCGGGCGATCTGTTTTGGCTCCTGCACGATGCAGAGGTGCTCGGTGCGCTTGAGGGCGAACATGATGGTGCTGACGCCCGCGCCGATCTCGATCGTCCGCATCCCTGGCGTCAGGGCGGCCTCGAAGTAGCCAAACATGGCATCTTCGAGCCGATAGGCGGCGGTGAGCGCGCCGTCTGGACCGTGGAGCGCCGGCGGCGCGCGCAGCAGATCGGCGATGGTGCGGATCGTCACTGGCCGAGGATCGCCAGCAGCGCAGCATCGGACTCGGGCCGCGCGCCGCTGCGGGCCACCACCCACGCCCCGACCTGGTTGGCCAGCGTCGCCGCCGCCGCGCTGTCGCCGTCGCGCAGATAGCTGGCTAGAAACGCCCCGGCGAACGAGTCGCCCGCGCCGGTGCTGTCCACCACCGGCACATCGATCCCAGGGTAGAAGCCGCGCTCAGCGCCGCGCGCCACCAGGCAGCCATCGCCGTCGAGCTTGAGCACGATCATCGCGCCGGGGTAGCGCGCCAGCAGCGAGACCGCCATCGCCTCCGGGTCGGTCTCGCCAGTCAGGGCGCGGGCCTCATCGCGGTTGGGGAAGAGGAAGTCCACCTGGATGCCGGCGCTGATCGCGGCGAACCCATCCGGCCCGAGCTGCTCGATGATCTGGTACGACCCTGGGTCGAGCGAGATAGTGGCCCCCGCCGCCCTGGCGATCTGGGCCGCCCGCACCGATGCGGCGCGCGGCGGGTCGGTGAAGAGACTCCAGGCGCTGAGATGCAGGTGGCGGCAGCTCGCGACGAGCGGCTCGGGGAGCTGCTCCGGCCTGAGCGTGAAGTCCGCGCCCCGGCTGGTCACAAAGCTGCGCTGGCCATCCGGCGCGACCATCACCAGGATCACGCCGGTGGGCCGCGCCGCGCTGCGCACCACGTGATGCTCGACGCCCTCGCGCGTCAGATCGTCGAGCGCCAGGTCGCCCAGTCGGTCGGCGCCGATCGCGCCGATGAATCCGGCTCGCGCCCCACAACGCACCAGCCAGACCGCCGAGTTGGCGGCGGTGCCACCTGGCGCGAGCGCCACCTGTCCCGCCACATCGCCGCCCGGCAGCAGCAGCCCGTCTGGCTGCGCCAGCACATCCCACACCAGATCGCCCACCGTCAGCAGCAGTTGATTCATCTGTCGTACTTCTATTCGTGAGCGATAGCAATCCTACAGAAAAGGGATGATCTCGGGCTGTGCCCCCAACCCCCCCCGTGCGCATCACGCGTGTTTTTCTGAGGCGCTGCGCAGCAGTAGCAACAAGAGCAATGACCGCATTGCTCTATCGGATGCGTGAAGCGGTGTCGATCCCGGCAGGTGAGCGTTCCAGCCGCCGGCCAACCGCGATCTGCGCCGGGTCCATGTGCATGTGAATGAGCGCCGGGCGGTCGGCGGCCAGCGCTGCCGCCAGCGCCGCAGGGAGCTCGGCGTTGTCGCGCACCGTCAGCCCGAGCGCCCCAAACGACTCGGCGGTGGCGGCGAGATCGGGCGTGGCCAGGTCGGTGCCGACCACCCGCCCCGGGTAGTCCAGCTCCTGGTGCATGCGGATCGTGCCGTACATCTGATTATCGAACACCAGCACCACGATGTTGGCACGGGCGCGCACCGCCGTCTCAAGCTCCGGCAGCGTCATCATCAGGCTGCCATCGCCGCAGCACGCGATCACCGGCCGGCCGGGATGCGCCAGCTTGGCGGCGATCGCGGCGGGGATACCGTAGCCCATCGCGCCCGATGTGGGAGCGATGAAGCTGCGCGGCGCGGCGAAGCGGACGTAGCGGCTGAGCCAGCCGGCGAAGTTGCCAACATCGCTGACCACGATCGCCTCGGGCGGTATGGCCGCCACGATATCGGCGATCGCGCCTTCGTAGTCCACCGGGCTGGCGCTGCGCACCTGGCGTGGCGTGGTCTCGGCGATGTAGCGCGCGCGCGCCGCGTCGTTGCTGGCGCGGCGCGCGGCGCGGGTCTCGGCCGGGAGCGGCGCGCGCCTGGCGGCCGCCAGCAGATCCTCCACCGCCAGGCCGGCGTCGCACGCCATAGCGACCGCCGGCGGGTAGTTATACCCGATCTGGTTGGGCTCGGCGTCGATCTGCGCCACGCGGGTGGCGCGCGCCGGCAGCTGGTAGCCGTACGACGCGTTCTCCGAGAGCCGCGAGCCGATCACCAGTAGTGCGTCTGCGGCCATCAACCGCGGCAGCAGCGACGGCGGAGCCGCCAGACCGGTCATGCCGATGTACAGCCGGTGCGCGTTGGGGAAGCGGTCGCCGCGACGCCATGCCGCCGCCACTGGGGTCTCAAGCAGCTCGGCGAGCTCGGCCAGCGCCGCCGCATCGCGCAGACCGCCGCCCACTAGGATCGCAGGGCGCTCGGCGCTGAGCAGCATATCGATGGCCGCATCCACATCGGCGGCGGCCGGGCGCGCTCGCGGGGCGCGCGCCATCGGCCAGACTGGCGCGGCGGTGGTCTCGGTCAGCACATCCTGCGGCAGCGAGAGCACCACCGGCCCCGGCCGCCCCGCGACCGCGATCTGTGCGGCGCGGTGGATCAGCTCGGGCAGGCGGTCGGCGCTGTCCACCTCGACCGCCCACTTGGCGAGCGGGCGGAACATCGCCACCAGATCCACCTCCTGAAACGCCTCGCGCTGGCGAAAGCCGCGGTTGACCTGGCCGAGGATCGCGAGCAGCGGTGTGCTGTCCTGCAAGGCGGTGTGGACGCCGATGCTCAGATTGGTGGCCCCGACGCCCCTGGTGGCCATGCACAGCGCCAGCCGGCCGGATGCCTTGGCGTAGGCCTCGGCCATGAAGGCGGCCGCGCCCTCGTGGCGGGTGGCAACCACCCGGATCGCCGGTGTGTCGTAGAGCGCGTCGAGCAGCCCGAGGAAGCTCTCGCCGGGCACGCAGAAGGCGTGGTCGATGCCCTGGGCCAGCAGCGCCTCGGCGGCCGCCTGGCCACCAGATCGGGGTGGGACGGTGGACATAACGGTGCTCCGTTGCACGGGGGGCTACTCTTCAAGGATCGTGCGGACGCGGAACTGGCCGTCGCTGGCGTCTGGAGCGTTGGCGAGCGCGGCGGCGCGCGGCAGCGAAGGCCGCACCACATCGTCGCGCAGCACATTGAACAGGTCGGTCACCTGGGCCGTGGTCGGTACGCCGGTCACATCGAGCTCCTGGAGCACCTCGAACTGCGCCAGGATCGTCTCCAGCTGCCCGCGCAGCCGATCGATATCGGCCGGGTCGAGCCGCAGCCGGGCAAGCTTGGCCACGTGTACCACTTCCTCATTGGTCAGCGCCATCGGGTGTGCTCCCATCGCTTCAGACAGTGTATGCAGTATCGCACGGACCTCCGTTTGGTGCAAACACAAGGGCGGGGCTCAACGTTTTGCGAAGCATACGCACTACCGCGTTCCAATACGGCAAACGCATCGAAGCACGGTCGATGGCGTGCGTGTCCTCGGGCGCTCACCGAGCTGTAACGAAATGCGTGCTTCGTTGTGCGGCCTTTCGGCCGTCTGCAGGGCACACAACGAGGATTGCGCTCGATGCGCGGTGCATTGCAATGCACCGCGCATCAAGCGAGCGTAAGATTATCATCTGCGCGCCGACCAACACCTGACCGTCGTGGCGGCGCTCGCGGCGGTGAGTGCAGGCCATCGACGCCCATGGCCGCGTGCAGCAGCGACGCGGGCGTCGGCGCGCCAGCCGATCGGAGCTTTGCCCTGAGCGTGCGAAGGGAGCCGGTTGGGGCGGTGCAGAGTGGCACAGGCTATACCGGGCAGATCCAAACACGCGGCGGCCGCAGTCCAAAAAATGTGTGCGCCGCGACGCGCCAGAAACCTGTGGTATAGTGAACATCTTGAACAGATCGCACGTTTAACACAAGGAAGACGCCGATGCTGCACCGCATCACTGATTCCGTCACCGCGACGCTGCGCGACGGACGAACGGTGGAGATTCGCTCGCTGCACGAGGAGGACGCCAACGCCATGCTGGCGTTTGGCACGTCGCTCCCCGCCAACGACCATCTCTATCTCGAAGATGACTTGCAGAGCCCAGATATGATCGCCAGGCTGGTCTACGCCTATGCCGCCGAGAACTGGCGGCAGGTGGTGGCCGTCTCGGAGCTCAGCGAGATCGTGGCGTACGCGGCGGTCCGCAAACTTCCCGGCTGGTCCAACCACGTCGGCGATGTGCGCCTGATCGTCAGCGATGGCTGGCGCGGCTCGGGCCTCGGCACCACTCTCGGTCAGGCGATTTTTGAGCTCGCCCGCAGCCTTGGGGTCTCAAAGGTGATCGTCGAGATGCTGGACGCACAGTACAGCGGCCGCACCATTTTCGAGCGGCTCGGTTTCCAGATCGAGGGCACATTCGCAGACCACGCGCGCGACCGAAACGGCCAGCATCACAAGCTTCTCGTGCTCGCCTATCACGTCGCGTAGGGCGCCGTATGGATCTTCCGCGCCGCCAGCGGCAAACACACATAGAGCGATCCTCCATGGAGTTGTCAACGCGGGAAGCGCAGAGCGGGGGTTTGGGGGCGCAGCCCGCACCCCCTTCCCTCCTCTGATAGGATTGTTGGGCTCCCGCCCTCCCAATGGTGCAGCGCACATCGCTGTTCGCAGCGTACATTGCTCGCGCCACATGCCAGTGCCCGCGCCGGGGCCAGGCGAGTGGGCAAAAGGTAAAAGGCCTACGCACCTTATCCTGCCAAAGAACCACCCGCGACGGCGCACGGGCATGGCTCCGCGAACCGATCCTACACAAGAATCCCCCGCCTTCGGGGTCGAGGGGGCGAAGCTCCCCGTGGGGGTTCAGGGAGCAACGCCACCTGGGCGAGGGGCGGGGCGCAGCGCCCGCAAACGCGATTACATCAGGGGCGTGGGTGAGATCACGTCAGCAGTGAGCCATTGGCTAGCCCCGCATACTCTGCCGCCTCAGCGAGCGTGATCAGCTCGCCGAATGTGCGCCAATGCTTTGTGGTGTCGTGCATCATGCTTTTGCGCTGGCGTGCTGTAGCTCGTTGCGGTAGGGGGTCTACCGGCACTCCTGCGCGTGGCAAGCCACTGGATAATGCGTCTCAGCGACGATTGAACTGAGGTTACATGTCGTTAGAGCCTGCCATGCGCGCTGAAGGTTTATCTCACAACCACAACTTTGCCTGCTTCGGTGTCCAGCTTTATCGGGCGCGAACAGGAGTTGGGCGAAGTTCGGCGGCGCTTCAGTGCGTATCGCCTCATCACGCTGACCGGAACAGGTGGAACTGGAAAGACTCGACTTGCGCTTGAGGCGGCCGCCAGCGAAATCGAGCATTTCGCCGACGGCGTGTGGTTGGTTGAACTGGCGGGACTTTCCACATCAGATTTGGTGGCGCAAACGATTGCCACGATGTTCGCCCTGCCGGGAGTTGCTGCGCTTGCGCCAATTGAGCAGCTTGGCGCTTTTCTCTAGCCCAAACACCTGCTTCTGGTACTGGACAACTGTGAACATGTGGTCGGGGAGGCTGCCCAGATTGCCACCTTCCTGCTGGCACGCTGTCCACGCCTGACACTGTTGACAACAAGCCGTGAGCCGCTTGCGATCAACGGCGAAACGGTGCTGCACATTCCGCCATTAAGTCTGCCCGATCCCACACTGCCGGAGGATTTAGCGAGTTTGCTTCACTACAATGCGCCCCGGCTTTTTGTGGAACGGGCGCGCGCTGCCGAACCCTCGTTTCAGTTGACGGCAAACAACGCCGGTGCCGTCGCTGCGATTTGCCGCCGGTTAGACGGAATTCCGCTGGCGCTGGAACTTGCCGCCGGGCGGGTACGCGGCATGGGAGTGGCATCGCTCGCAGCACGTTTGCACCAGCGCTTCCAGTTACTGATCAGTGGCAATCGCGGCGCGCTTCCCCGCCACCAAACATTGCATGCTGTGATCGATTGGAGTTACCGGCTGTTGTCGCCACCGGAGCAGGTTGTCTTACAGCGGCTCGGCATCTTCGCCGGGGATTTTGCAGCCGAAGCAGCCGAATACGTATGTGACGGAGCAGTGGACGACCCCAACAAACGAGGATCGATCTCCTCTGAAGCCGTGTTCGATCACCTGCTGCAACTGGTCAACAAATCGCTGGTGCAATATAATCAGGAGACGGAACGCTATCGCCTGCTGGAAACGATTCGCTTCTTTTGTCTTGAACGGCTTGCGGAAGCGGGCGAAACACAGACGGTTAGTGTTCAACATGCTGCCTGGTATCTCCAGTTCGCCGAAGACGTAGCGCCGCATCTTTCCGGCTCACAGCAAGCGGCATGGGTCCTACGGTTAGGAGCCGAGCATGATAATCTGCGGGCAGTGCTGGCGTGGACCATCGACACGAACCGAGTCGACCAAGCGGCACGTCTGGCCCTCGCCCTGTGGCAATTTTGGCACACCCACACCTATCAACGCGAAGGACTCCGCCGGCTGGAACGCATTCTGGTATTAGAAACAGCCCACCCACTCCCGCCCCATATACGCCCCCGATTGTGCAACGCACTTGGCGTCCTTGCCACCAGCATGTGCCACTTCGACCAAGCGACTGCCTACCATGATGAGGCGCTGCGTTTGTGGCGCCTGGAGGGCGACCAGGAAGGTATCGCGCAGGCACTTCATGACATGGGTTTACAACAGTTTGAGCAGATGCATCAAGTTCAGGCCAGGGCATACGCCACCGAGAGTTTGGCAATCGCCCGCGCATTAGAAAGCCAACCAGCAATTGCCAGGGCGCAAGCCTTGTGGGCACTGGCCGTTTTGGAAGGCGACCCTGGAGGTGCAACATCCGCCGCTCGCAGTGCCGAGTTAGCTAAGGCGATTTCCGCCCTGGAGGAAAGCCTAGCGATTTACCAGGCATTGGGAGATACGAGCAATAGGGCCAAAATTATGAGCTTTCTAGCCCGTGCCGAGGAAATACGGGGCAACTACGACCATGCCAAGCCCTTTTTGCGCCAGACCGTGCAGCTTCTCGTCCAGCAAGGAAACTATATTGATTTACAGGGGTCGTTGGTCGCGCTGCATATCATGGCGATGGAGTCCTCGCAGCAGCCAGAAGGGTCGCACCATGCCGCACAGGTGTGTGGCATGATGACAGCTCGGCTCGAAAAGCTAGGCGGCAAATCGCCCTGGGATGAAGGGCCATTTCAGCACGGCATTGCACGACTCACTGCGACTCTTGGCACGGATGCCTTTGCGCAAGCCTTTGCGCATGGCAAGCGGATGACGCCTGCCGATCTGGTTCAGCTCACCGAGCAGATCACGGCCCTCAGTCACGCAATAATGCCCGAAACTCCACAATCAACTCCATCGCATGGAGGCCTGACGGCACGTGAGTTGGAAGTGCTGCGCTTGGTCGCCACCGGGCTTACCAATGCGCAGGTTGCTCACCAACTGCACGTCACCCCGCGCACGGTCAACGCTCACCTGACAGCGATATACAGTAAACTCGGTGTCTCCTCCCGTGGTAGTGCCATGCGCTATGCGCTCGATCACCAGCTTGGTTAGATCTGACAAAGGCGTCCGAGCATAACCGCTCCTCCCCGCTTGTTACACCTAACACCTGTTGGACGCCCCGCGTTCTTCCGAAATATTGTTACTTCTAACAATGTGTTTTTGCTGTATCCACGCTACATTGAGAGCGAACAAAAGCAACTCTCACCAGCGAGGAACCAGCATGATGCATCTTCGTTTTGCGCGTCCATTGAGCGTCGTCTGTATCGTCGGCGCGGCCGTCCAGATCATCTGCGGACTAGTTGCCACGCAGTTTCACTTTTGGGAGAACGGCAACGAATGGATGGAAGTGCTCTGGGCGGTGGCCAATGTTGGCATGATCGGCGGGGCGCTCGGGTTGTTCGCCCTGGACGTTGGGCGACCGCGCTGGCTGGCGGCGATCGGCGTTGCGATCAGCGTGCTTGGCAACCTCGTCCGTATTGTCGCGTCAGCATTGACCATTGCTGGGTTTAGTGTTGATGTCTCCACTCCAGTCCTTTTGAGTAGCATCCCGCTGATGATGCTTGGCATGGGCGCGCTGGGGATTGCCACACTGCTGGGCAAGCAGTTGACGGGCTGGCGGGCATGGACGCCGTTGCTTGCCGTGGGATTCTCGATCCTTACCGCATCGACGTACTCCATCAATTTGTATCTCCATGGTTTTCTGCTTGGTATGTGGGGTATTCCGTGGCTCCTCCTTGGCTACGTGATCTTCAGTGCCAGCAAACAGGAATCGACCATGCTCGGCAAAGCGCCAGCCATCGTTCGGTAACAGGCAGGTGACGTACGTTCGTGAACGGTGATACACGCACAATGGAGGCATGCGTATGAAATTCCTCTTTGCCACCGTCCCTGCCGACGGCCACTTCAACCCGCTGACCGGCATCGCCATGCACCTCAAGGCCGCAGGGCACGATGTTCGCTGGTACACCGGCCCGAGCTACGCTGCGAAGCTGAAACGCCTGGGCATCCAGCATTACCCGTTCCAGCGGGCCAGCGAAGTCAATGGCGACAACATCGGCACGCTGTTCCCCGAACGCGAGAAATTGCACGGCCCTGCACTCATTCGCTTCGATGGCAAGCACATGATGGTCATGAACACGAGGAACTATTTTGAAGATGTGCAGGAGATCAATGCGTCGTTCCCGTTCGATGTGCTTTTCTGCGATGCCGCCTTCTATGCGATGCAGCTGATCAAGGAGAAGTTGGGCAAGCGAGTCTGCTCGATTGGAATCGGGCCGTCGGTGGAGACCTCCAAAGATGTGCCACCGAACTTCGTCGGCCTGAAGCCCGCCCAGACGGCGATTGGCAAGCTGATCCACCAGGGCATGCGTGCCATGATGGAGTTGATGGTGATGAACGACGTCAAGGGCTTGTATAACCAGATACTGGTTTCCCACGGAGTAGCACCCGTCGATGGGTCACTCTTCGATGTCTCCTACCGCCGCCCCGATGTCGTGTTTCAAAGTGGTGTGCCCGGCTTCGCGTACCCACGGCGCGAGCACAACCCCAAGATGCAGTTTGTCGGCGCGTTGCTGCCGTACAAGGCCGCCATCTCAACCGCTTTCTCGCAACCGGAGAAGCTGGCCGCATACAAACGGGTCATCCTCATCTCACAGGGCACCGTTGACAACAAGGATCATGGCAAGCTGATTATTCCGGCGCTTGAAGCCCTCAAGGATACCGATGCGCTGCTGATCGTTTCCACCGGCTACTACCAGACTGAGGCGCTGCGGGTGTCCTATCAGCAGGAAAACATCGTTATCGAAGACTTCGTTGACTTCGACTTCATCCTCGACCACACCGATTTGTTTATCTGCAATGGTGGCTACGGAAGCGTTTTGCTCAGCTTGAGCAAAGGCGTCCCGCTCTTGACGGCTGGCATCCGCGAGGGCAAGAACGATATCAACGCGCATGTGGATTACTTTCGCGTAGGCATCGATCTGCGTACCGAGAACCCCAAGCCCACTGACATTCGGCGCGCGGCGGAGCGACTCCTGAGCGAGCCGCATTGGAAGCAGAACGTGGCCCGGCTGCGTGATGAGTTTAGCGCCTATGAGCCGAATGAACTGATTGATGCTGCCCTCGCCTAAGGCGCAGCTTCCACGCCAGAACGATAGACGCCATCGCTACAGATTATCTAGAAGGAGAAGTTTATGAGCACACCACTAACGGTCGCCCAGACCCATGAGCGAACGGGCCTTTCCACACTGCGCACGGTGATGATCGCCGGGCTGGTCGGTAATGTCGTTTCAAACGTCATCCTGCAAGTGCTGATTGTGCAAACGCTGATTCCGCCGCTGGCGATTATCATGGTGCTGACGCTCGTGATCGCAGGTGTGTGCGCGACACGCTGGCGCTGGGCACCACTTCTTGCGGTGCTGTGGGTCATTATTTCAATCGTTCCCGGCCTGGAACCATATACCTACAATTTGACCCATCCCGCCGAAACAGCGCTGTTCATCGAAACGCTGGTCAGCCTCGTGCTGCTGCTGATCACCGTTGTCGCTGGTGTGGCCGCGCTGCTTACGGGCGAGCGCCAAGTGGCCGAGGGGCCACGCTGGCTCAGGGGTTTTCTGATCGGCACAGCCGCGTTCACGCTTGGTGCGAGCCTGGTGGCGACGATCCCGCCATCTGACGCCACCGCTGGCGTAAGCGCCGAGACACTTGCGCAGCTTCCCGCACTGGTGTCAGGGCGAAACACATTCGATCAGGCGGAGCTGCGGGCTAAGGTTGGCGAGACAGTGGCACTGCGGCTTGAGAACAGCGATACCCAGACACACTCCTTCGACATTGACGCCTTCAATGTCCATGTTCCGATGCCGACCGGCTCGCCCGCGCTCGCGCTCTTCACGCCGACTGCGCCCGGCACCTACACGTTCTACTGCCGCATCCCCGGCCACATGGAAGCAGGGATGAAGGGCACATTTGTGGTTGAGCCGTAGGGCTACGTTCGATCCGGAGGTAGTGTCGCATGTCCGTAGGCATTAGCGCTGCCCTCTAGCCCACGCAGCACAGCGGCGTCGAGCTCAAGGTGTACGCTGGTCGCCAACTGCGCAGTGGCCGTGCTGTCACTGGGGGTCAGCGCGGCATCGGCGGTGGTGCCCGCTGGGATGCGCCGAACACGCCCCACCGCTCGACGCGATTCGGTCGCCGTGCTCATCACCAGCGCTGGTCTCGGGCAACCGGGCCGCGCGCCCAACAACGCGCTGGAGCGGACGGGCGGAATCGGGCCGATTTTGGACGTTCGTGGTATGCTGGTGCGGATCGCAGCTTCTCGGTCACCTCGCCCGCCCGCCGCTCAGCGCAGACGTTCTACGCGGCGCGCAGCCTCCATACGTATCGCGCTTTTTTTGTGAGGCGCTTCGCGCGGGCGCTGTGCGACCAGGAAGCGCTTTTGCTGCTGCGCAGCGGAGCTGCGCAGCAGCAGTAAAAGAGACTACCGCGCTGCCGCAGGCCAAACCTCCGCCTACGGCACAGAAAGGACGGCATCTATGTCATTTGAAGCAAAACTGCGCGAGCTCGGCTACGCGCTTGAGCCGATGGAGCTCGACGGCGGCAAGTTTATGCGGGCGGTTCGCACCGGCAACCTGGTCTATACCGCAGGGCAAGTCTCGGAGTGGCAGGGCCGCGAGATCAAGGGTCACATCGGCGGCGACCTGACGCTTGAGCAGGGCTACGAGGCGGCCAGGTTCTGCGCGCTCAACTGTCTGCGGGCCGTCAAGGGTGCCGTCGGCTCGCTCGACGAGGTGGTGCAGGTGGTCAAGGTTCTGGGGATGGTCAACGTCGCCCCCGGGTTCAACAACACGTCGGGGGTCATCCACGGCACAAGCGATCTTCTGCGCGAGGTGTTTGGCGACGCCGGGCGCCACGCCCGCAGCGCCGTCGGCATGGTCATCCCGTTCGACTACGCCGTCGAGGTCGAGATGGTCGTCGAAGTGCGTCCCACCGCCGCGACGTAATCGTTGGCCCGGCCGAATCCCACAGCTAGAGCGATGGATGATGGAAATGGTGTTGCAGGGACCTGCGGCCCTCCAAACCACCCCGCCCTTCCGCAACGCGCGCCATTGTCGAATCGCTGGCTGTCCGGCATCTGTGGCGATCTGCCGCTCGCTACTTCACCAGCGCCCGGCTCGGGAAGAGCTGCACGGCGAGCAGGTACGGCGCGATGTGCATCAGGATCAGCGCTAGCGCGCCCTGCGGCGTCGCCCCGGCCATCGGCATGCCCTGCCCAAACAGCATCAGCACATCGGGGATGAGCGTCACGATCAGCGCGATGGTGGCGACCAGCCGGTAGGTGGCAGACGGCGTCTTGCTCACTCTGCCGATCAGCATGAAGACCAGCGCGGCGCCGATCACGCCGATGATGGTGACGATCACCGGCGCCCCCCACCCTAGCGGCAGGAATTCGGCCGGGATCGGGAAGAGCGTCACGGCCAGGACGCGGATGATCAGGTTGACCACGACCGAGATCGCCGCGACGATCCCCGCCGTCTGCCAGAGCTTGCCGTTGTCCACCCGCTTGGTGGACGGGGCTGCGAATGTGGTTGCCATTTGGTGTTCCCTTTATTTGTTGCCTAAAATCTTGTTGCCTAACCATGTGGCGGACGAGTGAGCTGTGGGCGAGAGCTCTTTGTGATGTGACGAGAAGCGTTGTTAGCTTCGCATCAGACCGGCGCGCTCGTCAATCGTCAATTGCCCTAGTGGCACGCTGCATCGCCGCTGTCCAGCGAGAGCACGATCCGCCGCAGCCACTCGCGCAGCAGCACCACCTCGGCCGGCGAGAAATCGGCCAGCAGACGCTGCTCCATGCGCAGCAGCGTCTGGTGCACGGCCGCGTCGGTGTCGCGCCCGGCGCAGGTCAGGTAGAGGCACTTGACCCGCGCGTCGCTCAAACTCGCCCGCCGCTCCAGCATGCCGCGCTCCACCATCCCATCCACCACCCCGGTCAGCGTCGGCGAACTGACGCCGAGCCGCTCCTGCAGGGTCCGCTGCTCCAGTCCGTCCTCGCGCAGCAGCTGCCGCAGCACCTCGAACTGGGCCCCGCTCAGTTCGTGGCTGTGCAGCTCCTCATCCATTGTCTTGCGGATCGCCAGCGACGCGCGGCGTAGCCAGTAGATCGGGCTCTGCTCGGGTGTTCCATCGGTCATGATCGCCGCCATTTGTTTAGGTGCCTAGATAGTATTACGGCACGAGCTGATTGTCAAGCGCCGCGCGGTAGACATCCACCGTGCGCGCCGCGATCGTCGGCCAGTCCAGCGCCGCTGCCCGCGCCAGCGCCGCCGCCCCGAGCGCCGCGCCATCTTGGTACTCCAGCGCCGCCCCGAGCGCCGCGCCAAGCTGCGGCGCGCCCGATGGCGGCTGCCCCCAGTCGGCGGCGGCATCGCCTGCGAACAGCCAGCCGTCCACGCCATTGTCGATCAGCTCGCGCACCGGCGGCACGTCGGGGGCCAGCGCCGGCAGGCCGTAGGACATCGCCAGCAGCAGCGCCGCCGAGGTCAGCAGCCGACGGTATGGCAGAACCATCAGGTCGGCTGCCGCCAGATACTGCGGGATGTCGGCGTCGGCCACGGTGTGCGGCGCGAAGCGCACCCCGGCCACCCCGTCCACCAGCGCCCGCAGCTCGGCGGTATAGCGCGCGTCTTTTGGCGGCCCGGCGATCAGCAGCACGCCGCGTCGATTCTGTGGCAGCGCCGCGAACGCCGCGATCGCCACTTCGATGGCCTTGTAGCGCCGCAGTGCGCCCAGGCAGAGGCTCACCGGCCCATCCTGCGGCAGCCCGAGCGCGGCCCGGCTGTCGCGCCGATCTGCCGGCGGCCCGTAGGCGCCGATGTAGTTGCCGAGCGGAATGGCGACGCAGCGCCGCGGGGCGTAGCGCTGTATCACCAGCGCGCGCGCCGCCTCGCCGTGGGCGATGGTGGCGTGGCTCAGCTTGGCCACGGCGGCGTATGATCGCGCCGCCAGACACGGGTGGTAGGTCTCGTGCGGGATCATGTTGTGCGCCGTCCAGATCAGCACCACGCCGCGCGCCCGCAGCCCGGCCAGCATCCCGAGCAGCCCGAGCGTCCGTAGCAGACTGGCCGCGCGGCTCGGACGCTGAACGATCTCGTCAAAAAAGTGGAGGTGGAGCACCCGCGCGCCGGTGCCGCCGAGCAGCGCCGGGATGGCGACCCGTGGCCGCTCGCGCCGCACCTCGACGCCGAGCGCGGCCATTGGGGTGTAGAGCATGTCCATCAGCGGGTGGTGCGGCAGATGCGGCGGCAGTGGGACAACGCGCACGGCAGCTACTCCATCGGCACGAGCTTCTGCCGCAGCGCATAGATCGCCGCCTGGGTGCGGTCCGCCAGGTGGAGCTTGGAGAGAATGTTTGAGACGTGGGTCTTGACCGTCTTCTCCGAGATGATCAGCGCGTCGGCGATCTCTTTGTTGCTCTTGCCCTTGGCGATCTGCCGCAGCACATCCATCTCGCGCTCGGTCAGTGGCTCGACGCTGGCGTCGCCCTTGCCGCCGGCGCTGAACTCCTGCATCAGCTTGGCCGCCACATCCGAGTGCAGCACCGCCTCGCCGCGCTGCGCCGCCCGGATCGCTCGCGCCAGCTCGTCAGGCTGGACATCTTTGAGCAGGTACGAGATCGCGCCAGCCTTGATCGCCGGGAAGACTTTGTCATCGTCGGCGAACGAGGTCAGCACAATAATATTGGTGGACGGGCTGCCGGCCTTGACCCGCCTGGTGGCCTCGACGCCATCGATCCCCGGCAGCACCATATCCATCAGCACCACGTCCGGGAGTTGCTCGCACGCCAGCTTCACCCCCTCCTCGCCGCTGGCCGCCTCGCCGACGATCTCGATATCGTCCTGGAGCTCAAGAAAGTCGCGCAGCCCCTGGCGCACCACGCGGTGGTCGTCGATCAGCAGCACGGTGATTGGGTCCATCGTATCCTCTTTTCATGGTCGAATCGGGCGAGTGGCAGTTCAGAGTCGCCGCTCGCCGAGCAGCGTCAGCAGCGCCGCGCCGGTGCGAATACCGGCAAAAAAGCGCTCGACCTCGATATTCTCGTTTGGCGCGTGGTTCGCCTCATCGGCGTTGGCGTAGGGCGTCACAAAGGCCGGGACGCCCAGGATGCGGGTCCAGACATATTCTGGCAGGCTGCCGCCCATCGCCGGCAGCCAGAGCGGCACATCGCCCATGCCGCGCGCCAGCGCCTCGGCGATGAGCGGCGCGAACGGCGAGTCCAGCGGCGTTTTTGACGGGTCCATGCCGGCGTGCGGCTCGAAGATGACGTCCGGCGCGTAGCTGGCCACGTGCGCCGCGACCCGCGCCATCACTGTCTCGACCCGCTGGTCGGCCACCAGCCGAATATCGCAGGTAACGAATGCCTCGTGCGGCAGCACGGTCTTGCTGCCAGGGCCGCCATAGCCGCCGTGGAACCCGTTGATCGTCAGCGTCGGGTGGAATGCCAGGCGCTCGTAGTAGCCCCGCTCGGCCGGCGCGTCCATGCGCGTCAGCCCGACGCTGGCCAGGATCTGGGGGATATCGTCTGGCAGCGCGGCGAGCGCCGCCAGCTCGCGCTCGCTCGGCGGCACAATCCCATCGTGGAGGCCATCGATGGTGATCTCGCCGCGATCGTTCTTCATCGTCGCCAGCAGGTGTACCAGCGTCCAGATCGGATTTGGCGCGACGCCGCCCCAGTTGCCCGAGTGCAGATCGGTGGTGGCGCCCCGCGCGTGCAGCCCAAACGACGCCACGCCGCGCACGCCAAACTCCAGCGTCGGCCGGCCGCTGGCGTGCAGCGGGCCGTCGGCGGTCACCACCAGGTCGGCGTCGAGAATGGCGCGGTTGTCGCGGACGAACGCGGCGATATGCGGGCTGCCGATCTCCTCCTCGCCTTCGAGCAAGACGATGACATTGCACGGCAGTCTGCCATGAACCGCCAGCAGGGTCTCGATGGCGAGCAGCTGCGCGAAGTGCTGCCCCTTGTTATCGCCGGCCCCGCGGGCATAGACCCTGCCGTCGCGGATGGTGGGCGCGAACGGCGGTGAGACCCAGGCGTCGAGCGGGTCTGGCGGCTGGACATCGTAGTGGCCGTAGAGCAGCACCGTCGGCGCGCCAGGGGCGTCGTCGCGTCTGGCATAGACAAATGGCCAGCCGGGCGTCGCGATCGTCTGCGGATGCATCCCGATCGCATCGAGCTGCGCCACCAGCGCCGCTGCCACCTCGGCCATGCCCTCGCCGTGGGCGCTGATGCTGGGCATACGCAGATACGCGAGCAGCCGCGCCAGCGAGCGCTCGCGCTGCGACTCGACTGCGGCGAAGACCGCGGCCAGGCTGGCTTCTGCTGCGGTGGTGGCCGGCGCGTCGCTCACGGTACGTCCTGGGCATCGCGCGGCACCAGCAGCCGCACCTCGGTGCCAGCGCCCGGCGCGGTATGAACCGTCAGCACGCCGCCGATCTCCTGCGCCCGCTCGCGCATGCTGGTCATGCCCAGATGACGGCCGCCATTTGGCGCGACCTGCCTGTCGAAGCCGCGGCCATCGTCGCGCACCCGCAGCTCGATGGCGTCGGGCCGCAGATCGAGCGCGATCAGCGCGCAGCAGGTGCCGGCGTGCTTGACGACATTGTTGAGCGCCTCCTGGGCGATGCGGTAGATCGCGATCTCTATGCCGCGCGCGCTGCGCTCGTCGCCGCTGACTTCGAGCGTCACTGTCAGACCCTCGCGGCGGCGAAGCGAGGTCACATGCTGCTGCATCGTCGCGATCAGCCCCTGCTCGCTGACCTCCGGCGGCCTGAGCTGGAAGATCAGCGCGCGCATCTCGGCTAGCGCCGCCGCCGCCGTTTCCTGCAGCCGTTCGAGCTGCTGCGCCGCCCGCGCCGGGTTTTTTCCCAGCTGCGCCCGCGCCGCCTGGGCCGTGAGCGTCATGCTGAACAGCTGCTGCGAGACCGAGTCGTGGAGGTCGCGCGCGAGCCGCGATCGCTCCTCAAGCACCGCCGCCTCCTGCGCCCGCTGGTAGAGCCTGGCATTCTCGATCGCGCCGGCCAGCACATCAGCCGCGGTCTCGAGCGCAGCCACATCCTCGTCGTTGAAGGCCGCGATTTGGCTCGACTCGAGGTTGAGCACGCCGAGCACGCGGTTGCTGGCCACCACTGGGACGCACAGCTCGGACTGGGTGCCGGTCTGCGCGTAGATAAAGTAGTCTGGGTCGCGCCGCACATCATCGACGCGGACGGTGGTGGCGGTGCGGTAGGCGCGGCTGAGCAGCCCGGTCGAGATCGGCTGGCGGTAGCCGAGCATCGCCGGCTCATCGCTGCCGGACTGCGCGGCGAGCTGAAAATCGCCGCGCTCCTCGCTGACGAGGTACAGCTCGACGTGGCCGTAGCCGAAGCCGTGCTGGATCTCGGCGATCACCGAGCTGAGCAGCCGGTCGATATCCAGCGTGCTGGCGGCCATGCGCGCCAGCGTGTTGATGACTTCGAGGTAGTCGTTGCGCCGCCTGACCTGCGCGGCAAGCTGCTGGGTCTGTGCGAACAGCCTGGCGCTGGCGATCGGGCCGCCGATCTGCGCCGCCACGGCTTCGAGCAGATCCACGTCGGCGTAGGTGAAGGCATCGACGCGGTCGCTCTCGACGCTGATGACGCCGATCACCCGGCCGCCGGTGCGCAGTGGGACGGCGATGTACGAGCGGATGAGCTGGTTGGTGCCGACATCGCGTGCGGCGGGCAGCACCCGTGTCTCGTGCCAGATGTCGTTGGACAGGAACGGCATACCGTGGCGCACCACCCAGCCGCAGATGCCCTCGCCGCGCCGCAGCCGCACCTGCCGCGCCGCCTCGTCCACCCGCCCGACGGACGCGACGATCGCCAGATCGCCCTGCTCATCCAGCAGCGCGACGGTGCTGGCCTGGAACGTGACGTTGAGCGCCTGCACGGTCCGCATCAGCATCTGTTCGAGCTCCAGCGTCTCGCTGATGGTGCGGCTGAGCTCGGCGATCAGCTGCTCCTTGGCCAGCAGCCGCTGCATGCGCTCGGCGAGCCGCGCGTTCTCCAGCGCCAGCGCCGCCTGCCGTGCCAGCGCCTCGACGACCCTGACGTTTTCGCGCTCGAACGGCGGGTCATCGGCGTCCGGCTCGATGAAGATCGCCCCGATCAGCCGCTCTGAGCGGCTGCGCAGCGGCACCAGCAGCGTCTGGACGCCCCAGGCGATCTCGGCCGGCACCAAAAACGAGTCGCTCAGGCGGCGGTCATCGCGCAGCAGCGGCTGGTAGGCATCCGGCTCGATCGGGCGCTGCCGCAGGTCGGCCTCGGTCTCGGGCGCCACACCGGCGAAGGCCACAGCTTCGAGCGCGTCGGTGTCCTGGTTGCGCAGCCGGATGTAGACGTGGGGGTAGCAGAGGGTGCGTCGGATCGCATCCAACACATCGCGCAGCAGCACATCGGGGAGCAGATCGGCTTCGAGGTGGGCGCCAAGCGCCAGGAGATCGCCGAGCGGCGCGCCGCGCAGCACATCGGGGGCGGTCATATCGGTTGGTTCGAGCGGTTCAGGTTCCACCGCCAAATTGTAGCACGGCGAGCGGGCGCACGCATCGGGCCATGGATTGACTATTGGCGAATTGACGCCTGTTCTGTTTGCATCGTCGCAGCCGTCGTTTGGCCTGCGGCAGCGCGGTACTCCCAGTTACGCTGCTGCGCAGCAGCATAAAACAGTCTGTTCATGAGCGCGGTACTCCCAGTTACGCTGCTGCGCAGCAGCATAAAACAGTCTGTTCATGAGCGCGAAGCGCCCGCGCGGAGCGCCTCAGAAAACATGCGAGATGCGTACGTCAATAGTCAGTCGTCAATTCGTGGAGCGCCCCGTCGGTCAGGTTCGGCCCTCTGCCCACCATGATCGGCCCGAAGAGCGCCTCCTGCTCGACGACGATCGCGCGGCGCTTGAGCAGCTCCAGCACGCTCCAGAGCGCCACCACCAGCTCGACGCGGGTCAGCGCGGCGGAGAGCAGGTCGTCAAACTGGAACCACGGCTGGGTCGCCAGCCTGCCGCGGATGCGCCCGACCATCTCGGTGACGGTGATCGTCTTGGCCTGCGGCAGCGGGATGCTGGCCTCGGTGAGCGGCAGCAGCAGCTGCGCGCGGCGCTGCCAGGCGGCGATCATCTGCGCCAGTGTCACATCGAGCCGCTCGGGCGGCGGCGGCGCGATCGCTGGGGGCGGGGCGCTCCTGGTGAAGCTGCGCCGGCCCTGGCTCTCCCAGCTACGCAGCAGCGTGGCCGCCTGCTTGAAGCGCTGGTACTGCTGCAGCTGCCGCACCAGCGCGTCGGCGTCGTCGAGCTCCTCATCGCTGGCGGGCGGCGGCGGCCTGGGCAGCAGCGCGCGCGATTTGATCAGCAGCAGCCGGGTGGCGATACTGAGAAACGCCGAGAGCGCCGCCGGGTCGCGCTGGTCGAGCGCGCGGACGTGCGCCAGATACTCGTCGGCCACCTCGGCGAGCGCGATGGCGGTGATATCGAGCTCGCGTCGCTCGATCAGACGTAGCAGCAGATCCAGCGGCCCCTCGAAGGCCGGCAGGTGAAAGGTGTAGTCGGTAGATGGCAGCATTGCGCTCTATGATAGCAGGATCGGGGCGATGGCGCGCGGGGGATGGGGGGCCGGGCGAAGCGCGCGGGGGATGGGGCATCAGCGCGCATCGTCGGCGCGGCGGAGCGCTGCGATCTGCGGCGTCGCCCGGCCGGCGGCATAGTCGCGCAGGATCGCCACGGTGGCGGCGTCGCTCCCGGCGCGCTCGGCGAGCAGTGCGGCGCGGGCCTCGTGGGCGGCGTGGGCGGCGAACGGGCGCAGCAGCCAGCGACCATCCGCTGCGGCGCGGCGGTACAGCGCTGGCGCGAGGCGCAGCAGCATCACGAACAGGCCGTAGTACAGCAGCGGGATCGGGCGGCCACGGTCGTCGACCTTGCCGCAGTCGTGGAGCAGCGCGGCGCGTAGCAGCGCCGGGTCATCTTCGCCGGCCTCGTGGAGCGCCAGGAGCACGTCGAGCGCGTGGCGCTGGTCGAAGCGGGCCATCCGCACGAACAGCCGCAGCTCTTCTGGCGCGAGCGTGGCGGCCACGAGCGCCGCTTCTTGTTCCAAAAGCGCTGGGCGAAGGGCGCGGCGCAGCTGCCAGAGCCGGTAGGGGATGCGGCTCACCGCCAGATGGCGTCGATCTGCGCGGCGAGGTCTGCGTCGCGCTCAGTCAGACCGCCGGCGTCGTGGGTGGTCAGCGCGAGGGTGACTGAGCGCCAGCGCACGTCGATGTCGGGGTGGTGGGCAGCGGCCTCGGCCAGAAATCCGACGTGGGCGACGAAGGCGATCGCCGCCGGGAACGAGGCGCAGACGAAGGTCTTGCGGATCGTATCGCCCTGGCGCTCCCAGCCGGGGAGCGCGGCGAGCTGCGCATCGTTCAACCGCTCCATGCTTCTCGTTTCCATGCACCGCATCCGCACGAATCTCGAGCGCCGATCGAGCTGATACGGTTGCGCTGCGCTATACTCAATACACCGAAATTACTGGCTACTAGCTACTGACTGCTGGACTTAATCCAGGTAGCCGCGCAGCTTCTTGCCGAGGTGTGGGTGGCGCAGCTTGCGCAGTGCGACCGCCTCGATCTGCCTGATGCGCTCGCGGGTGATGCCGAACTCGACGCCGACCTCTTCGAGCGTGCGGTAGCGGCCATCTTTGAGGCCGTAGCGCAGCTGGATGATCTTGCGCTCGCGCTCCGGCAGCTTGAGCAGCACCTCTTCGAGCTGCTGCCGTAGCATGGAGGCGGCGGCGGCCTCGGCCGGCGTCGAGATCCGGTCGTCCTCGATGAAATCGCCCATGCGCCCCTCGCCCTCCTGCCCGACCGGCATTTCGAGCGACAGCGGGTGCATCGAGGCTTCGAGCGTGCGGCGGACCTTGCTCGAGCTCATGCCCATCGAATCCGCGATCTCCTCCGGCGTCGGCTCGCGCTGCATCGTCTGCTGCAGTTTGTGCGAGGCGCGCTTGACCTGCGAGATCGCCTCGCCCATATGGACGGGCAGCCTGATGGTGCGGCTCTGGTCGGCGATGGCGCGGGTGATGGCCTGGCGTATCCACCAGGTGGCGTAGGTGGAAAACTTGTGGCCCTTGGTGTAGTCAAATTTCTCGACGGCGCGCATCAGGCCGATATTGCCCTCCTGCACCAGATCCATCATCGTCAGACCGTAGGATGTGTATTTTTTGGCGATGCTGACCACCAGACGCAAATTAGCCTGGATGAGATGCTGCCGCGCGTCGATGCCGCGCTGGATCGCCACCTCTGCCGAGAGCCGCTCGCCGCGGGTGGTTCGCTCGCCGCGATCCATCGAGCAGCGCGCGTTATGCCCCGACTCCATCGCCTTTGCGAGCGTCACCTCCTGCTCGGCCGAGAGCAGCGGCACCTGGCCGATCTCCTGGAGGTACATCCTGACGGGGTCATCGAGCGCGACGTCGGTGAGGTCCGGCAGCCCGGCGAGCGGCTCATCGTCGATGGCGAGCAGCGGCCCGTCGAGATCGGCGACCGTCTCCACCACTTTGATCCCCTCAGCCTGGAGCGCCGCGTAGAGCTGGTCGACATCGGCGACGCGCAGTTCGGGCTGTGGCAGCGCATCGAGGATCGCCGCGTACGTCAGATATCCCTGGGTGCGGGCGACTTCGAGCATGTGTTCAAGCAGATGCGCCCACTCTTGCGGGATTGTCTCTACACTCGTGATGGTCATGTTTCTTTTCCTGAGCGCCAGAATCGCTCTGGGCACTCCACGAACGGCGTGCCGGGCACCTATAATTTTGGCAATAAAATAAGGCTGAGAGCAGAACTCAAAGCCCCGAAGGCGCTGTCGTCGTCAGGATGCCTGAATTGCAATCCACTACGTTTGCGATGTACTATAGCATTAGTGAACCATTAAATCAACCCTTTCCTAACTCTTTTTGCGGCTGAGTTTGCGCCGCCGCCCGGCCGGCCCGTGGTATCATGCAGCGATCATCGATCGCGCCGCCGCGCCGGCTGAGACGCCCGTTCGCTCGTGCCCGCCTCTGGGTTGAAACGCCCGTTCGGAAATAGTCGGCGCGCGGAGGAGAATACGTGAACTTCACCGAATCGCTGCGCGCGGTGCAGCGTCGGCAGCGCAGCCTCTTGTGTATCGGGCTGGACCCCGACTCGGCGCGGCTGCCGCAGGCGCTGGCTGGCGAGGTCGACCCGATCTTCGCTTTTTGCGCGGCGATCATGGCTGCCACCGCCGATCTGGCATGCGCCTTCAAGCCCAACATCGCGTTCTTCGAGGCGCTCGGGCCGGCCGGGCTCGCGACGCTGGCGCGGATCTGCGCGCTGCCGCGCCGCGTGCCGCTGATCCTCGACGCCAAGCGCGGCGATATCGGCAGCACCGCCGAGGCCTACGCGCGCATGGCTTTCGATGTCTACGATGCAGACGCCGTTACGCTCAGCCCGTACCTCGGCGCAGACTCGCTCGAACCATTCCTGCGCCGCCCCGAGCGCGGCTGCTTCCTGCTGTGCAAGACCAGCAATCCCGGCTCTGCCGATCTGCAGGATCTGCCCCTGGCGAGCGGCGAGCCGCTCTACATGGCCGTCGCGCGGCTAGCCGGCGGGCGCTGGAACGCCAACGGCAACGTCGGGCTGGTGGCGGGGGCGACGCACCCGGCGGCGGTGGCGGCGGTGCGCGCCGCCTGCCCCGATCTGCCGCTGCTGGTGCCTGGTGTCGGCGCGCAGGGCGGGGCGCTGGCGGAGGCGGTGCGGGTGGCGGTGGACGCGCGCGGCGAGCTGGCGTTGATCAGCGCATCGCGCAGCATCCTCTATGCCTCCGCTGCGGCCGATTTCGCCGATGCGGCGCGGGCCGAGGCGCTGCGCATGGTGGAGGCGATCCGTGCGCTTTAGCTACCTGGTGCAGACGCTGCGCGACGATCTGCTCGCCGAGCGGCGCCACGTGCAGCGGCTGACGCGCTGGGTGCTGCCGCTCCAGGTGCTGCCGGCCGGGTTCGCGCTGGCCTACTGGACGAGCGGCTGGGTGAGCCTGGCGGCCTCGGCGCTGATGGCGATGACGCTGCTGGTGCAGGCCGAGCTGTTCATCGCGCCCGGCATCGCCAAGCTGCGCACCATCGCCAGCGATGTCAGCGTCTACCTGC
>JAYUUK010000381.1:0-3239 GCA_043754595.1 Roseiflexaceae bacterium | reverse complement strand
CCAGCTGACCAGCACAAGGCGGTCATCGCCCGCCTCGCGGCGGTGGAGGCGGGCGACTGGCAGATGATCCGCGACCGCTGGGATGTGATTCGCGCCGCGCAGCGCGCCTATATTCTTGCGCACCCGCACTGCATCCCCGATCGCGCCGAGCGGCAGCGCTGGCTCTCGCGCCTGCGCGTGAGCCCTGGCTATGTGATGGTCCATGCCGAGGATATGCGGATACGCACGGCGATTGACCCGAGCGCGCCGGTGGCGAGCCCCACGCCCGCCGCACGCACCAAAGGCGCAGCGAGCGAAGCCGCCGCCGGCTCGATGATGCAGACAGCGGCCGGCGAATCCCTCGGCGTGGTGGTTGGTGCCGAAGGGCTGCACCCCGCCGCCCCGATCGCCATCTCCGATACGAAGACTCGAAAGGAGGTGATTGTTGATGAGGCAAAGCGCCATGTAACACCCGATGACGACCCCTTTGCAACGCTTAAGCACTAACACAGGAGTTTCTCGCATGTCGGAACAGCCAGATAAAACGCTGCCTGCGGCTCCAGATTTGCCCGATCGCCTCGGGATGTCCGAATCCGCCGCAGCTGCTGTCTCACCCACTGGTCCCGATCGCCGCAGCAGCGTCGAGGCGGTCGTGGATACCTATGGGCAGCGCATCGTCGCCGCACTGCCCCCCATCGACGAGCGCGATATTCGCACCTTGCAGTTTCTCGCCCGACTCGATACCGTCACCGTGCAGCAAGCGCGGGTCGCCGTGACTCCGTGGCTCACCGATGATGCCATGCGCGACACCTTGAATCGGCTTGTCGCTGACAATTTGGCATGGACGGCAAGCAGTCGCGTCCTCGCCGTCAACCAGGTCGGACAGTTTAAGCAGGTGCGGCGCCAATCTGCGCACGTCTTTGGACTGACGACCGACGGGCGCGAACTGCTGCGCACGCTCGAGGTCGAGACCGATCCGACGACGACCGCACGCTTCACCGCGCGCGACACCCGCGCGCGCAAGCCCGATGCGCGCACGATGGCCCACGATCTCCAGGTCGCCTGGTGGACCATCAATGCCATGCGGAGCGCGGCCGAGAATCGCCTCGTCCACACGATGTATGTGCAGACCGAGTTTATTCCGCACAAGACCCAGCGTATCGACGCGCTCCTCATTTTCCGCCTCCGGCTCAGCGCGCCGCGCGCCCCCCTGCCGCTTGGCATCTTTCCCTACTTCAACGGCGTCCCCCGCCGTGACGATGAGATCGATATTCGACTCGCACTCGAAGTCGATCGCGGCACCGAGGAACTCTCCGTGCTGCTGGGCAAGTGCGAGACGTATCGCGATCTCCATCGCACGAACGTGTACAACGACTCGATCGGCGGCCCGGTGCTACCAGTCTTCATCGCACAGACGCCCGCGCGCGGACGGCAGATCGCCGAGCGCTTCCGCGCGATCTGGCCGAGCGGGTGGGGCGTGATCAGCACGCCGCAGAGTGCTAACGATCCCGATGGGGTGTTGTGGGGCGACTACCGCATGATGGGAAATGGCGCACCCTTCCCCCTCCTCAGTCGACTCATTGTGGGGACAGATGGGCATGTGACAAGCTCGCCACTGCTCACCCGCGACGACTGGACGCGGTATACCGCCGTTGCGCCACGGGCAGAGGAGCCTGAACAGATCGCGGGGCGTGCGGGCGGTATCGAATACGGGCGGCTGCATCGTGAGCGCGTGGCGATGCAGGCCCGTCGTACGGAGCGACGGGAGCGGCGCGCAGGTGCGATCTCCCGCGCCGAGGAGGGGGCGAACGCGGGCGAATAGTCGATACCGTGTAGAGCGAATTATGGCTCGTCTACGTGCCATTTTTTGGCTCTATCGGCGCTCATTTACGGCTCGGTCGCCGCTCTAATTTTACCCGTTAGGGCTTGGAGCTTGATCGCGGTGTGCGGCATACCAACGCCCTGCACCGCGCCGACATTAATAGTCCTGTACCGCATCGTTTCGGCAACGCACCGCTGTCGCAGGAGTGCGATTATTGACGCCTTCGTCATCGCTCGCTGGCCTGCGCAGCGCCGCGATTCGCCGCGATCAGCCGTGCCAAGCACCGCAGCAGCATTGGGATCAGCGCGTGGCCGTGCATCGCCGTGTATCGCCGTGCATCGCCGTGACACCGAGAGACGACCATGCTATCGTCGTTGTATGAGGAGAACCGACCCATGACCGAGTATCACGATTCATCCACTGTCCCGGCCAACAAGACGATCCTCCACGGCACGCTCACGAAGGTGCGCGCACGGGGTGGGTTCAAGACCACCACGACCGCGCGCAACGAGCTCGGCGGCACGACGCTGGAGTTCGCCGTGCAGGCGGTCTCGCCCTATGGCGAGCCGTTCACGCTGCCGATCACCACCGCGCCGAACACCCGGGGTGTGGAGCTGCTCAAGGCGATGCAGGAGGGCGACCCGATCGCCGTCGTCGGGTCGGTGCATGTCACCCGCATGTTCGACGACCGGTTCGCCGAGGGCATCGATGACAACGGGCGCGAGATCCGCGAGATGCGGCTGCGGGTGACGGCAATCCTGGAGCACGACACCGAGGCCGCCAGCGCAGTCTGGCTGCGCGGGACGATCGCCGAGGCACCGCGCCTGCTGCGCCACCCCGACTACCCTGATATGCAGTTTGCCATCACAGAGCTCGACATCATTGACTACACCCCCTCGGCCATCCCCGGCAGCCGCGCGCTCATCCTCGAACGCTCGCGGGTGCGAGTCGCGATCCCCGTCGATCATCCATCAGCGGAGCGTCTCTACCGTGCCGGCAATGTCGTCATCGTCGAAGGCGTCATCGACGCCTTCGAAGAAGCGCAGCGCGGCATGCTGATCGCTGATGCTGTCGATGATCTGCGCCAGCGCTACGACAATCAGCGCGCCGCGATCAGTCCCGAGGTCGTGGCCCAGCAGATCGACGTCTACACCACCGCCTACGCCGTCTGGCAGCAGGAAGAGACCGAGCGCCGCCGCCGCCACGGTGCCAGCGGGAACACCCAGCCCTACGTCCAAAGCCGCCCACCCCGCCGACCCGCGCGGAGTGTGGACGAGGCCGCGCGCTACCTGCGCAACGATATGCGCCGCGACCACAACCGCGTGGCGCGCAGCATGCAGGTCTACGTGCAGGCCGGCTATGTCGAACTGCTCAGCGGCAGTGCGCAGACGCTGGCGGATGCGCGCGTCGAGCGGGACGCGCTTATGCGGCAGCGGCG
>JAYUUK010000380.1:0-30013 GCA_043754595.1 Roseiflexaceae bacterium | reverse complement strand
AGTGCGGCACCTTACCAACCTACGCTGGCGTCCGATGCCAGCCACCCTTCGCCGCCATCTCGGATGGCCAGGTCGCTATCGGCGTGATGCTGACGGTGAATATCGCTTATTAATCAAAACGGGGCAGCAAGCGCCGCCCCAGTTCGATCATGCGTTGGTACCGCCAGCGGGATTCGAACCCGCGATCTCAACCTTGAAAGGGTTGCGTCCTGGGCCTCTAGACGATGGCGGCCTAATGAGTACATTATACCAGACGTACCGCAAAACGCAACCACTATACGATGCGTTCAAGGATCATGCACCGTCGGGTGACAAACGGCAGCATTCGCTCATCTGCGCGAATTTTCGCGCAGATGAGCGGATACAAATAGTTTCGCACGAGCCCTAGGATCGAGTAGCATATATGAGCTGTCAGGGTAACGCGCATGAGCTATACTGCGCATAGGAGCCAACGCTGGAATGGGGGTGCGCAATGACCGATGAGCAGCTACAGCGGATCGCCGATCGCATGCAGGAGGACGAGTCGCTGCGCGGCGACCTGACCGACGCCGCGGCCCGAGCGCTGGTGAGCTGGGCGACCGACAGAGCGCAGCAGCTCGCCGCCGCCGCGCCGGATGCCACAGCCAGCAGCGCGGTGGTGCTGGCTGTGCGCCGCGCCGCCCGCACCGCCGCCCGTGCTGATGGCGCGCCACCGGCCGTGATCGCCGCCGCCGAGCGCGCGCTTGCCGCTGCACTGCCGTCCCCATTGCCCCCCGCCGTGCCAGCGCCGCCCGCCGTGACGCCGCCTTCCGTGGAGCCCGCAGCGCTGCCCGCCGCGACGCCGCCTTCCGTGGAGCCCGCAGCGCCGCCCGCCGACGATACGCCCTATGAGAATCCCTATGATGAGAGCGACCCGTCGCGCGATTGAGGAGACGCTATGAGTAACAAGTCGGCGCGCAAACCGGCGCGCAAACCACGGGCGCTGCGCATCACCGAGATCCTGGGCGTGCTGTTTGCCCTGCTGGTGCTCGGCGCGCTGAGCAACTGGCTGCTGCCGGAGCTCAACCCAGATGCCGGCCCGATCGATGTGGCGCCGACGGCTGCACCTCCGGCCGGCGAGGCGGATAACCGCGCGATCCAGGTCTTCTTCACCACTCCACAGCTGCGCTACCCCGATCTCCGCGCGCAGCGCACCGAGTCGGCGCTCGCCGCGGCGCTCGTCGCCGACCTCGACCGCGCCGGGACCAGCATCGATATCGCCTCGTTCGACTTCGACCTCGGCCCCATCGGAGAGGCGTTGCTGCGCGCCAGACAGCGCGGCGTGACGGTGCGAGCGGTGGTCGATAGCGAAAACCTTCAGACGCCGGAAGTCGCCGATCTGATGGGGCGGCTGCAGCGGGCGCGCATACCGGTGGTCTTTGATGACCGCGAGGCGTTCATGCACAACAAGTTCGTCGTCATCGACCGCGCCGTGGTCTGGACCGGCTCGTGGAACGTGACCGAGAACGATACGTTCCGCAACAACAATAACTTCGTGCGCCTGGCCAGCAAAAGCCTCGCCACGGTCTACGCCGATGAGTTCAGCCAGATGGTCGGCGGGCTGTTTGGCCCAAACAAGATCCGGCTGACCGAGCGAGTCCCGGCGCAGGTCGGCGGCGCGCAGGTGCGGGTCTACTTCTCGCCAAAAGATGGCGTCGCGTCATACGTCGTCGAGCAGATCGACCGCGCGCAGCGCTCGGTTCGGTTTATGGCCTTCTCTTACACTGCCGCGCCAGTGGCAGATGCGATGATCGCCAAGCTCAACGCTGGGCTGAAGGTCTCAGGCGTGATGGAGAAGCAGAACGCCGGCGGTCGCGGCTCGCAGTATGACCATCTAGTCGAGGCTGGCGTGGACGCCATCGTGGATGGCAACTGCTACATTATGCACCATAAGACGATTATCATAGACGACCGGATCGTGATCACGGGGTCGTACAACTTCACCAATAATGCCGAGCGCGATAACGACGAAAATCTGGTGATCATCGACGATGCGCGGATCGCCAAGCGCTTCATCGAGGAGTATGACCGCGTCAGGCGTCAGGCGCTCACCCCGACGCGCTGCGGCTGACGTGGCGCACGCTCGCCCCGCCTTATCCTCGCCTTATGTATCGCTCACTGCCCTCTCATACGCGCGCCATATCCTATCCATGATGTGGCGAACACACGAGGTGATGCGATGCAGACACGATGGCGGCTGGCCGGCACGCTGCTGCTGCGGACGATCGGCGGTGCGACGATCGCTGCCCTGTCCCGCAGCGAGTTGATGGCTATGCGACAGGCTGACCTCTCGTCGACGCCCCTCGCGCCGACGCTGACGACGCGTCCCCCGGCGACGCCACGGCCCACGGCGACGCCCGCCCCCACGGTGACGCCGATAGCCTGATCCGGCCAACGGCCAAGTTCGACGCAACGCTGACCGCCGTCGGTCTCGCTCACGAGTATCACGTCTCCCCAGGCGGCCACACCGAGCGCTACTGGGCCGAGCATCTGGCTGACTATCTCGGGTTCTACACCGCTGGCTGGTTTTCCGAGCATCATATGGAGGTATCCGATGGGCAGTCAATCGTCTCAGCGCGGTGAGCGCCTGCGGGCGCGGTGGGGACGTAGGGTGGCGATCTGCGCCGCTGCGCTGACGCTCGCCGCCGGCACCGCAGCGATCACGGTGGCGGTCGAGCCCTCGCTGGTGCCACGGGCGGTGGATGCGGCGCGCGGTGTGTTCGGCCCCGAGCTTGTGGGCCAGGTCGAGGCGCTGGCGGCCCGCGGCCAGGATACCGCGCGCCGCACTGCCTACCATGTCACCGGGGCGAGCGCCGGGCTGAGCTGGGCTGAGTCGGCGCCAAACACCGTGGCTGTGGCCGTGCCGAACGCCGCGCCGAACGCCGCGCCCGCCGCCGAGCCGGCCCCGCCGCCAAGCCGAGCAGCCGAACTCGCGCCGCCGCCGCCGCCCGGCGAGCCATCTGATAATGCAGTCCCGGTGCCCGCCGCGATCGTCTGGCAGCTGTACGTCGCCGGGGCTAAGACCGACCCGCTGCTGAGCCGTGTGATGATCGCCCCCGACCCGGATCGACCATACGCCAGCGCCGCGCTGGTACGAATCGACCTGCGCCAGACCAGGGTCGCCCTGGTGCCTGGCACGACCGAGCCGGCTTCGCCGGTGAAAGCCCACCGCCCCGGGCTCGTCCCCGCCGATGTGGCCGCGAGCGGTGATCTGGTGGCGGCTTTCAACGGCGGGTTCAAAGCCGTCAACGGCGGGTTCGGCATGGCTGTCGGTGGCACAACGCTGCTGCCGCCGCGCGGTGGTCGCGCCACGCTGGGCATTGATGCCGATGGCATGCCGAGGATCGGGGTCTGGGGCGTGGATCTGAGCGATGCGGATCAGCTGGCGGCGCTGCGGCAGAACTGTCCGCTGCTGGTGAACAATAGTGTGCCGACTGAAGAGGCCGGCTCGGACGATGCGGCGCTATGGGGCAAGACGGTGGGCAACAAGATCGCCACTTGGCGCAGCGGGCTCGGCATCAGCGCCGATGGCCGCTACTTGATCTACGCCGTCGGCGATACGCTCACCGTGCCGACGCTGGCGCGAGCGCTGGTGATCGGCGGTGCGGCGCGCGGGATGCAGCTCGATATCAATAGCTACTGGACCCGCTTTGTGACCTACGGCCAGCCCAAGGCCGGCGCGGCGCCGCAGGCGCAGAAGCTGCTCGCTGCGATGCAGGGCGACCCGCGGCAGTTCATCGCGCCCGACACCAGAGATTTTTTCTACATTATCAGGCGCTAGGCCCGCGCCATCGCCCCTCCCCATCGCCAAATACGGTACAATATCATCGAACGGCGCGGCCGCCATGCTGGCGATTCTGTGCGCCGCAGAGGGAGATCACCGATGAACTTCACCCAGGACTACGATATGTTCCTCACCGAGGAGCACGAGCTGCTGCGCAAGACGGTCCGCGAGTTCGCCGAGCGCGAGGTGGCCCCCCACATCCGCGAGTGGGACCGCAGCGGCGCGGCGGCCGATGGCGCTGAGACGAGGCCGCACATCCGCAAGATCGTCGAGCGTATGGGCGAGCTCGGCCTACTCGGAATCTGCTTCCCCGCTCGCTATGGCGGCGCGGGCATGGATTACCTGTCGCTCGCGGTGGTCTGCGAGGAGCTGGAGCGCGTCGATAGCTTCCTGCGAGTCGTCTCGTCGGTCCACACCGGGCTGAACTCGATGACGATCTTTCAGTGGGGCACCGAGGCCCAGAAACAGCAGTACCTCGTACCGCAAGCCAGCGGCAAGCTGATCGCCGCCTATGGGCTGACTGAGCCGGATAGCGGCACCGACGCCGGGGCCATGCGCGCCACCGCCAGGCGCGACGGCGACAGCTATATTCTCAACGGCGAGAAGATCTGGATCTCGCTCGCCGATGTCGCCGATACGTTTCTGGTGTTCGCCAAGACCGACGAGTCCAAGGGCAACCGCGGCATCTCGTGCTTTATCATCGAGCGGACGATGCCTGGCTTCTCCTCCTACCCGCTGCACGGCAAGCTCGGCGTGCGGGCCGGCGATACCGGCGCGATCGTGATGCAGGATCTGCGCGTGCCGGCCGCCAATCGGCTCGGCGAGGAGGGCGAGGGGTTTAAGATCGCGATGAGCGCCATCGACAGCGGCCGCTTCACCGTTGCGGCCGGGGCCACCGGGCTGATCCAGGCCAGCATTGAGGCGGCGGTGCGCTACGCCCGCGAGCGCCAGACGTTCGGCGTCGCGATCGGCGAGCACCAGCTCGTCAAGCGCATGATCTCGCACATGGTCCGCAAGCTGGACACTAGCCGCCTGCTGGTCTACCGCGCCGGCTGGATGAAAAATCGGGGGCGGCGCAACACCCGCGAGACCACGCTCGCCAAGTGGCACGCCACGGTCTCCAGCTTCGAGAGCGCCGACGACGCGATCCAGATTCACGGTGCCTACGGCTTCAGCGATGAGTATCCGGTGGAGCGCTACCTGCGCAACTCGCGCGGCGCGATTATCTACGAGGGGACGCGCGAGCTTCAGGAGCTGCTCCAGGCCGACTTCGCGCTTGGCTACCGCGAGAATAAGCCGCTGCGCTGCGAGCTGCCAGCCTACGACGCCGCCGAGTGGGAGGCGTGATGATAAATGAGCGCGGAGGATAACTCCTCCGCGCTCATCGCGCGCGCGCCGCTGTGTAAGAGACGGGCCTCATGTGTCCTGCCCATCGACGTGCTCGGCGTGGCGTAGATCCATGCGCCGATCGAGGACCACGGCGTAGCCCACGAGCGCCGCGCCGAACGACAGCATGGCGATGAAGAGCCCTGCGACAATCACGGCCATCGTTCACTCCCTATCTGGCTTAATAACACGATAACGTCTAGACGATACAGCCTCCCGCGTTGTTGCGCAAGCGCGGGACGTAGCATATTAGTACTACGCTGGCGCATACCTTGGGCGGCGCAGCCGCGTTTCCCATAAGAAGGAGATCGCAGTGGACATCAAACAGGTGGGGGTTATCGGCCAGCCGTATGATCAGGGCGGCGCTGGCCGGGTGCGGATGGTCGTAATGCACGCCACGGCGGCGCGCGGCCCGGGCGACTTCAATTATCTGCGCGGCGGCGGCGCGCCAAGTCGCCGCGTCTCGATCCACTACTACATCGCCAAAAATGGCACGATCTCGCAGCAGGTGGCAGATGAGCACGTCGCATGGCAGGCCGGGCTGAGCAAGTGGAGGGTGGACGGCAACTTCGTCCAGCCGACCTGCAACCCGATCTCGATCGGCATCGAGCTCGAAAATCTCAACACCGGCAGCGACCCCTACCCAGACGCGCAGTACCAGGCCTCGCTCTGGCTGCTGCGGCAGCTGGTCACCAAGTACAACATCCCGCGCGCGCAGGTGGTGCGCCACCTCGATATCTCGCCGGGCCGCAAGACCGACCCGCGCGGCTTTCCGTGGGAGCGCTTCATGGCCGAGTTGTTCGCGCCGCCGCCTGCCGCCCCAGGCATCCCGCAGCCGCTCGGCACCCCACCGCCGCAGCCGCTGCCGCCATCGCAGCAGCTGCGCAAGCTGCTCGTCGATCTGGCCTACCGTGCCGCCGGCTCCTCACACCCCGCCGGCTGGCCGCTGCTCAAGCAGGCGGTTTCGCGCACCACCGGCATGCCGATGTGGACGATCGCGCCAGTGACCGGCGGCGATGGCACCGGCGAGGACGACAACGACCGCGCCGTCACGATCAACGGCCAGAGTCTGATCGTCGAGGCCTATGGCCGCGACCTATTCTACGCCCCGGCCGACGCTCCCGATCAGGTGTCGCAGCTCAGCCAGACCTCCGCCGGCCCGCTCAAAGACGCGCTGCAGCAGCTGCTGTTCCAGGCCGCGGACCCGCAGAAGGGGTTTCGTCCGACCACCGCATTCCACCAGCTGTTCCTCAAAAGTCCGGCCGAGATCGGCGTCCCGCTCGCCACCGATAAGGTGCTGACCGTCGGCGGCAAGACCATGTCGCTGCAACACTTCGCCTGCGATACGCTGATCTGGGACGGCAGCAAGGTGGTGCGACTGAGCGCGCTGACGCAGGATATGTACGGCGCTGACCCGCACACGCCCGATGAGAAGGTGCTGCGCCTGGCGGTGCTCAACGATCTATATACCACCTTCACCGGCCGCGCCTTCGACCCATCGGCGATCTTCTGTCGCTATGCCATCCAGAACGGCGTCGGCGCGCCGCGCGGCAAGGCCGAGATCCAGATCCTTGAGGGGCAGCGGCTGGTGGCCATGCCGTACGCCATCGATGTGCTCTACTGCCGCATCCCCGGCGATGGCAACTGGAAGGACGTGGTGGTTGGCGCGCTGCCGGGCGTCCTCGGCGATGACACCGGCATGGCGCGGCTGAGCGCGCTGCTGGCGCAGGGCGACGGCGACGATCCGGGGAGCGCGGTGCTCGGCGATGAGGACGTGGAGGATGTGCTGCCGAGCAAAATCTTCACCGGTGGTCTGCTCGGGCCGGAGGTTGCACCTGTTACGTAGGATTGCTCTATGCTATAGACGATCTGCCCAGCATTCGCTGATAGCTTGTGTGGCAAAGGATGTACGATGATCGCTCTTCGACGCGCCGCGGCGCTCACGTTACTGCTCCTGCTCGCCGCCTGCGCGCCCACCGCCGCGCCGCCGTCCCTGGTAGCGACGCCGTCCCCGGTAGCGACGCAGCCCGCTGCGTCCGGCGCGCCCAGCGCCGCCGCGACGCCAGCTGCTACTACCGCCGCCGCGACTTCCGCGCCAGCCCAGACGATCGCTGTGGCGCCGGTGACCATGCAGCTGCCGCAGGGGTTCGCCGTGGTCAGCGACGGCGGATTCGCGCCGATCGCGCTCCCCGATGTCAAAGCCGACGCCGCGCTGCCCGATATAGCCATCCCCGTGGACCTCGCCGGGGTCAGCACCCCCGTGTTGCTCTCGCCGGAGCAACGCGCCGCGATCGGGCGGCAGGGGTTCGTCATCAGCCCCAACGACGCCCGCGAGTTCTACGAGCTCTACGAGCGCAACCGCTACGACTTCGTGCCGAGCTTTGTGACGTCCGACTCGCTGCTCCACGGCTATCACGTGGCCTTTGACGCGGTGCTGCGCCAGAGCGAGCAGAGCTCGTTCGCGCCGATCCTGGTGCAGCTCGATCACGCCATGCTCGCCCAGTCCGTCGCCTACTACGAGCAGCTCGGCGGCACGCCGTGGGCCGAGGCGGCGCGGCGCAACGCCGCCTACTTCGCCGTGCCCGTGGCGCTGCTCGAACCCGACTGGCCGGTGCCGCCGGCGCTCGCCGATCTGGTGGCGCCCGAGCTCGCCGCCGTCCGCGCCCACGCGGCCACGCTGCCATCGCCGATCTTCCCGGACGACCAGCGCGGCGAGGATTATACCCAGTACACGCCGCGCGGCCACTACACCAAGACCGAGGAGCTGACGCGCTACTTCCAGGCGATGATGTGGCACGGCCGGCGCAGCTTCAGCGCCGCCAAGGGCTCCAGCGGCGGCGACGGACAGACGATGGTGCGCCGCCAGGAGGTGCTGATGATCGCGGCGCTCAGTCAGGCCAAGGCTGGCACCGCCAGCGCGCTCGACCTGTGGCGGAGCATCTACGAGCCGACCAGCTTCTTCGTCGGTCAGACCGACGGGCTGACGCCGGTGGCCGCGATCCCGGCGCTCGAACAGATCTACGGCCAGACGAGCGATGTCAAGCAGCTCGCCGATGACGCCAAACTGGCGCAGTTCGATGCGGCGATCGAGGATCTGCGCGTCGAGGTGATCCAGGATATCGTCACCGGCGACGCGCCGGCCACCGTGCCGGGGATGCGCTTCATGGGCGCGCGGCTGGTGCCTGACGCGGCGATCTTCTCGCAGCTCGTCGCGCCGAAGGTGCCGAAGCGCCTGGCCCCCAAGGCGCTCGATGTTTTTGCGGCCATTGGCTCGGAGCGCGCGCTGACCCACCTGACAAGCGAGGGCGACACCGCGATCGCTGGCTACAGCGCCAACATGGGCGCGCTGCGCGACCAGTTCGCTCATCTGCCACAGGATACCTGGTCCAGCAGCGTCTACTGGGGCTGGCTCGATACGCTGCGCCCGCTGATCGCGCCGGTGCCGCAGGGCTACCCGACGTTTATGCGCTCGGACGCCTGGCTGGACAAGCAGCTCCAGACCGCGCTCGGCTCGTGGACCGAGCTCAAGCACGATACCCTGCTGTACGCCAAGCAGATCGCCGTCGAGGCCGGCTTCGACCGCCCGCCGCCCGAGCCGGAGCTGCCTCGCGGCTACGTCGAGCCATCGCCGCTGGTCTACGCCCGCGTCGCCGCGCTCAGCGAGATGACGAAGCGCGGGCTGGAGCAGCGCGGCCTGCTGACCGAGAGCGGCGCAGGCGTGCTCGACGCGACGATCGGGCTGGCGCAGCGCCTGCAGCGGCTCGCCGAGAAAGAGCTGCGCGGCGAGTCGCTCAGCGCCGACGACGCGCTATTCATCCACCGCTACGGCATCGAGCTGGAGAAGCTGACCAAGGCTGCCGAGTACGATACCACACCGGCGGCGGCGGGCACCGGCGAGCCGCCGCAGGCCCAGCTCGTCGCCGATATCGCCACCACGCCCGATGGAATCGTCCACGTCGGCAGCGGCCGGATCTTCCACATCTTCGTGGCAGTGCCGGTGGATGGCACGATCATCGTGATGCGTGGCGGAGTCTACTCGTTCTACGAGTTCACCGAGGCCGAGCGCCTGAGCGATGAGACCTGGCGCGCCAGGCTCGACGCTGGGCAGGCACCGCCGCGGCCGGCCTGGATGAAGCCGATCGAGGTCGATGCGACTGTCGCGTCGCTGCTCACCGACCGCATCCTCGGCTTCAACGACGCGATCACCAACGCATTCTGGTACACCGAGCCAGGCCAAATCGACCAATACCTCGTCGGGGCCGAGCTCGACGATACCAGGCGCTACATCGACCAGCTCAAAAGCCAAAAACAGTTTCTTGGCCAGAAGCGGCTGGCGATCGAGTTTCGCTCGTTCGATGTGACCGGCGACCGCGCTACCGTGACGACCCAGGAGCGCTGGGACGAGCGCTTCTACACCGGCACGTCGTTTGACTACCAGGAGGACCCCAAGCCGGTGCGCCAGCGGATATACACCGCCAATGTGACCTACAGCATGGTGCGCCAGGCCGATGCCTGGATGATCGAGAAGATCGTGGTGCAGGAGCAGAAGTAGCAGTGCGCCTGCTGCTCGCTCTGACGCTGCTGGCGTGGCTCGCCCCCGGCCCGACGCCGGCCAGCGCGCCGGACGCCGCGCTGTGGCAGACGCTCTACACCCGCGCCGCGCCGGCGTCAGGCCAGACGATCGACGTGCGCGCGGTTGGCGATCTGATGCTCGGCCGGGGCGTGGCCCGCGCCGCCAACGGCGACTGGGACGCGGTGTTCGCCGGGGTGTCGGCGCGGGGCGCGACGCCGCTGCTCGGCGGCGACCTGACGCTCGGCAACCTGGAGAGCCAGCTGGCGCGTGTGATGCCGACCGACCGGCTGCAGCTGATCGGGCCGCCGGACGCGGCCCCGGCGCTGGCGCGCGCCGGGTTCGATGCGCTCAGCCTGGCCAACAACCACACCTATGATGCCGGCGATGTCGGGCTGCGCCAGAGCAGCGGCGCGCTGCGCGCCGCTGGGATCGCGCCGCTCGGCGTGGGCGAGGCAGACAAGCAGCCTGCCATCCGGCGCATCGGCGGGCTGAAGGTGGCGCTGCTTGCGGCGAGCGGCGTGGCCGGCGCGCGCGACCCGGCCGCTGACGCCACGGCGATCCCGCGCGCCGGGCTCGATGAGGCGCTGCTGGCGGCCGTCAGGCTGGCGGCTGGCCGCGCCGATGTCACGGTCGTCGTCGTCCACTGGGGCGATGAGTACGCGCCGACGGGGTCGCAGATGCAGCGCGCCTGGGCCGAGCGCCTGGTGGCCGCCGGCGCCGATCTGATCGTCGGCGCGCATCCGCACGTCGTCCAGCCGTTCGCGGTGGTGGCGGCTGGCGGGCGCAGCGGGCTGGTGCTCTACTCGCTCGGCAACTTCCTCTTCGATCAGCCGGGCCGCTGGGAGACCAGCAGTGGCGCGGTGGCCCGCGTGACGCTCGACGCCGAAGGGGTGGTGGAGCTGGCGGCCGCCCCGGTGGATACCATCGGCGGTCGGCTCGCGCCACTCCCGCCAGACAGCCGCGAGGGACGGCAGACGCTCAATGCGCTCGGCGCATCGCTGCCGCCAGGCGCAGTCGGCGCGCACCACCCGACGCTGCTGGCCTGGAGCTGGGATGGCACGACGGCGCGCGCGCTGCCGGTGCCGCGCACCGCCAATCAGATCGTCTGGCCGCAAACGCTCTACGTCGATCTGCGCGGCGACGGCCAGCCGCAGCTGGTGCGCCTCCACGACGATGGCACGCTGCTGGTCTACGCCGGCACTGCGGAGCGTGGAGCGCCGGTCTGGGATAGCCGGGTCTACGGCTGGCCGGTGCGCCGGATCGTGGCCGGCGACCCAAACGACGATGGGCGCGCCGAGCTGCTCATGCTGCTGCGCAAGCCCGACCGCGACGGCGTGACCCGCACCCACCCGTTTCTGCTTGGCGAGCGCCGCGGCGCGCTCAAGATCGTCTGGGGTGGCTCGCCGCGCCCGACCGAGATCCTCGACGCGGCCGTCGGCGATTTGGACGGCGACCTGCGCGATGAACTGGTGTTCCTGGAGGCTGGCGCGACGCCCGAAGCCCTGCCGACGGTGGCGATCTTTCGCTGGCACTCGTGGTTCTTCGTCGAGCAGTGGCGCTCGCCGCCCGGCCGCTACCGCGCCGTCGCCACCCGCGATATCGACGGCGACGGGCGCGATGACCTGCTCGTCGACACGGTGCGCTGATGCGCCGCTATGGTTTCTTGGCTTTGGCCTTCTGCCGCCGCACCTGCGCCCCGTCGTCATCGTAGGATGCGAGCTGCGACTCCTCGCCGGCCGCCGCGTGCGGGTCGTAGCTGGCCGCCGGTCCATCGTCGCCATCGGATGGCTGCGCTGCGTGCGGCGCGGCGGGCTTTGGCGCGCTGGCGCGGGCGGCGCGGGCATCGGCGCGCCATGCGAGGCGCTGTCGCACATCGGCCTCGAAGCCTCGGTCGGTCGGTTCGTAGTAAACCCGGTCGGCCAGATTTGGCGGAAAGTGCTCCTGCTCGACCTTCGCGTCGGGCGCGTCGTGGGCGTACTGGTAGCCGCGGCCGAAGCCCATCCCCTGCATCATCTTGGTCGGCGCGTTGCGCAGGTGGAGCGGCACCGGGTCGTTGCGGGTCTGCTCGACATCCTTGAGCATCGCGCCGTAGGCGGCGTAGACCGCGTTGCTCTTCGGCGCCTGCGCCAGATAAACCACCGCCTGCGCCAGTGCCAGGTTGCCCTCCGGCTGGCCGAGGAAATGGACCGCCTGCTGCGCCGCGATCGTCTGCGGCAGCGCCTGCGGGTCGGCCATGCCGATGTCCTCGATCGCCATCCGCACCACCCGCCGCGCGATGTAGAGCAGATCCTCGCCGCCCTCGATCATGCGGCCGAGCCAGTACAGCGCCGCGTCGGGGTCGCTATCGCGGACGCACTTATGCAGCGCCGAGATCGCATCGTAGTGCAGCTCGCCGTTCTTATCGTAGCGCGTCACCCGGCTCTGGAGCGCCTCGCGGATATCGTCCACCGTCAGCAGGCGCTTCCCGCCCACGCCGGGAGCCTTGGACTGGGCTGCCACCTCCAGTGAGTTGAGCGCGGCGCGGGCGTCGCCATTGGCCATGTTGAGCAGAAAGCCGCGGGCGTCGCTCGCCAGCAGAATATTGAGATCGCCGAGCCCGCGCTCGCTATCGGCCACGGCGCGGTCTACGAGCTGCCCGATCTGTTCATCGCTGAGCGATTCCAGCACGAAGACTCGCGCGCGCGAGCGGAGCGCCGGGTTGACTTCGAACGACGGGTTCTCGGTGGTCGCGCCGATCAGGATGATCGTCCCATCCTCGACGAACGGCAGGATCGCGTCCTGCTGCGCCTTGTTGAAGCGGTGGATCTCGTCGATGAACAGCACGGTGCGCTGCTGAAACATCCCGAGCCGGTCCTGCGCCTCCTTGACCGCCTTGCGCAGGTCGGCGACGCCGGCGCTCACCGCCGAGAGCGGCTCGAAGTGGGCCTGGGTGGTATTGGCGACGATCCGCGCCAGCGTCGTTTTGCCGCTGCCCGGCGGTCCCCAGAGCAGGATCGAGAATAGCTTATCGCCGGCGATCGCGCGCCTGAGCAGCTTGCCATCGCCGACGATCTGCTCCTGGCCGACGAACTCGTCCAGCGTGCGCGGCCGCATCCGCGAGGCGAGCGGGGCCTCCCGCTGAAGCTCATCTTCGCGCTGCGGATCGAACAGCGACCGCTGACCTTTTGCCATATTCCTACCTCATTATTGCGAAATGCAACGCTTTGTATCATACCACGCTGGCCGGCCGCAATCTTGTGAGCGAGATGATCGCAGAGGTCCCATGTGCGCGCTAGTACCTAGTCCTACTGCGTTCCGGCGAAGCCTGTACCTTGGAGCTATTGAGCTGGCACGCGGATTGCTCTATTATAACTTCAGACGAGGCGAATACCAGAAAGAGCCGGCTGGCAGCCCAAACTTCCCCGTTTGCACTGCCCCTGAAAACTTCATAATCCTCACAACACCTCTTTGCTCCAGTTTGGCCTGGTACCAAGCGCCTGGGTATGAGTGACAGTAAAAGCGGGAGCAACCTCCCGCTTTTGCATTCTCCCCGCTGGCGCGAAAAGAGCTCGGGGCTACACCCCAAACCACCCAAAGCATCACGTCTACGTTTCTGAGGCGCTCCGCGCGGACACAGCGAGCCATGGAAGCACTTTTTCTTGCTGCTGCGCAGCAGCAGAAGTGACTCCCACGCTGCTGCAGGCCATGTAAAGGGTGCGACAGCGCGAACCAACTGGTTGCTTCGGATATGCGCGAAGCGCACAGCACGAAAATCGGTTAGTTCGGAGGCGAGCGAAGCGTACAGCGGGGGTTGGGGCGCAGCCCCCAAGATCTTCCCTTTCCTACTCCAGTCGGATTGCTCTATACTGGCACCATGGAAGTTATCATCACGCCAGACCACGCGCTCCACGCGCCGCCGCACGAGTTCTACGATGGCGCGCTGATCCCGATGTTCGAGCTGCCGCGCCGCGCCGAGATCATCGAGCGGGCGTTGCGGGCCGCAGGGCTTGCGCTCGGCGCGCCGCGCTCGTTCGGCACCGCGCCGCTGCTGCGCGTCCATACGCCGCCGTACCTATCCTACCTGGAACACGCCTACGACCGCTGGGTGGCCGCCGGCGGCGCGCCAGAGGCGGTGCTGCCATCGACGTTCCCGCTGCGCTGGATGCACGGCAGCAGCCAGAGCCCGCTCGCCGAGGCCGGCTATTACACCTTCGACCTCTCGGCCCCGATCGTTGCCGGAACCTACGCTGTGGCCCGCAGCGCGGCAGACGCTGCGCTCACCGGGGCGGCGCTGCTCGGCGAGGGGCACGGCGCGGCCTACGCGCTCTGCCGCCCGCCCGGTCACCACGCCGGCACCGATATGTGCGGCGGCTACTGCTTTTTGAACAATGCCGCCATCGCCGCGCAGGCGCTGCGCGACGCTGGCCGCGAGCGGGTGGCGATCCTCGATATCGACATCCACCACGGTAATGGCACGCAGCAGATCTTCTACGAGCGCGGCGATGTGCTGGTGATCTCGCTCCACGGTGACCCAGCGATCATCTACCCGTACTATACCGGCTACGATGGCGAGCGCGGCGCGGGGGCCGGCCTCGGCTTCAACCGCAATATCCCGCTGCCGCCAGGCACCGATGACGCCGCCTACCTCGCGGCGCTGCGCCCAGCGCTGGCCGAGCTCGCCGCGTTTGCGCCCGGCGCGCTGGTGGTCTCGGCCGGCTTCGATACGTTCATGGGCGACCCGGTGGTCGAGGGCGGCGGCGGGTTCGCGCTCACGGCCGCTGCCTACCCGCAGATCGGCGCAGTCATCGCCGCCCTCGCCCTGCCGACGCTGTTCGTCCAGGAGGGCGGCTACGCGATCGACCCGCTCGGTGCCAACGTCGTCGGGCTGCTGCGCGGGTTCGACGCCGGCTGAGACTCAGCCAGCGCTGGCGATGGCACCGATGATGCTACAGAGCCGTCGGTGACCGCCAACGTATCATCGGCCGCGCCGCCATCGTCGGGCGGAAGGCCGCCACACACCGCCATGCATTGTATGCCATACCGCGCCATTGTCCGCTTGGCCACGCTCTGTCTGCTCGCGCTCGCCGCGTGCGCCACAACTGCGAAGGAGACGCCGATGCGCCGCCTGATCGCCGCGCCGTTCCCCGGCCAAGACCCCTCGGTGATCTTTCATGAAGGCATGTATTACCTCGTCCAGAGCGATGGCAATATCACGATCCGCGCCGCCGCCAGCCTCGAAGATCTCGGGAAGGCGACGCCGCGAGTGGTGTGGGTCGCCCCGCCCGGCGCGCCGTACAGCCAGGAGGTCTGGGCTCCAGAGCTGCACCTGCTCGACGGCCGTTTCGTCATCTACTTCGCCGCAGACGATGGCAAGAACGCGAACCACCGGATGTATTTGCTCCAGGGCGGCCAGCGCCCGCTCGACCCGTACGCATTTGTGGGTAAGGTGAGCGACCCGAGCGACCGCTGGGCGATCGACGGGACGGTGCTGGAGGTGGGCGACAAACGCTTCTTCGTCTGGTCTGGCTGGGAGCGCGATGTGAATGTGGACCAGCGGCTGTACATCGCCCCGATGCGATCGGCTACCGAGCTCGGCGAGCGGGTGGAGATCTCGGCGCCGACCGAGACGTGGGAGCGCATCGGTGGGCCGCCGTTTATCAACGAGGGGCCGGCGATACTGCAGCGCGACGGCAAAGTGTTCGTGGTCTACTCGGCGAGCGGCAGCTGGACGAATGATTACTGTCTGGGGCTGCTCAGCGCTGACGCGACGTCCAACCTGTTGAGCCCCGCCTCGTGGCGCAAGACGGCAGGTTGCGTGTTCGCCAAGGTGGATGGCGCGTATGGCCCAGGCCACAACAGCTTCGTTCGCTCGCCGTCCGGCGATGATATCATCGTCTACCACGCCAACGCGATCGCCGGGAGCGGCTGGGGTGGGCGTAGCGTGCGGGCGCAGACATTTGGCTGGAAGCCGGATGGAACACCGAATTTTGGCGTCCCGCTGCCGTAGCCAATCTGCGGGGCGATGCGGGGCGATGCGCGGGGCGATGGCGCGGGGCGATGGGGGGGCGCTGGCGCGCGGGCGAAGCGCGCGCCAGCGATCGGATCCGCATGCGGGAGGCATGCGGCGCGCTTGCTTCGCCCGTACCTGATCTCAGCCTATAGCCCTATTAGCTATGTTATAAATAGGTAGTAAATGCGGCGCGCTTGCTTCGCCCGTACCTGATCTCAGCGCAGTGGCGGCTTTACCGGCAGCAGCGCGGTGATCGTCGTCCCGCTGCCAAGCTGGCTGGCGGCGCGGATGCCGCCGCCGTGGGCTTCGAGGGCGAGACGGCAGAAATAGAGACCGAGCCCGCTGCCGCGTCGATCGCCGCCATTGGCCTGGTAATAGCGGTCGAAGATCGACGGGAGCGCTGCGGGAGCGATCCCAGTGCCAGTGTCGCGCACCCGCAGCTCGATAGATGTACCGTGTGGGTTGAGTGTCACCCCGACATCGATACGCCCGCCGCGCGGGGTGAACTTATTTGCGTTGCCGATCAGATTTTGGAGCACGCGGCACAGCAGCGCCGTATCGCCCCACAGCACCTTGACGCGCTCATCGATGCTGATGTACATCTCCTGACTCTGACTCTCGAGCAGCGATCTCAGTGGTTCGATCGCGTCTTTGATCAGCGCGGCCGGCACGATCGGCACCCAGACCATCTCAAAACTTTTGGCTGAGAGCCGGTTTGTGTCGAGGATCAGCTCCACCATCCTCCGCAGGTGGTTGGTGCTGCGCTTGGCGACCTGGAGCATCTCCTGAAACGTCGCGGCATCGAAGCGATCGATGATCTCCAGCAGCTCGATCGCTGACCAGAGCCCCTGGAGCGGCGTCCGCATATCGTGGACGAGGGTGGCGGTCAGGTCCTCGCGCCAGCGCAGCTGCTCGTTGAGCGCCCGTGTCGTCTGCGTCAGTTGCTGATGGAGCTGCTCCTCGAACCTAATCATCTCACTGGTGAACGTCGTCACAATCTGCGGGTCGGGCGCAGTCAGTGGATAGTCGATCCGCGCCTGTTGGAGCTTGGCCAGGCGATCTGGGCGATAGCTGGCGATAATCTGTTCGAGCAGGTCGAGCACGCGCCCCATGATGTGCGGGTCGAAGCTCCAGAGCGTATCGAACTGTCTCGTCGCCTCCTCCTCGACGGGGACGTTGCGGTCCTGGCCGCAGAGCAAGACGGAGAACTGTGGGCAGAGCAGCGCCAGAAACCACTCCTGGCGCAGCGGGTCGTCGCCGCGGAGCGTGATGTGGAGCTCGCGTGCCGAGCTCTCCTCTGGCAGCTCGCCGCCGGCGAAGATACACACCTGTTGCGCGATCTCGGCCAGCGCGCGGTAGCGTTCGGTCTCTTTGCGCCAGTGCGATGACTCCTGGAAACCGGTGAATAGCAGCGCCGGGATCTTCTGGCTCAGCACCAGGTCTTCCAGCGTGTGTGAGATATGAACAAGGGTAGCTTTGGTACACTGTATCGTCTGGAGGCTCGTGCCGAACTCCGTGCGTAGCAGATTGAAGAGCGATAAATTGAGAGCCGGGTCGTCGTGATTCATCGAATATACCACCTTTTTTAGGTTGCGTGTGCCGATTCTGCAATCATTGAGCTACTATAGCATCTTAATCGTACAGAGAGCATCGTGAACTCTGCCCAAGATGCTCCTATCGTCTGTAGCAATCCTATTGGAGGAGGAAAGGGCATATCTCGGGGGCTTCGCCCCTTCGACTGCGCGCAGTGCACGCCCCAACCCCCTCTGTGCGGTTCGCGCGTTTCCAACGCACGTAGGATCGCTCTATGGAGGTAGATCGCAGCGCTATCTATCAAAGCGAAAGATCTGCGCGTCGGGGTTCTGGTGTCCGAGAAACGCATCGCGGATCATCTGCGCGGCGATGACGCTATACGTGATGCCATTGCCGCCGTAGCCGAGCGCGAAGTAGGCGTTTGGATACTCGGACGTCTCGCCGATGTACGCCAGCCCGTCCTTGGTCTCGCCAAACGTGCCGGCCCAGCTGTAGGCCACGTCGAGCGTTATGGCGGGGAACATCCCGGCGAACCGGCGGCCGAGTCGGCGGGTTTTGCGCCCCAGGCTGCGGTCGCGCTTGAGCTCGTTGTCGTTGCTATCGTCCTCGCCGCCCACGAGCACCCGCCCGTCGTCGGTGGTGCGCATGTAGATGTAGGGTCGCGCGCTCTCCCAGATCAAGCACTGCTCCTCGCCCCAGCCGGGGAACGTGGCCAGCGGCTCAGAGATCAGCGCGTACGTTGCCTTGAAGTCTACCATTTTTTTGCGAAGGTACTGCTGCGACTCAAAGCCGCTGGCGAAGACCAGTTTGCGCGCCGTGACCCGCGGCCCTCTATCGGTGCGCAGCGTGACGCCGCCGCCATCCTGCTCGATCTTTGTCACGGCGGTGCGGTCGGCCACCGTCGCGCCGCGGGCGGCGCTGGCGGCCAGCAGCGCGTGGCAGAGCCGGTAGGCATCGACCTGAGCGCCGTCGCGGGAGAGCAGCGCGCAGGGGGCGGAGAACGAGAAGCGGTGCTCGATATCGCTGCGGTCGAGCAGGTCGAGGTAGATTCCGATCGCGCGACGGGCGGCGTACTCACGCTCGATGGCTTTGGCGTCGCGCTGGCTGCTGGCGAAGTACAGGCTCTTCTTCGGCGCAAAGCCGCAGTCATCGCCGATGGCGCGAGTCAGCTCGCCGATAGTGCTGATCGCATCGCGGCAGAGCATGTAGCTGCGCGCTGCCGCCACCTCGCCGACCATGGTGGCGAGCTCGGTCAGCGGGGTATCGACCTCGTACTGGAGCAGCGCGGTCGAGGCGCTGGTGCTGCCGGTGCCGATATCGCGACGATCGAGCACGGTGATGCGCGCGCCGGCCTCGCTGAGGTAATAGGCCACCAGCGCGCCGGTGATCCCGCCGCCGATGATCGCCACATCGCACGTCAGATCCTCGGCGAGCGCCGGGTAGGAGCGAATGAGCCCGCTCTTGATCGGCCAGAACGGGTAGCCCGATTTGAGATCCATACGCTCCTTCGCAAACGCATTAAAGCCAGACAGCCGTGCGAGAATTCTGCCAGATCGAGACATGAGCGGGCGCGGGCGAAGCGCCGGTAATGCGCGGACGCTTGCATGGCAATCAGTCGGTAGCGGGCTGGGGCGGTCTGGCGCCGTCCAGGCTGATGTTGAGGCGAGCGTTGGCATTCTTGGCGAGCTCGGCGAGCGTCTCAAGCTCGCGCAGCCTGAGCAGCGCCGGGTGGTCGCGATAGGCGTCAGCGGCGGCTGCGCGCTCGCGCAGCGCGGCGATCTCGGCGGCAGTGCGGACCTGCTGCCGCTCGGCCTCGGCCTGCGTTGCGGCTCGCTCGGCCTCGATCTGCGCCGCCGACTCGGTGCGCCGCGCCGCCGCCTTGGCCTCGGCCTCGATCTGCTGGACGCTGGCGCGGGTGCGGGCATCGACGAGCTGCGCCTGACTGACGCGCTCGGCGGCGAGCACTTTGTTCATCACCTCTTGCAGATTGCCGGGGAACACCAGATCCTTCACATCGGCGCGCAGGATGGCCACGCCGTAGCCGGCTGCTGACTCGGTGACATCGCGCAAAATATCCTCGCTGAGCCGGTTCCGGTTGGTGAGGATCTCCTCCAGGCTGGAGGTGGCGAGCGAGCGTCTGGCGGCGAGCTGGACATCGGAGTAGAGCCGATCCTCGTAGCTGGCCACGGCGGTCAGCGCGGCCTGCGGGTCGCTCACGCGAAACAGCACTACGATGCTGACCCGCAGCGCGACTTTATCGGCGGTGAGGATCTCCTGGCCCTTGATCGTCAGGTCACGCTCGCGGATATCTACCAGCACGATCTCGACCTGCGGGGTGCGGTAGAAGCCCAGATCGAGCGGGCGGGGGATGCGGTAGCGCCCGGCGCCGAGCACCGTCGTGAGCACGCCATCCTCGTAGCGCAGCCCGCGGTGGGTATCTTTGATGATCAGCTCGTCTGCGGCCATTGACGCTGCTCCATACAAGAAAATGGCCCCGTAGCATTCAGCAGGATGTGGAGTACGCACGGTCTAGATAGACGAAAGCGAGCCGCTAAGGAGTGGGTGGCTGATGTGCCACCGTTCACGGCGATCTCGTCGGATGTCCGCGCGCCCCTCGCTGGCCGGGGCCAGTGGTATCATAGCACAGGTCGAACCACGGACACAGCGAGCAATTATGACGATTGACGATTGACGATTGACGATTGACGATTGACGATTGACGATTGACGATTGACGATTGACGATTGACGATTGACCGGCTTTCGTGCAGATGAGCGGAGATGAGCGGATGATCTGCCCGGCTATCTGTGTCTATCTGTGGATGATCTGCCCGGTCTTCGCGGAAATCGAACGATGACGAGAGAGCGACCTATGACGCCAGCCGAGCAGATCGCGCAGTGGGCCGATGCTATCCGCGATATGAGCGCCACCGGGCTGCACTTCGCCCACGACCCGTACGATGAGGAGCGCTACCGGGCGCTCCAGGATATGGCGATGGCGATGCTGGCCTACGCCACCGCCGAGCCGCTGGAGAGCTTCGCGCCGCTGCGCGCGCCGATCTTCAGCCGCCCGACGCCGCTGTGCGTCGCCGATGGGGCGCTGATCGACGACGACGGGCGCATCATGCTCATTCAGCGCGCGGACAACGGGCGCTGGGCGCTGCCGGGCGGCGCGCTGAACGTCGGTGAGACTGCGGCCGAGGGGGCGATGCGCGAGCTGCTGGAGGAGACCGGGGTCCACGCTGCGCCGCGCGCCCTCGTCGGGCTGTTCGACTCGCGCAGGCACAACCCGCAGAGCCGCCACCACCTGTACTGCTCGGTGTTTCTCTGCCGCCGCAGCGCAGAGCCGGACGTGGCGCCGCACCACGCCGCCGAGACGCTGGACGTGCGCTGGTTCGCCGAGGATGCGCTGCCGCCGCTGGATGCCATGCAGTCCAATCACCCGATGCGGATCGCCGAGTCCTACCGCGTCTGGCGTGGCGACGCGCGCCCCTATTTCGATTAGTCCGATGTGCCCAAACCTGGTGCCCCCGATTCGACGCCGGTCGTCCTCACCTAGCTTCGCGACGATCGCCGCCCGGATGGTGCCCATCGATGGAGAAGCAGCCCGGCTGTCCGGCATCTGTGGCTATCTATGGCTATCTGTGGACAAGCAGCCCGGCTGCCCGGTATTCCTCAATCGTCGATAGCTGTGGGCGCAGCAAGCTGCGCCCCTACGGCCTATACTGTGGACGATTTGCCCGGCATCTGCGCCTACCGCTGGACGAGCGGCAGGTAGATTGGGCTGGATTGTGTCGGCGGACCGGCGATCAGCGGGCCGCTGTGGGCGTCGCCTTTGCTCAGGCTCACCGGGATGCTCAGCGTCTGTGCGCTCACCCCGCTTCCCGCAGCGACGCTGATGGTCAGCGTGGCGCGCGCGCCGCCGCCAGCGACCTGCGTCGGGTCGGCGCGCAGCGTGAGCGTGGCGGGCGCTGTGCCGCCGCTGCTATCCAGCGTCAGCCAGGCCGCATCGCTGCTGGCGGTCCAGCTCAGCGTGCCGCCGCCGCTGTTGCTGATCGTGATGGCGGCGGTCTGCGCTGCCGTCTCTCCATCCGCCACCGACCATCCGATCTGCGCTGGGCCGGCCTGGAGCGTTGGGCCGGGGATCTCCAGATCATCGTCCACAACCACTGTGACGCTGGTGCTGGCCGCGACGCCAGCGCTGTTGGTGGCGGTCAGCGTGATGACGTTCGTCCCAGCCGGCAGCTCCTCGACGGTCAGGAGCGCGCCGGTGCCGAGCGCGCCGCGCTGGGTGCTCCAGCTCAAGCTCGCGCTGGCCACGCCGCCATCTTGAAAATCCTCGGCCTCGCCGCTCAGGTTGAGCAGCTGCCCCCAGTGGAGATGCGCGCCGTCCTGCGGGTTGCTGATCCGCGGCTGTGGCGCTTTGTCGGCCATCGTGAACGGCGCGCTGTCGGCCGTGGCGCTCTGCGCGCCGTCGCTGGCGATCGCGCGGAAGATCGCGGTGCCGCTGCCGCCGAGCCGCGCGGTGTCGATCGGCGTGCTGCTGCCTGTCACGCCGAGCCTGACCGGCTGGAAGGTCGTGCCATTATCGCGGCTGTAGTAGATGTCGAAGCTGAGCGCGTCGCCGTCCTGATCGCTGGCGGTCCAGCCGAGCGTCACCGCACCATTGACTGGGTTCGGCGGGCTGACGAGCGCCACGCTGCTGACCGTCGGCGGGTTCGCGCTGACGGGTTTTGTCGCGATCACCGCGCCATCGCCGAGCCGGACGATCTGGACGGTGCGGGTGCCTGCGACAAACGGCACCACCTGGCCCATATCGAGCGCCGCCGCGTCCTGGTCGCCGCTTGGGGTGAACGGATAATCGGCCAGCTGGGTGCCGCCCGCGCTGAGCAGCCGGATGCTGTAGCCGCCCGGGGTGCGCGGCGGCACTTCCATCACATCGGGCACACGGCCCAGGGCGTGGATAGTGGCGTGGCTGCCATCCTGGGCGATGCTGCCGAAGACGCTGAGCCAATCGCCGGCCTGGCTGACCCGAACTGACTGGGCGGCGGACGCTGCCGGCGCCGCCATCAGCTTGTCATACAGGGCGTTGTAGGTGTAGTCGCTCACCCACTGGTTGGGGCAGTAGCTCATAACATCGTTCCAGATCGCGCTCGGCAGCACCGCCGGCGCGATGCCAAACTCGCGGTCGCCGCCGTCGAAGCCGGCCACGCTGTTGTCGCTCGGGCCGATCGGCGCGCGTGGGTTGTTGATGTCGCCGTGCTCGTAGCTTAGGTCGCCGCTGCGGCTGTGACCGCAGTTCGCCGGCGGGATGGAATTGCCGTTTTTGTCTACATTTTGCGAGCCCGAGCTGGGGTGCGGCCGCCCGAGCGAGTGGCCGATCTCGTGCGCGGCGTACCAGTCGCCGTAGCTCGTATCGGTATCCCATGCGCCGACGGCGTACTGCGAATTGCCTTTGCTATCCTTGGGTTCGCTGGCGAGCAAACCGCCCGGCACGCCAGCCGGCCCGCTCGAAACATTGCCGCCGCCGCCCTCGCGCCCGCGCGGGAAATACCCTGCCGCATCCGAGATCATGCCGTACATGAAGACATTGCTTGCCAGGTTTTCCTCGGTGCGCATGGCTTTGAGCCGCGCGTTGCTGTAATCCGCTGCGCAGAGATTATCGCTGCACGATGAATCGCTGCGATCCACGCGCGCCCCCAGACTGTCATCATCGACGTACCAGAAATTTGGCCGGAAACCGGGCGAGGCATCGCCGATGAACCCCGGCGTGCTCGCCAGCGGGTAGGTGCGGCGGATGTACGAGTAGGTCTGGAGCACATCGTCGCGCAGCCGCGGCCGATAGGTCTGGCCGCCGATGCTGTACACGAAGCCGACGAACTGCACTGGCAGCCGCGGCGATGGCTGAAAATCGTATGGGCCGCTGCTCAGTTCGTTGTTGGCATAGCTGTTTTGCAGTGGGTAGCGGTACGGGTTGAGCACGGCGCGCAGCTGGAGCTGCGACTTCGTCGTCCACTCCCACGGCAGCTCGAACATAAAGCTATCGTTCAGGATCGCGCGGTTCGGGTTAGGCCAGACGGTGATCTGGGTGCCGACCGGGTTGACCGGCCGCAGACCAGCGCCGCTCTCGCCGCCGAGCCACGTGCCGTAAAGCAGCATCGTCACGCCAGCCACCGACGCGCCATCGGATTTCGCCGTGACCCGCACAAACGTCCGTCGGTTCTGGATCAGCCGGATGCTATTGCTGGTGTTCTGGATGCCCTGTGTGATCTCCAGATCGGTGACCCGCATGTTCACTCGCGGCAGCGCGGCGGCATTGTTGGGCAGCTTGAGCAGCGCAAATGTCTGATCCCAGAACAGGAATGTGCCATCGGTGACGAGCTTGTTGATCACCGGCGGCGTGATGCCGTTTGGCACGGTGATATTGTAGATCGGGTCGCGGGCGCCGTCGCTAAAACGCCTACGGTACAGCGTGCGCGAAAAGCGGTTGGCGAAGCATCCCGAGAACGGCGGGTCGCAGTAGCTGCGCTGCTCGAAGCTGAACAGGTTGTTCCCATCGCTGGCAAGCTGGAAGATTGTCGCGTCCGGCTCTGGCGAGGTGTAAAACGCCGTGGTGCCGAGGGTGTTGGTGCGATTGTTGTAGACCACAACGCTATTGCCGCCACGGGCGATAAACACCCGATCGGTGATGCCGCAGCCCTGGATGATCTGGCATAGCCGCAACCCCTCGGCGTAGTAGGCGCGCACGTTGGTGGCGAGCGTGGTGGACTGCGCATCGCCCGGCCGCCAGCGCCGCAGCTCGCCATCGGCGCGGTAGTACAGATAGGCGCCATCGAACGACGCCTGATCGACGGTATCGCCGATATCGCCAAACGATGTGCTCGCGCCGGTGGCGAGATCGACGACAGTGACCCTGATGCCGAAGATGATCGGCAGCGACGATGTAACTTTTCTGACGACAAAAACCTGCGTCTCGCCGATCGCCAGCGTGGCGCTAGCGACGCCGGCCAGGGTGGCGTTGAGCACCGTTGGCGCGTCGCCCGGGCTGGCGCTATTGGGCAGCCGCACCAGGCCGCTCGCGTCGAGCCAGTAGACATTATTGGCATCGGCGACGATATTGGAGCGCACGACGTACGGGTTGCACACGCCGGCCGCGCGCGGGTCATTGCGGCTGAAGACCAGCCGTACCGGGCCGCCGTAGGTCGGGACGCGCTGGACGGTGACCGGGTCGGCGGCGGCCTGGGTCTCGGCCTGCAGCACGCTGCCAGGCGGCGTGCCAGGGCATGTCGGCCGCGTCAGCCAGCTGACGCGCGATGCGGCGACGGCGAAGTCGCTGACGCCGCCGGCCACCAGCGCGTCCGGCGTCTCGGCGATCGAGGCTTGTGGCGCGGCGGGGGCGGGCTGTGCCTGGGCGGCGGGGGCGGCCGCGCCACCGAGCAGCAGCGCGGCGAGTAGCAGCGTGTAGATGCGATACATCGTAATTCTCCTGTTAGCGGAGCGTGTCGGTCACGCTGGCTCCTCGGGATCTTCGGCCGCCGACGCCAGCAGTGGCAGCAGCGCGGCGGCGAGCGTCAGCGCATCGTCGCTGCTGGCCAGCGAAAGCGGGCGGGCCGTGCCGGTCTGGACAGAGATCGCCTGGCCGCGCCAGGAGTCGCTCCCTGGCACGCGCCGCAGCCGCACGATGATCGTGCATAGTTCGTTACTGTTGGCGGGCTGCGGTGGCATAGCCACACCATAGCGCGGGGGTGGCTAACAGGGTGGCTAACTGCGGCCGAGCGATTCATCGCCGGCGATCGCGGCCGCGAGATCGCGGGTCAGCGGGTCGGCGTCGGCGGCGAAATCGCGCGCGAGCAATGTTCTCAGCGCGCGGTAGTGGGCCAGCGCCGCCGCCCGATCTCCCTGGCGGGCCAGGGCGCGCATCAGGCCGCGATGGGCCGGCTCAAGGTAGCCGTCGAGCGCGAGCGCGCGGCGGTAGCTCGCGGCGGCCGCCGGAGGGTCGTCGATCTCTTCGAGCGCGCCGAGCTCGATCAGCGCGTCGAGCGCGCGCCGGTGCAGCTGCTCGCGGCGCACCAGCAGCGCCTCGCTGTCCAGCCCTTCGATCGCCAGGTCGCCGGTGTACAGATCGGTGGCGCGCTTGAGTTGCTCGGCGCGCCGAAGCTGGTCGGGTGCAAGCGCGTCCAGGATGGCGCAGAACGCATCGGCATCGTACCACACGGCGCTCGAACGCGCCAGGGCGTAGCGCCCAGCCTGAAACGCGATCCACTCGCCGCCGCCGAGCGCCCGGCGCAGGTGGTAGATCGCCATACGAAAGTTCTGTCTGAGCTGGCGCTCCGAAGCCTCAGGCCAGAGTGCTGCGCCGATCTGCTCTTTGCTGGCCGCCTCGACGTGGAGCAGGTAGAGGAGGAGCGCGCGGGTTTTGGCGTACACCCAGTCATCGCTGGCAAGCTCGCGCCCGTGGCTGACGACCCGCAGCGCGCCAAAGCTCCAGATCTGCAGCGCCGGCGGTGGCGCGGCACGGCGTGGCAGGTGGATGGCGGTCAGGGCGGCGCTCACCGCCCGCTCGACGGTCAGCGCTCTCCCGGCGGCCTGCGCTGCATCGCTGGCTGCGGCGGTGAGCGCGGCGCGCGCCGCAGCGTAGGCGGCGTCGAGATCGGCCGCCTCCAGCCCCCCGAGGTAGTCGAAGTCGCTGTCCCCGGTCAGCTGGAGCCCGGCGGCGAAGAGTGTGACCGCCTGCTCAGGGTAGCCGAGCGATAGCAGCAGTTTGGCGCAGCTGAACAGCGCTCCGGCGATCCGCGCCGTGCGCCCGATGCGGGCGTAAGCCTCAAGGCACTCGCCGATCAGCGGCACCGCCCGCGCCAGCGCGCCTTCGCGCAGCGCCACATCGGCTAGCTTGAGCAGCAGCTGGGCGGTCATATCGCTCAGGTTGAGCTCGCGCGCGACCTGCAGCCCGCGCGCGTAGTGCGCCGCCGCCACGCTGAGATCGCCACGGGCGCGGGCCACCTCGCCGAGGCCGTTGGCCGCGTATGGCAGGTACGATGTCTCGCCGAGCGCCTGGATCAGGCTCATGCTCTCGGCGAAGCACGACTCGGCCTGCGCGGCGTCCTCGTCCAACAGCAGGTTGCCCAGGCTCAGCAGCAGCAGCAGCGTCGTGCGGCGGTCATCGGACGCCCGAGCGAGCACCAGCCCGCGTCGGTACAGCTCGCGCGCCGCGTGCAGCTCGCCGGCGAGCCGCGCGATGTGGGCAAGGCCGTTGAGGGTGTTGGTCTGGCCGCGCCGATCGCCCTGCGCGCCGTACAGCGCAAAGCTCTGGTCGTAGTGCGCGCGAGCGGCGGGCACGTCGGCCTGCATCTCGAAGTAGATCCCCAGGCGGTAGTGGGCCTCGGCGCGATTGTGGGCGTCATCGCAGGCGAGCGCGTGGCTCAGCGCGGTCTGCGCGGCCGCCAGCGTGGCCGGGTAGTCGCCCTGGCGGTACGCCAGAAAGCTCGCCGCATTCCAGGCGCCGGCCGTGAGCCCGCTCGGCGTCTCGCCGGCCAGGCGCAGCCCCTCGGCCAGCCACGCGCGGCCCTCGCCGAGCGCACCGACATTCCAGAACTCCAACAGGTCGGTGGCAATCTGCATGACCGTATCGGCGTCGCCATCCTGCGCCGCCGCCGCGAGCGCGGCTCGCGTGTTCTCGCGCTCGCGGGCGAGTAGGGCGAGGATGGCAGCGCGGCCCTCGCCGCCGAGCGCCTGCCGCGCCCGCCCGGCCAGCGCGCGTGCCCAGGCACGATGGCGGCGGCGCACGGTGAGCGCCTCGCCAGCGGCGGCGAGCTGCTCGGCGGCGTACTGGCGCGTCATCTCGTGCAGGTGGTAGCGCGCCGCGCCACCGTGGGCGTCGAAGCTCACCGCCACCAGCGCGGCGTCGCGCAGCGCTTCGAGCGCGTCGAGCGGCGCCGGTAGGTCGCAGACCGCCTCGATCGCGTCGAGGTCTGTGCCACCGCGAAAGACGGCGAGCCGGCGCAGCAGCGCGCGCTCGGCATCGGAGAGCAGCGCGTAGCTCCAGTTGAGGGTGGCGCGTAGCGAGCGCTGGCGGGCCGGCAGCTGCTGGTCGCGCGAGGCGAGCAGCGCCAGCGCATCGCTGAGCCGCGCGTCGATCTGCGCGATTGTCAACAGCGGCACCCTGGCGGCGGCCAGCTCGATCGCCAGCGGCAGACCAGCGAGCTTGGCGCACAGCGCGGCGATCGGCGGCGCGCTCGCCCCGTCGATCGCGAACTCCGGCAGCCGGGCTGCGGCCCGCAGTGCGAACAGCGCCTGGGCCTCGGGCGGGTCGAGCGGCGGCACGCCGATGACGTGCTCGGCGGGGATGCGCAGCGGCGCGCGGCTGGTGGCCAGGATCGTCAGGCGCGGGCACGCCGCGATCAGCGCGGCGGCGAGCTCGGCGCAGGCGGCGAGCAGATGCTCGCAGGTATCGAGCACCAGCAGCGATGGGTCATCGCGCAGCGCGGCGGCGAGCGTGGTGAGCAGCGGCTGCCCGCGCTGCTCCACGACGCCGCAGGCCGCCGCCGCCGCCGACACCACAAACAATGGGTCGGCGAGCGGGCCGAGGTCGACCCAGTGGGCCGAGCGCCGCGCCGCCAACGCCCGCGCCAGCCACGTCTTGCCTCCACCGCCTGGGCCGACGAGCGTGAGCAGCCGCGCCGACGCGAGCTCGCCCTCGATCGCCGCGAGCAGCGCGTCGCGGTCTATGGTCTCCGCATAATTCATGGACCACCCGCTGACGTGCTGAAATGGTAGTGACGAGTATGAACTATCCAATGGTAGTCTAGCATAGCCGGGAGGGGCAGCGGTTCGCCCACGCCCCACACGCCGTCAGTGTGATCCGTTGTCTGGTTGTTGAAATCAGTTTGGGCCGAGCAGGTGCTCGCTGCGATCGAGTCGGAGGCCTTCTTTGAACGCACCATCGACTGCTTGCTCGATTTTGGCCTTGAATACATTCCTGCCACAAGCACGCTGAATGCATTCAGTTCGAGGAGTACGCCCAGGGCGTGGATTCAGACGGTGCCGCCAAGCGACCGGGCCACGATCGGTGCCGAATATTTGGGTAAACCAAAAGTTACACCGCTGCAAATGGCAGCTATAGCAATTCTACGTCGTTGTAAACGCGTCGTAACCATTCGAGCGAGCCTATGCCAGGCCGTTTGGGCCTAACGGTTGAAGCAGGGTATACTGTGACGCCAGCAACGACAGATGTTGAACGATCTGCAGATTGCCAAAAGCCGCGCGCCGTGGTACTGCATGCCCTCTATAGCTAAACGCAAAACGGTTGAGCGCACAACGGAGAACAGGAGCGCACTGGGAGGCGCTGCATCGTGCGGCGGAGTGGATCAACCGTTTGCACTCCGCTATAATCACGCGGTCAGGAGCAGTAGATATATGATAAAACCGTTCCAGATCGCGCTCGGGCAGCTTGTGTTTTCAACTGGCGACGCCGATGTGCTGTTCCACATCGCGCACGCAGCCGCGACCGATGCCCAGGTGACGTGTACGACGCCACTGTTTCAGGTGGATGGTGTGCAGCGCGGTGGTTTCAGCTTCGTCGAACACGTCAGCGACTGCGGGTTGCCCGACGACGGGCGCGAGGTTGTGCTCCGCTACCGCGCGCCAGGGACGCCTGAACTGACGCTGTTGGTGCGTCTGCGCGGCTACGCCGACTCACCGATCGTACGCTGGCAATATCAACTGTGGGCGAGCGTGCTGACGACGCTGACTAAGTCTGCGGGTGCCGATGACCTTTGCTACCTGACCCTGCAGACGGTTGGGATGCACGAACACCAGCTTACGGACATCCAGCTCAGCCATTTCGACCGGCTCGCCCATACCTACCTGCCGTCGATCGAAACCTATCCGGCCGATGACTGCTACGATGGGCAGGCATTCGCGGGGCCAATTGTGCTGTTCCATAATGACGCGCACACGCTGCTGCTGGCCTATGAGCACGGTGCCGATCACCCCGACTCGTTCCTGGGCTTTCGACTTCGGCAGGATGACGATCGACGGACGCTGCAGCTTGCAGCACGCAAGGGCAACTACTACGATGGGCAGGTGATCGGGCCGGACACGCCGTGGGAGTCGGTCTGGTTCGAGCTCGGCCGCGCGCCGCTGCCGTTTGCACCATTTCTGCAACGCTACCGGCAGTTCGTGCTGGACGAGCTGTGCGAGCAGCGCGAGTCGCGCCAGCCGTATCTGTTCTACAACACCTGGAACTACCAGGAGCGCAACCGCTACTTCAACAACCGCCCGTATCTCGAATCGATGCATCAGGAGCGGATGCTGGGAGAGATCGATGTTGCTCACCGGCTTGGCATCGACGTCTTTGTGATCGACACGGGCTGGTATCAGAAAACCGGCGACTGGCAGGTCAATCTGGAGCGCTTTCCCGATGGGCTGCGGAGCATCAAGCAGCGGCTCGACAGCTACGGGATGCGGCTCGGCCTGTGGTTCAACCCGACGGTGGCGGCGCTGACTTCAGATGTATACGCTCGGAACCCTGAGTGGGAGATGACCCGCAATGGGCAGCCGACTTTTCGGCATCAGGTGTGGGAGACCGAGGAGAGCGCTGCGCTCTGCCTGTGCTCGGACTACGCCGATGCCCATATCGCCACGATGATTCGCCTGCGCGAGGAGCTGGGCGTGACCTACTTCAAGTGGGATGGCATCCAGCAGTATGGCTGCGATTCGCCGCTGCACCACCA
>JAYUUK010000379.1:0-3252 GCA_043754595.1 Roseiflexaceae bacterium | reverse complement strand
GTGCAAAACGGTTGATCCACTCCGCCGCACGATGCAGCGCATCCCAGTGCGCTCCTGTTCTCCGTTGTGCGCTCAACCGTTTTGCGTTTAGCTATAGCCCGCCGGAACGATGCGATCCCCGCCAGTGCGATGCGATCTCCGCCGGAAAAATCACCCGATCAGCGGGACGCCGCCGGATGCCAGGCGGGCGTTGAGCGCGGCGATCTCCCCGCTCAGCAGCGCGTCGAAGGCGGCGGTCTGCGCGGCGATCTTGCCCTTGAGCTCGTCGTAGAGCGCGCGGATGGCGTCCGTCGGCGGGTAGTCCCCCAGCGTGGCCACCTCGGGCACACCCAGCAGCCGCTCAAACAGACGCACCCCAGCGTTGATGCTGTCGCCCCAGCCAGACCGTAGATCTGGGATCAGGATAGTCTTCTCGATATCGAGCGCGCGCGCCGCAACCGCCCTGGCCTCGGCCGCCAGCTCGGCGCGCCCCTCACCGCCAGCCTCCAGCCGCTCGGCCAGCGCCACGAGCTGCCCACGCACCCGGCGCATGGTGTTGACCGACTCGATGGTGCCGACGATCGTGGCGTGTACCGCCGCCAGGAACGCCGCCTGCGCGTGCAGGTCTTCGTCTGATGTGGTTACCGCCGCCGGCTTGACCACCAGCAGGTCCTCGGTGTGGCTCCAGATGCCGACGCTGAGCGCGACCCGATAGGTCCCAGGCGGCACGAACGGCCCGTCGATCGTCAGCTCGCTCGGCGGGTCCTTGCCGACGATCTTGGGCGCGCTTTCGCCGCGCAGATCCCAGATATAGGTGTTCCAGCCGGCCTTGGCTGGCAGCGCCTTGACCACATCCGCCGGCTTTGCGCCGGCGTCAGCCGATCGAACGGCGCGCAGCACGCTGCCAGATGGCGCTGAGATGCTGAGCGTTATCGGGCTGGCAGGAGTCTCCTTCAGCCAGTAGCGCAGCGCGGCCCCGCTCGGCGGGTTGCTGCCGTGGTCGAGGTAGCGCTTGACCGTGCTGCCGTCGGCGGCCTTGCCGATGCTGAACGCGCCGCCGACGGCGTTGACGTAGTTTTTGCCCGGCAGGCTCGCGCCCCAGTCGATGCCCGGTAGGATGCGGACGGCCGGGCGCGGGACGAACAGGTGCGCGTCGCCGCCGTCGGTGTCTTCGGCGAGCTGGTGCAGCGGCGTCAGGTCGTCGAGCACCCAGAACGCGCGGCCGTGAGTGGCGGCGATCAGGTCGCCGCGGTGGACCAGCAGATCATGGATCGGGCAGACGGGCAGGTTGAGCTGGAACGGCTGCCAGCTGTTGCCGGCGTCCAGCGAGAGGTACAGCCCTTTTTCGGTGCCGAGGTACAACAGCCCGGCGCGGCTCGGGTCTTCGCGCACCACGCGGGTGAAGGCGTCGCCAGCGATGCCGCCGGTTATCTCGCTCCAGGTCGCGCCGTCGTCGGTGGTGCGCAGCACGATCGGACGATACTCGTCGTGCTTGTAACGGGTGGCGGCGATGTAGACCGTGCCGGGGGTGTGGGCCGAGAGCTCGATGCACGAGACCAGCGTGAACGGCGGCAGCTGCGGCGGCGTGATATTCTGCCAGCTCGCCCCGCCGTCGCGCGATATGTGCAGCAGCCCGTCGTCCGAGCCAGCCCACAGCACGCCCACCTCGTGCGGCGACTCGACGAGTGCGAAGACCGTGGCGTAGGTCTCGGCCCCGATTGCGTCACGGTTGACCGGGCCGCCGGTGGGCAGCAGCGTCGACGGCTCGGCGCGCGAGAGATCGGGCGAGATCGGCTGCCAGCTCTGGCCCTCGTTGGTGGTCTTGAAGACGATATTGCCGGCCACATAGATCGTGCTCGGGTCGTGGCGGCTGATCACGATCGGGTAAGTCCAGGCGAAGCGGTACTTGTGCTCGCCGGCGCCGAGGCCGCTGTTGATCTCCGGCCAGACGCCGATCAGCCGGATCTGTCCGGTCTTGTGGTCGTAGCGCTGCAATGCGTCGCCGCCGCCGGGGGACGAGCCGATCGCGCCGACGTAGACGATATCCGGGTTGTCCGGGTGGACCTGGATATAGCCGCTCTCGCCGGTCCCGGCGATGAAGCAATCGTGCCAGCCGATGCTCTGGCGCGGGCTGCGGCTGGGCACGGCGATGCTGGTGTTATCCTGCTGCGTGCCGTAGATATAGTACGGGTCACGGCTATCGGCCGCCACGTGGTAGAACTGCGCGGTCGGCTGGTTGTAGATGCTGGACCAGGAAGCGCCGCCGTTGAGGCTGACGCATGCGCCGCCGTCGTTGCCCTGGATCATACGCTGGGTATCGTTCGGGTCGATCCAGAGGTCGTGGTTATCGCCGTGGGGGGTGGCGAGCTCGGCCACGGTCTTGCCGCCGTCGCCGGAGCGCCACAGACTGAGGTTATTGATATAGACCGTGTCGGCGTCCTGCGGGTCGGCGGTGAGGTGCTGATAGTACCAGGCGCGCGACACAATCTTCTGGTTGTCGCAGGTGCGATCCCAGGTCGCGCCGTAGTCATCGGAGCGATAGAGGCCGCCGAGGGTGGTATGCTCAACGATCGCGTAGATGCGGCCTGGTTGCGACGGTGAAGCGGCCAGCCCGATCTTGCCAAGCGGGCCGGCGGGGAGCCCGTGGTTCTTGGACAGGTCGTGCCAGGTCTCGCCGCCATCGTCCGAGCGCCAGATCCCGCTCTGTTGCCCACCGGAGGAGATCTGCCAGAAGCCGCGCTCGGCCTCCCAGACGGCGGCGTACATGATCCGCGGATTGGCGTCCAGCGTCAGATCGACCGCGCCCGCTCGATCGCTCACTGCCAGCGTGTGCCGCCAGGATGCGCCGCCGTCGGTGCTTTTGAAGATCCCGCGCTCGCTATTTGGGCCGAAGGCGTGGCCGAGCGCGGCGACCCACAGCGTCTGCGGGTCAGTCGGGTGAACGCGGATCTTGGCGATCTGCCGCGTCTCGCGCAGCCCGACGTTGCGCCAGCTGCGGCCGGCGTCCTCAGATTTATAGACGCCATCGCCATAGCTGACATCGATGCGGATCGTGGTCTCGCCGGTGCCGGCGTAGATCACATCGCCGTCGGATGGGGCGACGGCGAGCGCGCCGACCGAGGCGGTAGCGAAGAAGCCGTCCGAGACATTCTCCCAGTACTGCCCGGCGTCGGCGGTTTTCCAGACGCCGCCGGCCACCGCGCCGAAGTAAAACGTGGCGGGGCGCCGCGGGTCGCCTGCCACGGCCACCACGCGCCCGCCGCGAAACGGGCC
>JAYUUK010000378.1:0-9785 GCA_043754595.1 Roseiflexaceae bacterium | reverse complement strand
GCAGGGAAAGCGGATCGTGGGGGCTTGCGCCCCAACACCCCCCGGTGCGCAGCAGGGAAAGCGGATCGTGGGGGCTTGCGCCCCAACACCCCCGGTGCGCAGCAGGGAAAGCGGATCGTGGGGCTGCGCCCCACACCCCCGGTGCGCAGCAGGGAAAGCGGATCGTGGGGGCTTGCGCCCCAACACCCCCGGTGCGCAGCAGGGAAAGCGGATCGTGGGGGCTTGCGCCCCACACCCCCCGGTGCGCATCACGCGTGTTTTCTGAGGCGCTGCGCGCTCAGCTTCTGACGAGCGGGTAGCGCAGCTCGACGATCTGATACAGCGCATCGGCCGAGCTGCCGCCGCCGGGGCCGAGGTTGACCACTGCCACCGATGCACTGCGATACTCGCTGGCCGGCAGGCTCAGCACGATCGCGGTGGCGCTGACGCTCGTCGGCGTCTTATTCACCCCATTCCAGCGCACCAGCGCCCCGGCCACAAAATCTGTCCCGTCGATCGTGATCGTGATCGTGCCGTTCGGCCCTGGCGCGGCGCCGATGTGCGCGATCGATGGAGTCGGGTTGCTCCCCGGCGCTCCGATGGTGAAGCTCGCCGCCTGTGACATCCCGCCGCCAGGCCCCGGCGTCTCGACGGTCACCGCCGCCGATCCGGCGTCGGTCAGGTCGCTGGCGCTCAGGCTGAGCCGCGCCTCGGTCGACCCGATGTAGATCGTCGGTCTGGCCTCGCCGTTCCAGCGCGCCTGTATCCCCGGCACGAAGCCGCTGCCCAAGACCCGCACTACCAGCTCGGGGGCGGTCAGGCTGCCGGCGGTGATCGACGATGGCGCGATCTGCCCGATGGTCGGCGCCGGGTTGCTGCCGGGGGCGGCGATGGTGAAGACGACACCGGGCGATGTCCCGCCGCCTGGGGCGGGGTTGCTGGCGGCGATGACCGCCGCGCCTGGCTGAGCTATCTCGGCCGCGCTCACCTGGATCTGGAGCGCGCTGGCGCTGATGTAGCTCGCCGCGCGCTGCGCACCGTTCCAGCTGACGCTGGTGCCTGGCAGGAAGCCAGAGCCGATCAGGGTGACTGTCAGCGCCGGGCCGCCAGCCAGCGCCCCCTGCGGGCTGAGGTCTTGGATGGACGGCACCGGGTTCTGATCTGGCAGGCCGATGACGAACGGGCGGCCGTTGGACGCGCCGCCGCCAGGCGCTGGGTTGACGACGGTGATGGTGTGCGTGCCGACCGCGGTGCCGATCGCCGCCGGGATGACAGCGGTGAGCTTGCCGCTGTTGATGAACGTCGTGGGGATCGCGCTGGCGTCGAAGCGCACGATCGCTCCTTCGACGAAGTCCTGCCCGTTGAGCGTGACGCTCGATGCGGCGCTGGCGGCCAATCGCGATGCGGGGTCCAGGCTCTGGAGGCGGGGCACTGGGTTTGGCAGCTGGCGCCAGACCACCGCGCCGTCGCTGTAGCCGGTGGCGTAGATCGTGCGGCCGTTGGGGGCCACGGCCACATCGCGCGCGCCGCCGAGCGGCGGCTGGCCGCCGGCATCGCGGACGATCGCCTGGGCGAAGGTCTGCGTCCCATCGGCTTCGAGACCGAAGACCGCCAGGCTATCACTGCCGTAGCCGGTGGCGTAGAGATAGCTGCCATCTGGGCTGACCGCCACCGCCGAGGCGTTGCCGATCCCGCTGACCCCGCCGGCTCCGTCGGTCGCTGCGGCGAGCGGCGTGAGCTGGCCGGTGGCAGCATTGCGGCTGAAGCTAGTCACGGCCGAGCTATTGAAGCTGGCGGCATACAGCGTGGCCCCGTCTGGGCTGACGGTGGCGCGGAACACGCCGTCGAGCGCCGGGACGGCGGCGGCGTCGAGCTTCTGGACGAAGCTCAGCTTGCCGTCCACCGGGTTGCGGGCGTAGACCAGCAGGGTGTCCGAGCTGTAGCCGGTGGCGTAGAGGAAGGCACCGTCAGGGCTGAGCGCTATGCCGTAGGCCCCGTTGAGATCGGCGACACCTGGCTGGACGACCTGAACCGGGCCGCTGCGCCCGCTGATCGTCAGCTCGCCGGTGGCGCTGTTGCGGTAGAGCACGTTGATCGCATCGCTGCCGACGGCGCTGACATAGCCGAAGCGGCCGTCCGGGCTGATCAGGATGCTGTAGGGCGTGGCTAGCGAGTCAAACGAGAACGGTGCCTGACACGGTGATGGGAAGCACAGGCCGTAGCGATCGCCTTGCTTCAGGCTGCCGATCAGCGTCAGCGCGCCGGTCTCCGGGTCGCGGCTGAAGCTGGTGACAGCGTCATCAGCCTGGGCGGCCACATAGACATTCTTGCCGTCTGGGCTGACGGTGGTCATCCAGGCGCCGCCGAGATCATTGCCGCCGAGCGAGCCGTCGGTGTAGGAGAGTCCGCCGCCAAGCGAGCCATCGGGGTTGACGGCGTAGCGCACCAGGCGGCTGCTGCCCTGGTTGGCCACGTACAGGCTCGCACCGTCGGGGCTGAGCGCCAGGCCGTATGGATTATTGGCCAGCGACGTTGTGCTGCCGCCATCGTCGCTCAGCGGCGGCTGGGGCGGAGTCTTGGCGGTGCAGACCAGGATGTAGCTGGCAGTCGGCGTGGCCGGGTCGTTGGTGGCGAAGCTGAGCGTTGCGCTTTTGACGCCCGGCGCGCTCGGCGCGCAGCGGATGAGAACGCCCGCCTCGGCACCGCCGTTGGCGATCGTTGCCGGCGGCGGGGTCTGGAGCACAAAGCTTACAGCGTCAGCGCCGCCGATCGCCGCGCCGCTCAGCGTCAGCGGCGCCGTGCCGGTCTCGCGCACCACGATCGTCCGCGTGGCACTGCCGCCGGTCAGCACGGTGCCGAAGTCCAGGCTGCCAGGGCTCGCTGGCGTGCTGCCGAAGCCGGGGACGGGCGTGGCCGTGCCGGTGCAGAGCAGGTTGAAGCTGACGCTGGCGCGCGCCGGGTCGTTGGTGCTGAGCGTCAGCGTCGCGCTCCTGCCGTTGGCCACAGATGGTGTGCAGCGCAGCCCGATCGGCTGCTGGGCCGCCCCCGGCGCGATCGTGATCGGCACGCCGCTAGCGACGGCGAAGTCGGCGGCGTTGGCCCCACCGATCTGGGCGGACGCGATCGTCAGCGGTGCGTCGCCGGTGTTGAACACGGCGAGGCTGGCGTCGATCGGGGTGCCGACGGTGCTGCTGCCGAGCTGGATCGGCCCTGGCTGGACCGGCGACGCGCCGAATCCGGCTTTCGCCGCATCGTTCTCTAGTGCGCCGAGGTCGCAGGCCGGCCCTTGCGGCCGCTGCTTGTCGGTCTGATCTCTGGCGCTCACCGGCGCAGCGGCGCAGATCGTGGCGTCTGCCGCGTCTGCGGCGGCCGAGCCGGGCCCTGGCTTCATGGTCAGCAGCGTCGGGATCGGGCCGCCGTTGAGCGCCGGCGGGCCGAGCTTGGCGTCCAGGCCGCTCTGGTCGGCGGGGAAGCCGCAGCTCGTGCCGCTATCGAGGTTGCGCCCCTGGCCGGCCACATCGCTGGCGCAGTTGCCGCCAAGATTTGGCCCATCGCTGCCGCTGACGATGCTGTTGGACACGATCGTCACTGGCTCATTTGGGTAGACTCGCGGCTGGCCAAACATGCCGCCGCCCTGGCCTTTGGCGGCGTTCAGCGCGAAGGTAACGTGCAGCGCGTTGACCACCGGGCGGATGTTGCTGCCCTGCTGGCTGTTGAAGTTGAGCAGCCCCGCGCCGTTCTCGCTGGCGGCGTTGGCGACGAGCGTGGAGTTGCTGATCGTCAGGCGGCCGTTGCGGTCGTTGGCGATCGCGCCGCCCGAGCCGAGCGCCGCGTTGTTGAGCAGCGTGGTATGCTGGATGTTGGCGATGCCGATGTTGAGGATCGCCCCGCCGTAGCGCTTGTGGTCGGTCGGCTTGCCGGCGATATTGCCGTTGAACGAGCTATCGCGGATGGTGGCGGCCCAGGTCGGCGTATCGCCGCTGCCGTTCTGGATGAACAAGGCGCCGCCCGAGCCGTTGGGGCTGAGGTTGCCGTTGAAGACGCCGCGGGTGACGTTCAGATCCTTCTCGCTGGCCTGAAACCAGACCGCGCCGCCGCCCGAGCCGAGCGGGTTGTCGTCATCGCTGGCGTTGTTGATCAGCCCATCGGCGATATTGCCGTTGAAGATACAATCGGTCAGGTTGGTCGGCGCCGTGCTGTAGATAGCGCCGCCGCTCTGCTCGGCCTGATTGCCGGTGAAGATCGTCCCGGCGATGTTAAGCTTGTCGATCGCGCCGACGTGGATCGCGCCGCCTGTGCCGTTATCGGCTGGGGCGCGGTTGCCGGTGAACAGCGAGCCGGCGATATTGACTTTGGCGCTCGGGCCGCTGGCCGAGATTGCGCCGCCGAGCGTGCTGCCGCTATCGCCGCTAATGTTTGGGTTTGGCACGCCGTTGCCGAGGAACGAGACACCAGCGGCGCTGAAGGTGCCGTCGTTGATGGTGATGGCGCGCTGGCCTTTGGTGAGCGTCAGGTTGGCCACGCTGAGGTTGCCGCCGCTGGCCACCGTGATGATATTGCTATAGCTGCCGTCGATGATCACCGGCCCGGTGATGACCGCGATGCGGTTGACAAACGGCAGCACGCCGCCCGTCAGCTTGATGGTCTTGCCGGTGGCGTTCGGCCCGAAGGTGATAGCGATCGGCTGGGCTGGATTATTGACGCCGCAGTCATCGTTTGGCGGCGTGCTGAACGCGCTTTGCATCGCCTCGCGTAGGGTACACTGGCCGTCGTCTGTCTGGTTGTCTGCGTTGGTGGTGACGAGGATGCCGGTGCCGATGGCGCTGGCCTGGCGCGCCGGGGCGAGCGTGACGAGCGCGGCGACCAGCAGGAGCGCGACGATGCGAGATGTACGAGCGTGTGTCACAAGACCTCCTGGGCGAATTGGCGCGCTGGCCGCCACGGTACGACGATCGACCGATGGTACACATGATAGCCAGCGGCGAGACGCGCTACAATAGCGCTGCTTGCCAATCTTCTTGCCAATTGCATTGCTAATCGTGTTGCCGCTGGAAGGGGTGCGCCATGCAGCCAGCCTTGGGTCTGACCAGCGAGTTCGGCGCGCTGCTCCGCCGCACGCGGCGACGGGCGGGTCTCAGCCTGCGCGATCTTGCCGCCGCCGTGGGCTACAGCGAGAGCCAACTCAGCCGGCTGGAGACCGGACACCGCCAGCCGGACCCGGCGATGGTGGCGGGGCGGCTAGTGCCGGCGCTCGGGCTGACTGGCAGTCCCGCCGCGCAAGAGTTGATCGGGCTGGCGACGCGACACGGCAGCGCGCCGCCGAGCGAGGACCGTGCGGCGCGCCAGTTGCTGGCCCTGGCCCGCGCCCGCCCGGCGCTCGACGATGCGGCGTCGCTGACGAGCTGGCTGGCGCGGATCGATCGGCAGGGCGATGCGCTCGGCCACGCGCTCGAGTGGTACATTCGCCACGACCCGGCCGCCGGGCTCGGGTGCGTCGATGCGCTTCACCCGTACTGGCGCGCGCGCGGCCATCTGGCGATCGGGCAGATCTGGGTCGAGCGGCTGCTGGCGGCGGTGCCGAGCGGCGCGCCAGAAGTGGCCGCTGGGGCGTTGACCGCCGGGCTGCTGGCCTACGAGCTCGGCGATCGGCGGCGAGCGGAGACGCTGGCGCTGCGCAGCCTGACGCAGGCACGAGTCTGCGGCGATCGCGGCGTGGCGGCCAACGCGCTCGATCTGCTGGGCCGGGCGGCCTACGGGCAGGCGCGCTACGAGGAGGCGGAGCACCGCTTCGATGCGTGCTGCGTGCTCGCCGCCGAGCTCGGGGATCTGCCGCTGCTGGCGCGGACGCTCCAGCACCGCGCGATGGTCGCCAAGGATTGCGGCCAACTCGATGTGGCCGACGCGCTGCTGCTGCGCAGCCTGGCGCTCTCGCGGGCGCTCGGCGACCGCAGCGGCGAGGCTTACACGCTGCTCAACCGCAGCATCGTCGCCTACTGGCGCGGCGATTTCGTCGCCGCCGAGTCGCTCGGCGGCGATGCGCTGGCGCTCCAGCGTGCGTGCGGCGATCGCATGGGCATCGCCTACGCGCTGGACCAGGTCGGCATGGCGGCGTTTCGCCGCGGCGACTGTGGGCGGGCACCGCCGCTGCTCAACGAGGCGCTCGCGCTCTTCGGCGCGGTGGGCGATAGGGGCGGAATCGCGCTGATCCACCAGGAGCTCGGCGTGGTGCTGCTGGCGATCGGCGATGTGGCGGGCGCGATCGCGCAGCAGCGAGCGGGCCTGGCGCTGGCCTGGGCGATCGAGGATCGTCGGCGGGTGGCGTTCTGCCTGGAAGGGCTGGCTGCGGCGCTGGCCGATGCGGAGCCCGCCGAGTCGGCGCGGCTGCTTGGCGCGACGCAGCGACTGCGGGCGCTGATCGCTGCCCCGCTGCCGCCGAGCGAGGCCGAAGCTATGGAGGCGCTGCGGGCTCGGCTATATGGCGCGCTGGGCGGCGAGCGGTTCGAGCGGCTGGTGGTGGAGGACGCGGCGCTCGATGCGACGGTGATGCGGCAGCTCAGCCAGCTCCGATAATCGTGTGCGCTTCGGTCGATTCGAGCTGATCCCATGACGCCAGGCGGTCGCGGCCAGCGAGTTTGGCGTGGCGCAGCGCCAGATCGGCGCGGTCGATCAGATGCTCGAGCGCGATGTCTGATGGGCTGGCGAAGGCGCTGCCGATGCTGGCGGTGATGTGCGGTGCGCCGAAGCCATCGGACTCGATTGTGGCGATGGCGCGGCGCACCCGCTCGGCGATCTGGCGCGCGTCATCGCCGACAGTGTTTGGCAGCAGCATCAGGAACTCCTCGCCACCATAGCGGCCGAGTAGGTCTTCGGAGCGCAGGCTAGCGGCGATGGCGTCAGCGACCGCGCAGAGCACCCGGTCGCCCACGCTGTAGCCATAGCGCGTGTTGAACTGCTTGAAGTGATCGATATCGAGCAGGAGCAGCGTCAGCGGCGTCCCATCGCGCTGGGCGTCGGCGAAGATGCGGCTGGCGAGGGCGACGACCTGCCGCCGGTTGAACAGCCCAGTCAGCACGTCGGTGGTCGCCAGCCGCAGCGCCTCACGCTCGATCTGCACCCGCGAGCTGATATCGGTGAACAGCACCGTGTGACCAAGCTCCCCGCCGCGGCGGTCGTGGATGGCGGCGATCGAGATCAGCACTGGGATCGGCACGCCATCGTACGTGCGCAGCCCGATCGGCGCGTCGCGCAGCTGATCGATAGCCCGTAGGTCGGCTGGGGCATCGAGCAGTAGGCTGTGGAGCGAGACCCCGACGACCTGCGACTCCTCGCGGCCCACGAGCGCGCAAAACGCCGGGTTGGCTGCGGCGATCGTGTCGTCGCAATCCACCATCACCGCGCCCTGCGCGATGGTGCGGAAGATCGAGCGCCCGGTGCTGGCCGGGGTCAGCAGGTAGGTGTGGGCCTTATGGATGCCGTAGACCACCAGAGTGCTGCCGAGCAGCCCCCAGATCGGCGACAAGATCGGCAGATCGATGCCCAGCAGCCGTGGCAGCAGATCGGTGAGGAAGATCAGCACTAGTGGCAGGATCGTCCCCGCCATCAGGTAGTGGGTCGGCCGGGTGAGTCCGCGTCGCCCGGCCGATCGCCAGAAGCGCAGCAGCTCGCCGATCGTCAGCAGAATCACTGCGCAGACCCACACCAGGCCGAAGCTCAGCAGCGGCGCGGCTTCCAGCCCGCCCACCGTCCACTGCCCGTTTAGGTTTTGGGTCGGGGTGATGTGCGGCAGCTGCCAGATATTGATCAGCACCATGATCAGCATCGAGCCGTAGAGCGCGAGCAGCGCGCCTCGCCGTGGCGGCCGCGCCGCGCCGCCGAGCCAGATCCAGATCATATGCAGCTGAAACGCCACGGCCGCGAAGCTAATGACCAGCGTCTGGAGCCAAAATTGCGCCAGCGCCGCCGACGGCGCGTCGGTGAACTGCACGGTGCAGAGAAATAGACCGCCGATGGTGGCGCAGCGGAGCGCCCCGATCAGATGGAGCGGGTCCTCGCGGTCCTCAGCGTAGATGAATCCGGCGAGCATCAGATCGGCGGCGGCTGAGATGAGCGAGAGCAGGATAAGCATGATCATGCTTGTAGTATATCGTCTCTGCATTGCCAGTGGTACACCGAGCGCGGCGATTCACAAAAACGGCGCGCGGCGATATTCGCCGCGCGCCGTCCGATTAGCCAGCCGCCGAAGCTAGCTGTAGGTCGTCACCGTCTCGCTGCCGCTCTCTGCCGCCAGGCCATCGGCCGCCAGCAGGTTGGTCATCGTCGCGGTGGGGTGGGGCAGCAGGGCAGCCGCCAGGACCTCATCGAGCGTCTCCACCGGCACGAAGGTCAGCTCGTCAAAAACCTCCTTGGGCAGCTCGTCCAGCTCCTCCTCGTTGCGCTTGGGCAGGATGATGGTGCGGATACCGGCGCGGTGGGCGCCGAGCGCCTTCTCCTTGATGCCGCCGATCGGCAGCACCCTGCCGCGCAGCGAAATCTCGCCGGTCATCGCCACATCATCGCGCACCAGACGCCCGGTGGCCGCCGAGGCGAGCGCGGTGGCCATCGTGATCCCCGCCGACGGGCCATCCTTTGGCTGCGCGCCGGCCGGCACGTGGATGTGAATCGTGTGCGTGTCGAAGAAGCCTGGGTCGATCCCGAGCGTCTCGGCGCGCGAACGGATGTAGGTCAGCGCCGCCTCGGCGCTCTCCTTCATCACATCGCCGAGCTGCCCGGTGATCTTGAGCTCGCGGCTGCCGGTGATCACGCTAGCCTCGACGAAGATAATATCGCCGCCGACCGGCGTCCACACCAGGCCGGTGCTGATGCCGGGCTGGTCGATCCGCTCCTTGACCTCGTTGTGGAACCGCTGGCGTCCGAGCGCCTCGCGGACGAACTCGGGCGTGACGATGACGGTCGGAGCCGGAGCCCGGTAGGCCGGGAGACCGGGAGAAACCGAGCCGTTGAGACCCGCAGACTCGGAGACCAGCAGACCAGGAGATACGGAGACCGAGCCATCGAGCTGATTCGTCTTGTCCCCTTTTCTCGTCTCCGTGTCGTCCTCGGCGAGCTTGCGCGTGACTTTGCGCAGCACGCCGCCGAGGACGCGCTCCAGATTGCGGACGCCGGCCTCGCGGGTGTAGTGGCGTACGATCTCGCGGATCGCCGTCTCCTGCACCGTCACCTCTACGGCCTTGAGCCCGCTGGCGCGCAGCTGCTTCGGCAGCAGATGCTGCTGAGCGATCCGCACCTTCTCATCTTCGATGTAGCCTGAGAGCTCGATAATCTCCATCCGGTCGCGCAGCGCGGGCGGGATGGTGCTGAGGTCGTTGGCCGTGGCGATAAACAATACCTTGCTCAGGTCGAACGGCAGGTTCAGATAGTGGTCGGTGAAGGTACTATTCTGCTCCGGGTCGAGCACCTCGAGCAGCGCCGCCGACGGGTCGCCGCGGTAGTCCTGGCCGATCTTATCCACCTCATCGAGCAGCACCACCGGGTCAGACGTGCCGGCGCGGCGCAGCTCCTGGATGATCCGCCCCGGCTGCGAGCCGATGTAGGTGCGTCGGAACCCGCGCAGCTCGGCCTCGTCGCGCACGCCGCCGAGGCTCATGCGGACGAACTGGCGCCCGAGCGACTTGGCAATGCTCTGGCCGAGCGAGGTCTTGCCGACGCCGGGAGGGCCCGCGAGGCAGAGGATTCCGCCGCGCACGTCGCCCTTGAGCTTGAGCACGGCCATGTGCTCGAGGACGCGCTTCTTCACGTCGGCCATCCCG
>JAYUUK010000377.1:0-9806 GCA_043754595.1 Roseiflexaceae bacterium | reverse complement strand
GGGTGTGTGCAATTTCGTCATTGCTCCATCCTCGCACGAGGAGTTGAAGCAGAAGGATTTCATCTTCGGTTAGACTGGTGGCTGATGGCTGATGGCTGATGGCTGGGAGCTGGGAGCTGGGGGCTGGTGGCTTCTCGGTATATGCCGCGATGACCGCGATCGGCTTGCCGCGAGAGGTCACGATGATCGACCCGTCAGGATCGGCCACGCCACTGGGGTAAGCACTGAGCTTCGCCTTGAGCTCGCGGATGGTGATGATTCGCATCGAGCCTCCTCGCCCATGCGGCGGCTGATGATTTGGATTTCATAAACTTTGTTCTACTCTATCACATGGATTAGGAGCGGTGTCAATGCTGCGAGTGAGCGGCGCGAGGGCCCGGATGCGTCGAGGATCTCCGGTCAGTTTGTCCACAGATAGACACAGATAGACACAGATATCCGGCAGTTTGTCCGCTCATCTCGCTCATCTTCCGGCAGATCGTCCACGAGCTTAGCGGCGCGATCCGCCCGGCATTCGCGTCAATGCGCGTCAATTCGCGGATACGTATGCCCGGCCATCTGTGGCTATCTGTGGTTATCTGTGGACGCTCGGCCGTGCTACAATAGCGATCATCGTACGCTGCGGCAAGGAGCTCCACCATGGACAGCACCGAAACGACCTATGAGCACGTCGTGCTCACCGATCGCGGCGTCCCGATCATCGAGGGAACGACGATGAAGGTCATCGAATTGGCGCTTGATGTCGTGACGTATGGTTGGAGCCCCGAGGAGGCGCAGTTCCAGCATCCGTATCTGTCGCTCGGGCAGGTGTACTCGGCGCTGGCGTATTATTGGGACCACCGAGACGAGCTCGAGGGTGATATCGCGCGGCGGCTCGAACGCGTCGATGATCTCCAGCGGACCGCCCCGGCGACGATGCTCCGCGCAAGGCTGCGTCAGCCGGGACGAGTTTCGTGACCCTCAAGCTGTATATGGATCATCACGTCCCACGAGCGATCACGAGTGGTCTGCGTTCGCGACAGGTCGACGTTCTCACCGCATACGAAGATGGGACAACGATGACGCTCGACCCCGATCTGCTCGATCGTGTCACAGCGCTCGACCGAGTGCTTTTCACTCGCGACAATGATTTGCTCGAAGAGGCTACCAAGCGTCAGCAGAGTGGCGCACAATTCAAAGGCGTTATCTACGCCCATCAGCGTCGTGTCTCGATCGGGCAGTGTATCGCAGACCTTGAGCTTATTGCAACAATTGGAACTGATGAGGATGTTGCCGGCAAAGCGATCTTTCTGCCGTTGTAAAAAAGGTGGATGCTCGGCGCGGTCCGCCCAACATTCGCGTCAATTCGCGTCAATTCGCGGATACGTATGCCCGGCTATCTGTGGTTATCTATGGATGCTCGGCGCGGTCCGCCCAACATTCGCGTCAATTCGCGGATACGTATGCCCGGCCATCTGTGGCTATCTGTGGTTATCTGTGGACGCTCGGCGAACGCTCCCCGATGATGCCCACGAATGCGCCGGAGGCATCGCGCAGCAGCGGGCGCACAGCCACCACCGAGCTATAGTCGATCGGGCCGTAGATATGCGGGAACGGCTCGGCGCTCATCCCATCGCTCGCCGCCTCCCAGCGCAGCGCAGACGTCAGCAGCGCCGGGTCGAGCGTCAGCAGCACGAAGTCGCCAGGCATATCGCGGTAGAAGCGGTTGGCGACCCGCAGCATTAGCGGGTCGCCACTCGTGCAGTGGACGAACCCGTCCTGGGCGTAGGTTTCTGGCAGGTATGGCTCGCCGGCCGGCCAGGTCTCCCAGCGGGCGCGCGGCGCAAGGTGGAGGATCGTGTTCATAATTTTCTCCGCAGCGGGGGTTTGGGGGCCGGGTACCCTCTGGGTGTCCCCGATAATTTCCCTTTTCCTAGCAATCGTCAATCGATCCACCCCATCGTCGCCCACTCGGCGTACTGCGCCCGCAGCCGGAAGCCGAGTTTTGGGCGAGCGCGACCGAGCCAGCGCGCCGCCCACTCGCGCCGCCGCGGCCCAGCCCGCCGCGCCGCCCGCGCGCCGAGCGCCGAAGCCGAGTAGACCAGGTAGTCGCCAGCCCACTGACGCCAGCCGCCCGGCCCGAGCACGCGCCAGGCCTTGCGCATAATCTGCGGGTGATGGCGCAGCATGCCAAGCACCAGCCGGTGGTAGTCGCCCCAGCGCATCTTGTCGCGGAAGAAGCGCACGCTCAGCTTGGTGCCGAGCTCGTTGAGCACATCGAGGAAGACGTTCTGCAGCGCGTTGACATCTTCGCCAGCGTCCCACGGCTGCATGAAGCGGCTGAAGACCCAGTTGAGCGAGACATTGACCTGGTACGGGCTGACGGCGGCGAGCTGTTCCGGCCCGGTGTTTCCGCTCGCCAGCGCAATGTCCAGCAGCGTAGCGGTGCGGCACAGGTTGCGTAAGTGTGAGCCGAAGCCGCAGAAGGTCAGCGGGCTCTGCTGCGCCGCCGAGTCGCCGATCGGGAGCACGCCGCGCAGCAGCGGCGCCTCCTGGCCGCGCACCGAGTGCCGCGCCGGGATGTAGCCGTACACCGGCTTGAGATGCCGAAACTCCGACCCTGGGGTCTTGTAGCTCGGCAGCAGCGCGAAGTAGTCCTCAAAGAGGTCCATCAGGTTCGGCGGCGGCCCTTGGCGCAGCGCGGTCTCGCCGTACGCCGGGCGCAGCGTGTCGTAGTAGAACAGGTAGACGGTCAGCTCGCCATCGCGCCCCGGGAAGCCCTCCCACATGTACTGCTGCCCGCGCTGCCCGTGCTCGATAGTCAGCAGGATATCGCCGATGGTAGGGTTATGCTGGTTCGGCGCGTCGCCCTCCTCCAGCCCGCTCACCACCGTCCCCACCGTCGGGCAGACGCCGGCGAACGGCAGGCTGGCGAAGCGGCGCATGGAGAGCGGCGAGACGCTGCCCATCCCATCCAGCAGCAGTGCGGCGTCGTAGCGCTCTGGGCCGTGGCCGCCATCGAGCTCAACGCGCACCGCCAGTGGGCCGCCTGTGCTGACGGTCAGGCCGCGAAACAGCCGCCCGTCGAGGATCGTGCCGCCGGCACGCTCCAGCTTCTGTCGCGCCAGCCGCAGCAGCGCCCCGGCGTCGATCGCAACATCCAGCACGTGCGGCAGCCAGAGCTCGGCCGGCCGCTCGCGCCCGTTGTAGAAGCGCACCACGCCGGTCTCGTACTCGGCCATGATCGTCTGGCGCAGCTCGTCCCAGCTGAACACGCCGCTGCCCACCAGCTCGGCCAGTTCGTCGCGGCTGATATTCCACTCGCGGTGCGCCGTCCCCACTGTGCTGCGGTCGAAGAGCAGCACCCGCTTGCTGAAACGTGCGGCCATCACCGCGGCGTGGAGCAGCCCGAGGCTGCCGCCGGCGTAGATTAGGTCGAACCGCGCGACGCTTGGGTCGCGCGGGAGCGCCGGCAGCTCGCGGTAGTACGGCTCGTCGGCGCGCTCGGGCGGCGGGGCGTTGGCGGCGGCAGCGCGGATCGCCGCCCACGTCTCGTCCATCCGCGCGACGCGCTCGAGGTGCTCGCCCGCGCCCATTGCGGCGAAGGCGGCGCGGGTGCGCGGGTGGGATGGCATCTCGCCAGCAGCGAGCCCGGCGTCGGCGCGCTCGGCCATACCAGCTAGCGCGGCGATGGCGGCCTGGGCGCTGCGATCTAGCCTGAATCGCAGATCGCGCCGCAGCAGCCACGCGAGCGGGCCATCTGGTGCCTCGGCCAGCAGCGTCAGCTCCACGGCGGTGCCGATCGGGGTGGCGCGCAGCCGCAGATCGGCCCGCAGCCGCGCGTTCGGCACGGCGATCGGCATGGCGACCCACACCATGCGCCCCGGCGAGAAGCTGATGGTGGTGAGTTCGCCATCGTAGCGCCACAGCTCGCCGATCCGCTCAAGCCCTGGAACCAGCGCCTGGAGCAGATCGGCGTCGTGCAGCAGCGCGCGCACAGCCTCGGGCGATGCGGGCGTCGTGCTGCTGGCGGTGACTGTCACTTCCATACTGAATCATCCACAGATAGTCGCAGATATAGCATTCCTACATGAGCTGTAAACGCGCGTCAGCGCAACGCGGGGGTGTGGGGGCCGGGTACCTTCTGGGTGTCCCCACGAAACATCCCCTCATTTTTTACAACTCTAATAGGATTGCCATAGCCGAATGCGCAGCAGGAGCCAGTAGCGAGGAGCCAGTAGCCGCCAGGTTATCCACAGATAGCCACAGATAGCCACAGATAGGCGCACAAGGAATCCGCTCATATTCGCGAATGCGGGGCCGTTCTGCGTTCTCCGCTAGATCACAAACTTGCCGTGCTGATAGAAGATCTCGCCGTCGGCGTAGGCCGTGCCGTCGCGCATGTCGCACAGCATATCCCAGTGCAGCGCGCTGCGGTTCTGGCTGCCGGTCTCGGGATAGCCGGCCCCGAGTGCCAGGTGGATCGTCCCGCCGATCTTCTCGTCGAACAGGATGTTGCGCGAGAAGTGGGTGATATCGTAGTTCGTGCCAAACGCCACCTCGCCCAGCCGCCGCGCGCCCTCGTCCATGTCCAGCAGCGAGTGGAGCAGCTCCTCGCCCTTGGCGGCGGTCGCCTTGGTCACCACGCCACGTTCGAAGGTCAGGCGGATATCCTCGACCTCGCGGCCGGAGTAGACCGCCGGGAACGAGTAGCGGATATAGCCTTCGGTCAGCGTCTCATCGCACGAGGAGAAGACCTCGCCATCGGGAAAGTTCTTATCGCCGGCGCAGTTCTCCCACGGCCGCCGTTTGGTGTAATAGGTCAGATCGGTGTCTGGCGCCACCACCCTGATGACGGATCTGGTGTTGAGGTACTCGACGATCCGCTGCTGCTCGCTGCGGGTCTGCTCCCAGGCGGCCACCGGGTCATCGTAGTGCAGCTTGCCGGCGCGGAAGACGAACTCGGCGTAGTCGGCCAGCGACATCTCGGCGTCCTGGGCGGCGGCGTTGGTCGGGTAGAGGGTGACGCACCAGCTCAGGCTGTTCTCGGCGGCGCGCTGCATCACCTTGGCCTGGGTCTCGCGCAGCGTCTGGCGGCGCAGCGCCACCTTGGCCGGGTCGGCCCCCGAGAGCGACTTGGTGTTCTCGCTGCCGATGATCCGGATCGTCGCGTCGATCGCGTCGGTCTCCATGCGCTGCATGGGCGTCAGAAAGCTGATCTGTTCGTCGGTGCCGTGGCGGTAGAGGGTTTCCTCTATCTCCTCAAGCGCGAGCGCGACGTACGGATTTGCGCCGCACAGCAGCGCCTCGCGGTACAGCGCGACGGTCAGCGGGGTGGCGGCGGGGGTGCTCAGGATGCGGAACAGATCGCCCTGCTTGAGCTTGAGCGAGTAGCGCGCCAGCACCCGCGCCAGTTTATCGACTCGTTGGTCGACCATAGAGCGGCGTCCTTTCGACAGAATTGTGTGGCTGTATTGTACCGCAGCGGCGCGCCGGGCGGGGCGGGGGCATATGTGCTACACTCAACTTCGGCACCACCCAGGTCTGGGCGGTTGACCTACGCCGCCGCCTGCCGCGCGTCCCTGTGCCGCTGCTCGCCCCAGACGCGGATATCATGATCGATCTGCAGCGGGCGGCCAATGCCTGCTACGAAGACGGGAGCTACGGGCAGCTGCTGGACTACGGTCGCGCGCTGAGCGATCTGCGCGATGAGGACGCCGCGTTCATCGCCGAGACGCGCGCAGCTCGATAGCTATAGCTATCCTATGGGAAGAGAAAAGGGATGATCTCGGGGCTGCGCGCAGCCCCCCGCTGTGCGTTTCGCGCATGTACATAACACGTAGCCCATCACTCGCCGCGCCCGCTGGCCGAGGCCGCCACGATCTGCCGCAGATATTCTTGCCACGCCTCGCGGTTCTCGATCGTGACCCGCCGCACCCGCTCCAGGTCGCCGGTCTGCGCCGCATCGTACGCCCGCGCCAGGGTCTCCTGGAACGCCCGCGCCATCTCGGCCACCGCGCGCCGCATCTCGCCGTTGATCGCCCGCTGCCGCTCGAGCTCGATCTGGAGGTAGGCGATCATACGCTCGTGCTCGTCTGCTGGTTGGTTTGTCATAGTGGTGGTAGCGCCGGGCGGGCGGCGCGCCGCCCACCCAGCGAGAAGAAAATAAATATGGGGCCTGCGGTCCCGCGACGGCGCGACGGCGCGCCATGGCTCCGTACGGGCGAAGCAAGCGCGCATGCCATTCCTCAAGCGATCCATCCGGCGTGCTTCGCCCCTACCCTATCGCCCGCCCCGCGCGCCGCCGCCCATGCCCCCGACGCCGTCAATCTGGCTGCGTCCGCCGCCAGATGGCGTACAGCGGCCGGATCAGCACCCGGTCGCAGGCCGGGGCGTAGCGCACCACCGCGCCGCCGAACCCCTTCTTGAAGCGAAACACGCCGTACAGCGGGTCGGCCTTGGCGCGCTCCTCCAGCCGCGCCCGCTCGTCCTCGTCGGTCGCCGTCGCCAGCGCGCCGAACGCGTCGGGCACGCCCCAGAAATCGTAGGTGTGGCAGCCGCGCTCGCGCGCCCACCGGATCGCCTGCCATTGCAGCAGATGGTTCGCGCCGCTCCTGAGCCCGCGCTCATCGGAGCCGCCGTACAGGTAGAGACAGACGCCGCAGCTCGCCACCACCAGGCACCCGCCCACCGCCGCGCCGTCGATCTCGGCCAGCAACAGCAGCGCCCGCTCGCCAAACAGCCGCCTGGCCGCCGCATAGTAGCCGCCGCTGTGGATGCCAAACCCCGCCCGCGCCGCCGTGGTCTCCATGATCCGCTGAAAGCTCGCCATGTCGGCCGCGCCATCGCCCGCGCGCACCGCCACCCCATCGCGCTGCGCCCGCCGGATATCCGCCCGGTGCCCCTTGCTCATCCCCGCCAGCAGCGTCTCCGGCTCGGGCAGCAGCGAAAGGTGGACGCTGGTGCTGGGCTGTACCCCCGCCGTCTCAGCGTAGCCGTGCTCCAGCTCAAGCCGCCGCACGATATTCAGCTCGGGCTGCGAATCCAGCAGATTCGGCTCGACCCGCAGGAAGACTGCCCTGGCGCGGCGCGCGGCGCGCTCCAGCGCCGCCAGCAGCGCACCATCCGTGCCGGCGTCGCCGGAGAACAGCGGGCCGCGCGGGGCGTAGGCCGCCGCCACGCCGTAGCGGTGACGCAGCAGCAGCTGCCCGCCGGCCAGCGGCCGCCCGCCATCGCGCAGCAGCAGCCGCCGCGCCCGCCAGCCAACCGTGGCCTTCAGCGCGGCCCACGCCGATGTCTGGAGCGGGTGGCCCTGTGGGTGGGCCGCCACAAATGCGTCCCAGACCTCAGCCGTCGGGTCGACGATCAGCTCAATCGCCACACCCGCTCCCCGTAGCCGCCAGGCAGCAGACCGGCGGCGTAGTCTCGGATCTGCCGCGGCATATCGGCCGGGTCGCCGAACAACGCCACCTGCTGGCTGGCGTAGGCTCGGATCGCCGCGATCTTGGCGTCCATCCCCGCTGTCACATCGGCAGTCGCTGGCACCATGGGCCGCCCGATGGCCGCCAGGCGCGCCTCGACCGCGCCGGGGATCAGCGCGTAGTTAATATCTTCGTAGAACACCGCGCGCGGGTGATCGGCCGCGAGCACCTCGGCGAAGGTCACCCGGTGGTCCACGTGGTCGCCGACGGCCAGCGGCGCGTAGATCGTGGCGTGCGGCGCGCGGTCCAGCAGTAGCCGCAGCAGCCGGCGGACCTCGGCGAACAGCGGGTCGTCCGGCACGGGGGTGGCGTAGAGCGTGGAACGATCGACGTACGACTCCGGGGCGCGGTAGATCGCGTCAGTCATGCCGGCGTAGCAATAATCAGCGCCGAGCGCGGCCATCGCCGCAGCGTCCTCGCGCAGCCGCGCCGCCACCACCTCATCGGGCGCTAGGTTCCACTCAGCGTGGAACTCGCGGGCGATGGTGTTGAACTGGCTGGCCGGGTCTGGCGCGGCGCTGCAGAATGTGACGACCAGCGTCGGCTGCCTGGCGGCGGTGCGGTTGGCGATCAGCGCCCCGCACGAGAGCGCCGCGTCGTCCAGGTGGGGTGAGAGCACCACGGCGCCGTAGCGGCCGTCGATGCCGTCGAAGGTTTCGAGCTGCATAGCCTCCTCACCATCAATTCTTGCGCCAGTCGCCGCCCAAGAACCCCTCGCCGAGCGACAGTTCATCGATCGCATCCAGCGCCGCCTGCCGCCGCGTCTCATTCTGGCTGGTACGCAGCTGATCCAGCGCGCGCTGCGCCGCCGCGCCGCCCACCTGCCCCAGCGCCCAGATCGCCACGCTGGCCACCTCGCCGTCGTCGTCTGCCGCCAGGCTTGCCAGGCGGATCGACAGGCTGCGGGCCTCATCGGCCAGCTCGCCGGCGGCGCGCGCCGCCTCGTAGCGGGTAGCCGGCGAGCGGCTATCGAGCTCGCGGGCGATCAGCGGCAGCCAGCGCGGCAGCATCGAGCGGCCCATGGCGGTCAGCGCGCTCTCGGTGAGCAGCTGCTCGCGGCGCTCGTAGGCGAGCTGTACCTCCCCCATGATCTCGTCGTCGCTGCCGATGAACCCGGCGCTCTCCAACGCGCGGCGGCGCACCTCATCGCTGCGGTCGGAGCGGATGGCGGCCAGCAGCGCGCGCTTGACCCGCGCAGCGTCGTCCTCATCGATCTCGTCGAGCTCAACCATGTAGCTCGCCCGCGCCAGCGCCGTGCCCGCTGCGGCGCGCACCGACTCGGCGCCGTCCTGCCGCAGCAGGGTCAGCAGCCGCCTGATAGTGGCCGGGCGCTCGTCTTCCCACAGCCCGGCCGCCGCCGCCGCTCGCACCTCGGAGTCGCCATCTTCGAGGACCCAGAGCAGCACATCGGCGAAGTGCAGGTCGATGTTCTCCTCAGTAAGTTCGATCATGGCGCGAATAATTTCGAGGCGGCGCTCCTCGCTAATCCGCTTCCAGGCGCGCAAAAATGGCTCGCGCTCCTCATCGCCGAGGTTGGAGAGCGGGCGCAGCTCGGTCATCGCCAGGCTGTGCCCGGCCGCGCCGATCGTCTGAATATGCTGTGGCAGTTCCATAATGCTCCTTCAAACAGAAGACGTGGAACGTCCATGACATTCCACGTCTTGCAGAGCCGAGCTCGGCGCGTCGCGCGCTACTCGTCGTCCTCGTACTCCTCATCCTCTTTGTCGTCATCGCTGGACTGCGGCTTGGGAGCTGGGGTGAACAGCCAGCCGCCATCGCGCTCGTCATCGCGCTCGAACAGGTCGCCGTCGGCCAGCAGGTGCGCGAGATACTCTCGCGACGCTGGGCGGAGCGCGTTGAGCCCGACGAACAGCTGCTGCTCGGTCGAGCGGTAGCGCGGCTCTGTGCGCGTCCCGATCGGGTCGCCGATAATCTCGAACACGTGCTCGATCATCTGGTCGCCCTTGCGCCGCTCGGCCATCGGGAAGGCCTTGAGGTTGCGCAGCTTGCCGTACTGCTGCTGGTTGACCAGCATCTCGGTGTCCACCGCGCAGGCGTAGCTGACGTTGGTGAAGATATATTTTGGCGTCTTCTTCGTCTCATCCACCGCGAGCACCCTGTCGGTCTGCTCCGGCTGCTCCTCATAGCTGAGCGCGAAGGTGTGCGGCTGCTCGGTGCGGGCGACGGTGATCAGGGCGCCTGGCACGAGATACTCGTGGAAGATCGCCTCGACCCCCTGCACCCACCCGCCGCGGTTGCCGGTCGGGAAGCGCAGCTCGACGAGCGCGCCGGTGTAGTGCTGCGGCATCTCGAAGCGCAACGTCGCCGTCCGCTGGTCATTCAGCA
>JAYUUK010000376.1:0-3266 GCA_043754595.1 Roseiflexaceae bacterium | reverse complement strand
GGCGCGTGGATCGGCGGGGACGAGCCAGAACACGCTATCGGCCCCGGCGAAGGCCCGGTCGACCACGTCGGCATCGCTGTGCGAGCCCACCACGATCTCGGCGTGCTCGCGAATGCTCGCGTGGAGGCGCGCAGGGTCTCGTACAATCACGCGCATCGGCTCGCCACTGGCGAGCACATGGGCGAGCACTTGCTGTCCGATCGCGCCGGTGGGTGCGGTTAGAACGATCATGTTCGGTTCTCCGATCTGATTGCTCGAATAAAGGACGCGGTCCAGTACCGTAGCGCTCTCACCGTCAGCGTTCGATCTCGCCCCGATCCGCCTGTGGCCGATCTGCTCAGCTCACGTCGTTGACAGCTCACACCGGTGCGTCGATGCCCCACCACCAGAGCTCGCCATCGCCGTGGCCGGTGATCACATGCTCCTGCCCATCGAAGCCGCAGCACCAAGTGTTGGCCGACGAAGGTCTGGTCGCGTCGAACGCTGGGCGACGGAGCACCACATCGCCCGGCCGGGTCAGCAGCGTCAGCGTCAGATCGAGCCCGGCCGAATTGCCGCCGGTGATCAGCAGCTCATCGGGGTGCGGCGCGCGCCCGTCGATCCGCCCGAGGTGATCGCAGAGGAATTCCGCCAGCGGGCCGGGGCCGCGCTCCCAGCTGTAGGCCAGCGCGGCTGAGCCGTGGCGGGCGATCGTGGCGGCGGCGGCGGTGGCCACGTCGGCCGGGGCCAGCAGCGTCGGGTCCGGGTGGCCCCAGCCCAGGTCGATGATCCCGTCGCGGTGAATGATCTGAACGATCGGCAGCATGCGCGTCTCACTAGCGGCGATTGATGATAGTGTATTGTACCGCACGCCTGCCCGCCGTGCGACGTTAGCTCCCCACGCGCATCTCCCGTTGTGCTGGGCTAGATGCTTCGCGGCACGGAGGATGCGGTGCATAGCCTCTGCGCGAGGCTGATGCTGCCCGGCTACAGCTATTTCTATCCGGCATTCGCGCCGATTTGCGAAGATTGGCGGATACGCTGCCCGGGATCTATGGCGCAGCAGCCCGGCTGCCTGGCATCGGTGGCGATGGTGGACATCGGTGGCAAAGCTGCCCGGCTGCCTGGCATTCGCGCCTCTTCGCAAAGCTGTGTAGACAAGCTGCCTGGCATCGGTACTGTAAGTGCAAGGGCTGTACAAAACGTGTGCACGTTCCTCCCCCGATGCTCAACATTCTGTCCATCTTTTGAACTTTTTTTCTCCACCATCCTATCGTATTATTGGTCGTAGTAGGCTTTCAACGAATCTGCTAGGTCACGATGCCACATCATACGCCATCCTGTTCCACGCCCAGCGAGCTTCTCCCGCACAGCGCCACGTCGCCGCTGTTTGGCGCTGAGGCAATGTTGATCATCGAGCAGCTGCTTTGCCAGGGGGCGCGCGATAAGATAGCGGGCGCGGTTATCACCCTCGGGGTGATGCGCTTCTCGCTGCTGCGCTTCCATCAACGGCTGCTCTCCTCGCTCAGCCAGGCCGGCGCCAGCGTGTTGGTGTGCGGCGAAGTCGATGCGCCCGCCCAGCCGCTCACCGGCGTCGAGTATATCGAGCTGGCTGCTGAGAGCCCGCTGCTGCGTGAGTGGTTCATGATCGTGCAGTCACCGTGCTTCGGCGGGGCGCTGCTCGGCCGCGCCACCGTCAGCGAAGCCGGCCAATCGCGGCACGTGGCGTTCCGCGCGGCGCTGACCGGCGATCTCGTGCAGGTGCAGCGTGCCGCCCTGCTGACGTGTCTACTGCTGCGGCGATCGTGTGCTCCGTTGGTCGTCACCGACGAGGCTCAGTCTCAGGCGCGCTGGACGACGCTGCAACGCCGCCTTGGGGAGCACGAGCGCGCCGCGCAGCTCCAGCTCGCCGATCTGCCCATCGAGCAGCCCGCTCCTGCCGAGAAGACATCCGGCGCACTCGCGTCGGCGCTCCAGAGCGAGCCCGCCTCACCCCGCGCGCAGTCGCCCGAAGCTACCGAGCCGCCCTCAGCCATCATCGCTGGGATCAGCGATAGCGCCACCGATCAGGTCGAGCGGACGACCCAGCGGCTCACGATGGCTGGCTATCGCGTCAACTGTATGGGTGCCGGCGTGCCGCTCGATCACGTGATCGCGACCGCGCACGCGCTCAAGCCGCAGCGCCTCGTGCTGGTGCACAATCATGATGCGCAGGCCGATATCGACGCTAATGCTCCTTCGCTCGATGAGCTCGGTCGAACCATCGGCCTCGTCGAGTGGGTTACTTACTAAGAATACGAGCGTAATTCATGATACAGTCACTCGTCCGGCTCCGATCGTTAATCGGCGTGGTGCCACCCAAGGTGCCGTGCAGGCTCCAGCTCAGTCAGATCGGCGCGATTGTAGACATGCTCGTCGGCGAGATGGACGCCGACCCGCGCGCCCTGATAATCGCCGGCGGAGCGTGCGCCAGCGCGCTAACCAATAGCTCCACGGTTCGCTGGCTCGAGGTCCCATCGTTTCTTGGCGAGGACCCAGTGCTGGCGATCCTGAGCCCAGCTGGGGCGGTGCTGCTGATCGCCGAGGAGCTTGGTGGATCGTACCTTAGCATGCTGATCGTCGATCCTGAGATCGCCGAGCGGGTTGCGCTGATTGTCTCGCAGTACTGCGACACCGGCTATCGGCTCGATATACACGTGCGCGCCAGCGATCAAGAGCGGCTCGTCGCCACGATCGCTACGCGTCTCGCTGCGCATCCGCTGTTCCACGATGTGGCGCTCGATCAGCTCATCCTCGGCGCCGTCATCGCGCCGAGCTGGCTGAACAGCGAGGCTGCCCGCCTCCCGACACCGGCGAGCGCGAGAGCCCCTTCCGCTCCAGCCTATACTCCGGTAGCGGCGCCCGCGCAGCCCGCCGCACCAGCACAGCCCACCGCACTAGCGCAGCCCGCCGCGCCCGATCTGCTCATCTCGCTCGCGGCGGCGCGCGCCGCGACAATGCTGCACATCCCGCGAGCGAGCATATTTGACCCGGCCATACTCGCCGGGCAAATGGAGGAGGCTGCGCTGTTCATCGACGGACACGGGCTGATCGTCGCGGCCTCTGAGCTCGCCGCCGAGTGGTTTGGGCTGCGCGGTCAGCAGCGCGTCTCGCTCGTCGAGAGCAGCGCCTGGCCGCTCGCCGCGCTGCTCGCTGAAACGATCGTCTCTGGCGCGGTCGGCGAGCGACAGATCATGATTGGCAGCGGCCGTGAGGTTCGTACCAGGGTCATCGCCTGTGGGCCGCTG
>JAYUUK010000375.1:0-9836 GCA_043754595.1 Roseiflexaceae bacterium | reverse complement strand
TTTCCAACTAACGTAGGATTGTTATAGCGTTGGGCCGCAGATGTGATTAGGTGGCGTGTACAATACAGTGAATGTGCTTTTTCTACGGAGTAATGGTTATGGAAATAACGCGTGCCGAACTGCTTGACCAGCTGGCTAAGCAAATCGTACAACTATCCAAGCAAGAGCCTACACTGGTTGCGATTGATGGCCGCTCCGCTGCTGGTAAAACAACCCTCGCCAATGAACTTGCAGCACATCTGCAGCAGTATGGTCATCACGTTCTTCGTAGCTCAATTGATGATTTTCATCCACCGAGACATAAACATCGATCTGGCGAACAATCCTACACGCCAAGCTCGTATTATGCTGAAGGATATGATTACGCTGCTTTCCGAAACCATGTGCTTGAACCGCTACGTCAAGATGATAGCCGACGTTGCCGTCTCACTTTATGGGATAGATTTCACGATATTGCATTCCCTGAACAGCGGATAGAAGCAGAAAATGACACAATTCTCATTGTTGATGGCATATTTTTATTGCAGCCTAATCTCCAACACTTCTGGAATTATGTTATATGGCTCGACATTGATTGGGATACAATGCTCGAACGTGCCGTACAACGGGACACTGCTTGGGTTGGAAATGCCGCCCTCGTGTTAGAACGTTACCGCACATTCTGGATACCCACACATCTGTTGTATGAAGCAGAAGTGAACCCGATACAATTTGCTCATATCATTGTGAACAACCGAAATCCGCTACAGCCGGATGTGATCAAACAGTGTTCTATTGAGCCAAGGCAAGCGTAAAGGAGGTGTCGACGGCACGACACCGCACGCGCTGGACTCGCAGATCACGCAGATCGCCGCGCTCCTTTCGCAACGATCGCTTCTGGCACGAAGTGCGAATCCGCCGCTTCATCGATCACGATAATCAAACAAAATCAGTCTCGTGGAGACCACTACCTATGAGTCTTCTTCTCGTCGCCTATCCAGACCTGAACGCAGATGACTACACCTGGATTCAGGATATACGCAGAACGCACGACTCGAACTACTCTCTCATCTCGCCACACTTTACCGTCGTATTTCCAACACATACCACTGACCCAGCACGCTTTATCGAACACGTCACCACTTGTACACAACAATGCGCAAGCTTCTCATTTGCTATCCGCTGTGCAATGATTGTCAAGGATTCGTATAATCCAATGACACATCTCTTCCTGGTGCCAGATGAGGGATATAGCACGTTGGTGAAACTCCACGATGAGCTCTATCGTGGTGTACTCGAACCTGGATTGAATTTAGATGTGGCGTATATTCCACATCTTACGATTGGTGATCACCTTCACGCTCATGCACTCAAACCAGTTGCTGATGCTATTAATCATCAGAATAGGTGCATCTTCGGCCGTGTAAGAAAACTTGATATTCTGGCATATGAGCATGATCGGGTTAAGACACTTCATACCATATCTTTGCGGTAAAGGCCGGTACGCCCAACAAAGCGTGCAGCCAACACTCGCTACAGCCGACGCGCGCGGCGCTCTCCAAAATCGGTGGTATTTTGAAACGCAGAATCGACCTATGCATGCTTGCCCCGGCACGGGCGGCTGAGCTGTAACGTTGGGCGGCTTACACCCTCCCCTCTCATCTGGGTGTGCTATACTCGGCTACACGAGACCTTTGCTGACTTGGAGGATTGCAGGATGGCCCGGATCATCTTTGTGAATGTTCCCGCCCATGGTCATACTAATCCCACCCTCCCGCTTGTTCGCGAGTTAGTGCAGCGAGGGGAGAGCGTCATTTACTACTCATTTGATGTGTTTCAACACGCAATTGAACAAACCGGCGCAACGTTCCGCAGTTATCAACATCTGCTGTCGCTTGATTATACCCGTCCTGATCCGAACCTGTTTCGCCTCGCAACTACCTTGTTAGATGCGACCGCAACTCTGTTACCCAGCCTCCTCGACAGCGTGACTGCCGATGCCCCCGACCTGATCATCTACGACTCTCTCTGTCCCTGGGGGAAATACGTGGCACAACTACTCGCCTGCCCAGCTATTTGCTCGACAACCACGTTTGCCTTGACGCCTCGTCTAGCACTTGGCTCACTCACGCAGATTGTGGAACTAATCCGCATGTATTTCACGGCACACCCACAACGTCGGCAGTTCCACGCTATAGCACGTACCCTTGGCCATACTTACGGGCTTCCGCAACCACAACCGCTGGACATGTTCCGCAATGAGGCGGAGTTAAATCTGGTCTATACCTCCGCAGAATTCCAGCCTGCTGGCGCGTCGTTCTCGTCCCGTTTTAAGTTTGTTGGACCATCGCTTGCCCCGCCCGAAGTGGATACCCCGCTCCCATTTCCACTGCCCACAAACACTCCCGTACTGTATATCTCGCTTGGAACCCTCTTCAATGAGGACATCTCCTTCTATCGCACATGCTTCGACACCTTTGCATCTATGTCCATATACGTGATTATGTCCGTCGGCGCTAAGGTGTCAGTCGAACAACTGGGCCACATTCCCGCCAACTTCACGGTGCGCCAATCCGTCCCGCAACTCGCCGTGTTACGTCACGCGCAGGTATTTATCACCCACGGAGGTATGAATAGTGTGCATGAGGCGTTATTCTTGGGAGTCCCCATGGTCGTCATACCACAAGCCGCTGACCAGCATTTTGTCGCACAGCGGATACATGCGGTTAGGGCGGGAATCCGGCTCAACCGCAAACAGCTAAGTCAACGAACACTTCGCCAAGCCGTGGAGCGCGTACTAAGCAACCCGGCGTATCGTGCGGCAAGTCATGCAGTTGGTGCATCACTCCGAAGGGCCGGTGGGTATGCGCGTGCCGCTCATGAGATCAATGAGTTCAAGCAGGCCAAGCAGATTGCCTAACAGTGCCGCCCAACAATCGCTTCCAGTCCGACGGCCTTGCCGCGCCGTTTTTGCAGGTCAGCTTCAGGTGATATGTTGTACTGATCTACAAACTTGCCTTCTGCAAGGCCGCGGCTGATCTGTAACGTCCGGCAACCACGCCTGGGCGTGCGCACCCAGGCGTCTCCCGACGATCGCCGCGTGTGTACAATGCGAGGGTGGCGCTTGATTCACGCGGCGGGCGAGGAGGGCCTGTTCCGCACGATGCGCGATGGCGGCTACTTTGGCTCTGGTGAGAAGGTGCCGCGCTTCAACGGCGGCCTCTTCGATAGCAACGTCGCCAAAGCGAAGCACGATCCAGTTCTGGCAGCGTGACGCGCTACGTTCGCTGGCGCAGCATCCTATGAATCATGCTGACGTTCGGGCTGTCGATCTCGTTCGCCACTGCCTCGGACGGCGATCGGGGCGCGGCGGCTGACCAGGATCGACACCAGCACGCAGCCGGCGACCACGATCATCAGCGGCGAGACGATCTCGTGCAGCAGGGCGGCGGCGATCGCCAGCGCCAGCAGCGGCTGGAGTAGCTGCACCTGGCTGACCCGCGCCACGCCGCCTATCGCCAGGCCGCGGTACCAGGCGAAGAAGCCGAGAAACTGGCTGAACAGGCTGACGTAGCCGAAGCTGAGCCAGGCGCTCATCGAGATGGCGGATGGGTCGTGCGGGGCGCGCCAGATGGCGAGCGGCAGCAGGAACGGCGCGGCCAGCAGCAGCGCCCAGCAGATCGTCTGCGGGCCGCCGAGCTCGCGCGATAGCCGCCCACCCTCGGCGTAGCCGATCGCCCCGAGCAGCAGCGCCGCTAGCATCAGCAGGTCGGCGAGATGGGCCTCGCCCGAATTGCTGACCAGCGCGAAGCCGACCACCGCCGCCGCCCCGCCTCCGGCCGCTAGCCAGAACCGCTGCGACGGCCGCTCGCCGCCGATCCAGGCGCCGGCGATGGCGGTGGCCAGCGGCAGCAGCCCGTTGATCACCGCGCCGTGCGACGATGGCACGGCGCGCAGCGCCAGCGATGAGAAGACCGGAAATCCCACCACCACTCCGGCAGCGATGACGACCAGCCGGCGGCTCTGCGCCCGGCTCGGCAGCGGCGCGCGCATCGCCAGCAGCGCGATGGCGGCGCAGCACGCGGCGACGACCGCCCGCCCGAGCGCCACGAACAGTGGGTCCAGCTCGCGCACCGCCAGGCGCGTGGCCGGCAGCGAGCCGCTGAAGATGATGACGCCCACCAGGCCGAGCAGCATCCCGGCATTCTCGCGCGAGAGCGGTGCGCGGCGCGCCGCAGTAGATTCAAAAGCCATGGTATTCTCCTTTTGTCTATTATCGCCGGGTGTGGTATGCTCGCAATGGCCAGTTCCGTACAAAGTGGTATGGACACGCGACGCAAAGGAGAGTCCGATGAAAGGTGCCGAGGCGCTGCTGCGCACCCTGCTGGCGGGGAACGTCGATGTCTGCTTCGCAAACCCCGGCACATCTGAGATGCAGTTTGTGGCGGCGGTGGACCGCGTGCCGGCGATGCGCGGCGTGCTGGCACTCTTTGAGGGGGTGGCCACCGGCGCGGCCGACGGGTACGCGCGCGTGGCCGGCCGCCCGGCGGCGACGCTGCTCCACCTCGGGCCAGGGCTGGCCAACGGGCTGGCCAACCTGCACAACGCCCGCCGCGCCGCATCGCCGGTGGTGAATATCGTCGGGGAGCACGCCACCGGCCACCTCCGCTACGACGCGCCGCTGACGACGGATATCGCCTGCCTGGCGCGGCCGATGTCGCACTGGGTTCACACCACCGCCAGCGCCGCGACGATCGCCGACGACACCGCAGCCGCCATCGCCGCCGCGCAGCTGCCACCCGGGCAGATCGCCACGCTGATCGTGCCGGCCGACGCGACCTGGGATGTGTGCGCCGGGCCGGCGGCGGTGCCCGCCCCACCAGCGCCCGCTGTGGTCGGCGAGGCGCAGATCCGCGATGCCGCCGCCGCGCTGCGCTCTGGCGAGCCGTGCATGCTGCTGCTCGGCGGTGCCGCGCTGCGCGACCCGGCGCTGGAGTTCGCCGGACGGGTGGCGGCGAGCAGCGGCGCGCGGCTGTGCAGCACCACGTTCTTCGCGCGCCAGCAGCGCGGCGCCGGGCGAGTGACCACCGAGCGGCTGCCGTACTTCGTCGAGCCGGCGCTCGGCGCGCTGCGCGGCGTGCGGCACCTCATCCTGGTGGGTGCCGCATCGCCGGTGGCGTTCTTTGGCTACCCTGGCATGCCCAGCTCGCTGGTACCGCATGGGACGCAGGTGCATCAGCTAGCCACCCCAGGCGATGATCTGGGCGACGCGCTGAGGCGCCTGGCAGATGCGATCGGGGCGCGGGCGTCGTCCATTGCCGCGCCGCTGGCGCGACCCGCGCTGCCATCCGGCGCGCTGGACCCGGCCACCATCGCGCTGGCGGTGGCGGCGCTGCTGCCGGAGGGCTGCATCGTGGTCGATGAGTCGGTCACGGCGGGGTTCCCGCTGCTCGACGCCACCGCCGCCGCCGCGCCGCACGACTGGCTGATGATCACGGGCGGCGCTATCGGCTGCGGGCTGCCGATGGCGATCGGGGCGGCGATCGCCGCGCCGGATCGGCGGGTGCTGACGCTCCAGGCCGACGGTAGCGCGGCCTACACGCTCCAGGCGCTGTGGACTCAGGCGCGCGAGCGGCTCGACGTGACGACGGTGCTGTACGCCAACCGCGCCTACCGGGTGCTGGAGATCGAGTACACCGCCACCGAGTCGGGCCAGCGCCCAGGGCCGAGGGCGAGCGATCTGCTGAGCCTGGACCGGCCAGAGATCGGCTGGGCGCAGATCGCCGCCGGGATGGGAGTAGAAGCCGAGCGGGTGACGACGATCGAGGCGTTCAGCCGGACGCTGGCGCGCTACCTGCGCCAGCCGGGACCGAACCTGATCGAGGCGGCGATCGGCTAGCGACACAGGGCAGATCATCCACAGATAGACACAGATAAACACAGATGCCGGGCAGATCATCAACAGATAGACACAGATAGCCTGTAGGGACGCAGCGTGCTGCGTCCGGGCGCAGGTGGCGAATCGTCCGCTCGCCTGGTCGAGGAGTACGTGTCAGCTAGCAGGGCGCGATGGGGCGCGCGGTGAGGTGCCGCTGAGCACCGACGCCCGTTTCCGCAGGAGATGTGCGGCGACCGGCCGGGGCGCGATGAATACGGGGCGAAGAAGGGGGGCGCGATGACGACTGAGCAGCTGGATGTGCTGCGCGACTGGCACGCCGCCGCTGGTGGGCCGCTGTATCTGCGGCTGGCGACGGCGCTGCGTGGCGCTATCGTTGAGGGGCGACTGGCGGCCAACGAGCGGATGCTCTCCGAGCGCGAGCTTGGGCGGGCGCTGGCGCTGAGCCGCAGCACGGTGGTGGCCGCCTACGGGCTGCTGGCCGAGTGGGGTCTGGCCGAGCAGCGCCACGGCAGCGGCACGTGGGTGCTGCCGAGCGCGGCTCGCCCGCCCGGTCAGCGGCTGCTGCACCGCAGCTCGGTGTTCGAGCGGCTGTTGCGCAGCGATGCGCCGACGATCGACATGGCGCTCGGGACGGCGCGGGCGCTACGGCTGCCCGGCGAGCAGCATCCGTACATGCCCGATGCGCAGCAGGTAGCAGAGACGGCGAGCGCGTTCCAGTTCGCTCCGGCCGGGCTGCCGGCGCTGCGCCGGGCGATCGCCGCGCGCTACGCCGAGCTCGGCCTGCCGACCACAGATGAGCAGATTCTGGTGACCAGCGGAGCGCAGCAGGCGATCGCGCTGCTAACCCAGCTGCTAGTGCAGCGCGGCGACCCGGCGCTGGTCGAGAGCCCGACGTACTTCGGCGCGCTTGAGATCCTGCGGCTCAACGGGGCGCAGATCCACTCGCTGCCGTTCGAGCGACTGCTGCGTTCGTCGTTGGCGGCCGATGAGTTGATCCAGCGCCACCGGCCCAGCCTGGTGTACCTCACGCCGACCTGCCACAACCCGACGGGCGCGACGCTGCCTGGCCACGTGCGCGTCGGGCTGGCGCGGCTGGCGGCCGAGACGCGCGTCCCGATCGTCGAGGATGAGACGCTGGCCGACCTGACGATCGACGGTCAGCGCCCACCATCGATCGCCAGCTACCCTGGCGGCGAGCATCTGATCACGATCGGGTCGCTGGGCAAGCTGTTCTGGTCTGGGTTGCGGGTGGGCTGGGTGCGGGCCGACGCTGGGCTGATCGCGCGGCTAGCGCGGCTCAAGATCGCCGCTGACCTCGGCTCGGGGATGCTGGACCAGCTGGTGGGGGCGCGGCTGGTGGCCGCGAGCTGGCGCGCCGCCGAGCTGCGCCGCGCCGAGCTGGGGGCCAGGCGCGAGTTGCTGGCCGATCTCCTGCGCGAGCTGCTGCCGGAGTGGGAGTGGGAGCTGCCTGGCGGCGGGCTATTCATCTGGGCGCGGCTGCCGCACGGCAGCGGGCAGAGTTTCGCACAGCTGGCGCTGCGCTGCGGCGTGGCGGTGACGCCAGGCGACCAGTTCTCCGCCGACGGGGCGCACGCGGCGTATGTGCGGCTGCCGTTCGTGCTGGACACCGACGAGCTGATCATCGGTGTGCGGCGGCTGGCCGACGCCTGGCGGCGCTACGAGCAGCTGGCCGCCGAGACCGTGGTGGTGTGATGCCGGGCGGCCGGGCAGATCATCCACAGATAGGCACAGATGAACGCGAGGGCCGGGCCCACGATGCACTCTATGCCCCGCCGAATGCGGTGGCGATCGTCGCGATCGGCACGAAGCAGCGGCGCGTCTCGCCGCCCACATTGGGAGTGGATTGCGTCCGCCAAACGCCTGTCCAGCGTTCGCGCGGCTCAGCGTCTATGAGCGGATGCCAATGATGAATCTCGCTTACTCATCGCCAGTCGCTATCGGCCGTTCCGGCTGGGCGCTCCAGTCGCTCCAGGAGCCGGGGTACAGCCGCGCGTCCTCCCGGCCGAGCAGGTGCAGCGCGAACAGGTTGTGGCAGGCGGTGACGCCCGAGCCACAGGAGCAGACCACCTGCGCGGCGTCCAGCGCGCCGAGCGCGTCGAAGCGCTCGCGCAGCTCCGCCGGCGGCTTGAACCTGCCGTCCGGCTTGAGGTTGCCGCCGAAGTGAGCGCTGACGGCTCCTGGGATGTGGCCGGCGCGCGGGTCCATTGGCTCGACGCTGCCAGAGAATCGCTCGGGGGCGCGGGCGTCGAGCAGCAGCGTTGCGCCGTCGTGGCGCGCCGCCTCGACGCCATCGGCGTCCAGGGTGTCTCCGGCGGCGGGCTGTGCCACAAACGTAGCTGGCTCCACCGCCACATCGCCGGCCTCGGGCGCGCCACCGGCAGCCAGCCATGCCGCGTAGCCGCCGTCAAGCAGCGCCACTTCGGTGTGGCCAAAGTGGCGCAGCAGCCACCACAGGCGCGCCGCGATCGAGCCGCCGGCGGTATCGTAGGCCACCACGCGCGTCGCCGCGCCGATCCCGGCGCGGCCCATGGTCGCGGCGAAGGCATCGGCGCTCGGCAGCGGGTGGCGGCCGGGGCCGCGGTGGTGCGTCGCCGAGAGGTCGCCGTCTATGCTGAGGTAGACGGCGCCTGAGATATGCCCGGCGCGATACTCGGCCAGCCCGCGCCCCGGCTCGGTCAGATACCAGCGGGCATCGATGATCCGTAGGTCGCGTTCGCCGAGATGCTCGCGCAGCCAGGCAGCGCTCACCAGTGGTTGCATGCTTGCTCCTTTGTAGACGGTGCTCAGGTGCAGATCGCCAGTTGGCGTTTGCGTCGCCCGCTGGCATCTTGTAAACTATACACGATGGCGTCTCGATTGTCGCAGAAGGTCGGTATGACCACACACCCACCGCTTCATATCGGCGCTGTGCTCCGCAACGCACGCGCTTTCAACATGCAAAACTGGCGTGGAGGAGTCGCTCCCATGGATGATATCTTGCCGATCGTGGCGGAGCTCTTCACACTGCTCAAGCAGCGGAACGTTCGACCGGTGCTGGTCGGCGGGATCGCGCTGCTCCAGTATATTGAGGGGCGGAATACCGAAGATATCGACCTTATTTTGGCAGTAGCGTCGCTTAAAAAGCTTCCAGAGATACAGATTATAAGCCAGGATCTCTATTTCGCCCGTGGTCAATTCAAAGGGCTGCAGATAGACTTTTTGCTCACGCGAAATCCAGTATTCGCTCGAGTACAACGATTGTATACTACGAAACAGCATTTTCTCGAACAGGATATTATCTCTGCGACGGTCGAGGGGCTTGTTATACTCAAATTATATGCTCTGCCATCGCTCTATCGGCAAGCGAACTTTGCCCGCGTTGGATTGTACGAGAATGATATTGCCACATTGCTTTTCTACCATCGGCCAGATATGGCGGCTGTCGAGCAAGAATTGGCAACGTTTGTCAGTCCGAGCGATCTTCAGGCCATTCGCGAGACGCTCGCGGAGATCATGCAGCGGATCGAGCGATTCCGTCGCAGCGCTGAGGCTGAGCAAGCGTGATGATCGGCCCGATGTCTCGGATCGACAGGTTTTGGCATCTGCCGCTGTCGCGACGAGCGTTTGACCGAGCGCCTTGGGGCTGGTCGGGTTTGGCACGGGTTGCCCGGCGAGCGCTGCCACCAGGTTGCGCTGGAGCGCGGCGGCTGAGACCGCTGCGCCCCAGCAGAGAATAATTTTGGGGCTGTGCCCCCAACCCCCCGCCACTCATGTAGCCCGTGCGCTAGTCGAACTCGCCGCCCGTGTCACGTTCAGCGCGATCGATCGTCCCGTACGCCAATGGGCTCGCACCGCCGGCGCCCAGGGCAATTGCATCTTCAATCGCTTCCAACGGGGGTGTGGGGGGCGCAGCCCCAAAAAACCGCTCTTTTGCGCGCGCTGGCGGCGCATTTGCGCC
>JAYUUK010000374.1:0-3274 GCA_043754595.1 Roseiflexaceae bacterium | reverse complement strand
CTAGGGGCCCGTCCACCGAGAGCTCGAACCAGCCCATGCTCGCAGGGTGGCGCGGCACGCGGCCGGCCGATGGCCGCAGCCCGACCACGCCGCAGAAGCTGGCAGGGTTGCGCAGCGAGCCGCCCATGTCGCTGCCGTCGGCGAGCGCCACCATGCCGCACGCCAGCGCCGCCGCCGCCCCGCCGCTGCTCCCGCCGACGGTCTTGGTTAGGTCGTGCGGGTTGCGCGTCGCGCCGAACACCGGATTGAAGGTCTGCGAGCCGGCACCGAACTCCGGCACGTTGGTCTTGCCGAGCGATATCGCACCGGCGTCGCGCATCCGCTCGACAAGCAGCGAGTCGAAGTCTGGCACGAAATCGGCGTGGAGCGGCGAGCCGTAGGTGGTGCGGACGCCGCGTGTCTCCTGCAGATCCTTGTGCGCCACCGGTAGCCCGTGCAGCGGCCCGAGTACATCGCCGCGTGCCATGGCTGCGTCGAGCTCTCTGGCTCTGGCGAGCGCACGATCGGGGGTGAAGGTCACGATCGCGTTGATCGTGGGGTTGTGCCGCTCGACGGCCGCGATATGCGCCTCGGTCAGCTCGCGCGCCGAGATCTGCCCGCCCCGCAGCAGCGCGGCGAGCTCGGTGGCTGGCCGCAGCGTCAGTTCATCCATCTAACCCACCTGTCTGATTGCAAGCGCCCCGCGCGCAGGGTCCAGCGGGGGTTCGGGGGCGCAGCCCCGCGATTATCCTTTTTCTCCTGCTGTAGGAATTGCGAAAGTGCCCCGTGTGCAGCGTGTCAGAAGCACACACGCGCAGCAACAGCGGGGGGTTGGGGGCGCAGCCCCCGCGATCATCCTTTTTCTTGTGCTGTAGGAATTGCGAAAGCGCCCCGCGCGCAGCGCGTCAGAAGCACACACGCGTAGCGACAGCGAGGGTTTGGGGGGCGCAGCCCCCAAAAAACTTTTTTCTTGTGCTATCCTACGGTATACAGCGCTATGTCGCAACAGCAAGCATACGAAGGGTAGAGACAATGAAGAATATAATCGTCACTGGCGGCAGCGGCAAGGCTGGCCGCGCCACCATCGCCGATCTGCGGGCCCACGGCTACGAGGTGCGCAACCTGGATATCGCCGCGCCGCGCGAGCCGCAGGACGCCAGCTTTCTCCAGACCGACCTCGGCGCGCTCGGCGAGACCATTGAGGCCATGCACGGCTACGACGCGGTGGTCCACCTCGCCGCCAATCCCAACCCCACCGGCCGCACCGAGGAGCGCATGTTCCACGGCAACACCGGCAGCACCTACAACGTCTTCCGCGCCGCGCAGTTGCTCGGCATGCGCCGCGTCGTCTGGGCCTCGTCAGAGACCACGCTTGGCCTACCGTTCGACCGGGTCCTGCCGCACTACGCCCCGATCGATGAGGCCGCGCCGCTCTACCCCGAGACGAGCTACGCGCTCTCCAAAGTCATCTCGGAGGAGCTGGCGCGGCAGTTCAGCCGCTGGAGCGGCGCGACCTACGTCGGGCTGCGCTTCTCCAATATCATGGAGCCGGACGACTATGCCCGCTTTCCGAGCTACTGGGACGACGCTCACGCCAGGAAGTGGAACCTCTGGGGCTACGTCGATGCCCGCGATGTGGCGCAGAGCTGCCGGCTCGGTCTCGAAGCCGATATCGCGGGCGCCGAGGCGTTTATCATCGCCGCCGATGATACCGTGATGGACCGCCCGAGCGCCGAGCTGATGGCCGAGGTCTTCCCGTCGGTCGAGCTGCGTGAGCTGGTGTCGCCCAACGCCACCCTGCTCGGCATCGAGAAGGCGCGCAGGCTGCTCGGCTACGCGCCGCAGCACTCGTGGCGCAACCATGTCGGCGTCGGCTCGTTTGGATTTCTGCCGCAGAGGAAGCGCGAAGCCTAGGAGGCCGCCATGACCGAAGCCGTAGCTGTTGAGCCGCCGGTCACACTGATCACCGGCGATGAGCTGTATACAATGGTTGGCGTCGAAAGCTGTGAGCTCATCGATGGGAGGATCGTGCCGATGAGCCCAACTGGTTTCGAACACGGTGAGATCGAAGGATCGCTCACCGCTGCATTGCGCGCATATGTGAGACAGAACAGGCTCGGCTATGTCGCTACCGGTGAGGTCGGCATCTATATTCAGCGCGACCCCGATCGGATTCGGGCGGCGGATGTCCTGGTTATCGCAAAAAACAAATTGCCCGATGGCAAGCCGCGTACATATCTGACTGTAGCGCCCGATCTGATCGTCGAGATCATCTCGCCGAGCGATAGCTGGGCCGATCTGCGGATCAAACTGCGCGATTATTTTGCCATCGCGGTGCCGATGGTCTGGGTGGTTGAGCCGGCGACGCGCACCGTGCTAGTGTATCGCAGCATCACATCGGTGCAGGAGCTCGGGCGCGGCGATACGCTCCATGGCGAGGGTGTGCTGGACGGCTTTTCGATCGCCGTGGACGCGATCTTCGATCAAGAATAGCGAGGCTGCAGTGCTCAAACATATGGTCATGTTCAAGAAGAACCGAAAAGAGTTCTAAGAACACCCTGCGGTTTAAGAATGCTACGGAGACGAACTTTGAGTTCGTCTCCTTCTTGTATAAGTTGTGCCGCTACATCCAGCCCATCGATGACCGTCCGTCGCCCCTCGAACGTGTCCTCAACTGAAGCGAGGTGCTCTTGGAACGCTGCCGAAAAAGCAACGAGACCCTTGATGTTCTCGTCGCTCATCGGTGTTTCAAGTTCCGTTCGTAGCCGCGTCACCTCGGAGACAGTGAGCGAGAGCTTGTGGTTTTCCTGGGCTATGAGGTCGTCAAGAATGTGCTCAGGCATTGACTGTTTGGCATAGAGCGTAGCTAAGCGCTTCAACTCTGCCTCAATGCGTTCTTTGTTTCCCACCAAGCTTGCGAGTACTTGCTCCTTGCTGCTGTTACGACCCTGCTGCTCGGTTTGAATTTCCCGGAGCTTACGCTCAAGTATTTCAGAATTTGCTATCTCCTCTTTGACCCACTGCCAGGCCAGATTGTCGATGATGTCTGATCGTACCGGTTTCTGCGTACACTCTTTGGCGTGCATTTTGTTCTTGCCAGGGCAGCGGTATTGCGAATAGTAGTATGTCTTGTCAGCTCATTGCATGACATCGCCGGCCGGCGGCACGAAAGAGCGCATCAGGACGGGATCGAGGGGGTGCCTGATGCATCGGTTCTCTGGTAGGATAGGGATGCTGAGTACCTACCACCGGAGGATCCCATGCATCAGGCACCCCCATTGTACGACACGTCGGC
>JAYUUK010000373.1:0-3277 GCA_043754595.1 Roseiflexaceae bacterium | reverse complement strand
GCGCGGGTGCTGCTGCAGGTTCACGATGAGCTGATCCTTGAGGCGCCGCACGACGCGGTGCAGGCGACGGTCGAGCTCGTGTGCGCCGCGATGGAGGGGGCGTATCAGCTGCGCGTCCCGCTCAAAGTCGAGTCCGAGACCGGGCCGAACTGGGAGGAGCTCAAGCCAGCCTAAGAATTAACGATTGACGATTGACGCATCGTGCTGCCTCGTGCGATAACAAGTGGAGCACACAGAAAACACCGTTTTATCCTCGCGTGCTGCCGCTTCCCGGCGCTACACTGCAATGGCATAGGGCGGGCGACGCAGGGCGATGCCCGGCGTCAGCCGCCGCAGCGTGACGCACAACACGCGCGGTTCAGGGCGTGGCAGACGAGTCGGCACGGGACGACGCTCGTTTGGGGTTCGAAGGGGCGCAGCCCATCGCCGGGGAGCCGAGGGGCGGCCCCGCCCCTCGGCTGGGTGCCGGGCGGAGCGCCGGCGCACGATCGCCTCACAAGCGCATGCGCCGGGTGCAGAGCGCCTGCCCAGGATTGTCTCAGACGAACAGACCGAGTGCCGGGCGAGGGGCCGACGAAAAAGGAGAAACCCAATGGGCGTGCTCAACGACCGATTTGGCGAGGTGGTCAAGCGCAAGCGGGTGCGCGATCGGCTGACGCAGAGCGATCTGGGGGCGACGATCGGGGTCAGCGGGTCGTACATCAGCAGCATCGAGGGGTCCAGCAGCAGCGCGCGGATCACCGAGATCGAGGGGCTGGCGGCGACGTTTCGCACCACCGCGTTCGAACTGATCGTCGAGGCCGCCGGCCAGGATAGCTACAAGGTCAACGCCGCGACCCGCGAGCAGGGGGCGGTGGTCTCGCTGTTTGAGAGCCTGAACCCCGAGCAGCAGCAGATGGCGCGGGCGTTTATGGTCTTCCTGCGCGACTACCGCGCCTGATGCGCCTCAGCGCGTGTGGGTGCTGACCAGGTCGCGCATCTCGGCGAGCAGCTCATCGCGGGTGTAGGCGCCCTTGGCGACGATGCTGCTGACCGACCCGCTCAGCCGATTACGATCGTCGCGGCTCAGGTCACGTGAGGTGAGCACCACCACCGGGATGGCGCGGCCCTCCGGGCGCTTGCGCAGCTCGGCCACCAGCGCGAAGCCGTCCATCTCCGGCAGCAGCAGATCGAGCAGGATGAGCGCCGGCGGGTGGGCGGCGATCTCGGCCAGCGCCACCACGCCGTTGCTGGCCTCAGTCACCATCCATCCGTCGCGCTCGAGCATGCGTCTGAGCATCGCCCGAATGGAGATATCGTCATCGACCACCAGCACCGTCGGGCGCGCGCCAGCGGCGATGAAGCGCTGCGTGACCGCTAGCAGCTGCTCGCGCTCCACTGGCTTAGCCAGGTAGTCGCTCGCGCCGAGGGCGTAGCCGCGCTGCCGCTCATCGAGGATCGAGAGCATGACCACCGGGATGTCGCGCAGCTGTGAGTCGGCTTTGAGCGCCGAGAGCACCGTCCAGCCGCTCATGCCCGGCAGCAGCACGTCGAGGATGATCACCGAGGGCGCGCGCAGCCTGGCCTGCTCGATGCCGGCCTCCCCACTGGACGCATCGATCACCCGCACCGGCTCATTCTGTAGCGCGCGCCGCACCAGGTCGCAGGCCGCCGGGTCATCGTCGATCACCAGCACCGTGTGGATGCGCGGCGCGGCGGGCGCGGCCAGCTCGCCTCTGCGCTCGGGGAGGCGCACCATATCGCTCTGCGTCCCACGCTCGGCGTCATCGATCTTAGCTTCGGACGGCAGCACGATCGTGAACGTCGAGCCGGTGCCCGCAGCACTCTGCACCAGCACCGTGCCGCCCATCATCTCGCAGTAGCGCTTGGTGATTGTCAGCCCGAGGCCGGTGCCGCCGTAGCGCCGCGTCGTCGACGAGTCGGCCTGGGTGAACGGCTGAAACAGCCGCTCGATCTGCTCGTCGGTCAGGCCGATGCCGGTGTCGTGGACTTCGAAGGCCAGGTAGTCGGCGGGCGGCGCGCCATCGCGCGCATCGCGGCCGAAGCTGCTGGCGCGCTGGAGGACGCGGCCGGTGTCGCGCCTAACGAACAGCCTGATGGTGCCGTGCTCGGTGAACTTGCAGGCGTTGGAGAGCAGGTTAAGCAGCGCCTGGCGCACCTTGGTGATATCGGCCACCATGCGGCTCAGCCCCGGCTCGATCTCGGTCACCAGCTGGTTGTGGCGCTTGTGCGCCAGCGGCTGAACGGTAGATATCACCTCATCGACCAGCGCGCCGATGGCGAACGGCTCGATGTAGAGCTCCATGCGGCCGGCCTCGATCTTGGACAGATCGAGGATATCGTTGATCAGCGTCAGCAGGTGGCGGCCTGCGCCGTGGATGCGCTGCAGATCCAGGATGAACGCATCGCCGGCCAGGTCGGCGGCCTCCTCCTGGAGCATCTCGGAGTAGCCAATGATCGCGTTGAGCGGCGTGCGCAGCTCGTGGCTCATGTTGGCCAGAAACGCGCTTTTGGCGCGGTTGGCGGTCTCGGCGGCGTCGCGCGCCTGGATCACATCGGCGAACAGCCTGGCGTTCTCGATCGCGCCGGCCACCTGCCCGGCGATGGTTTCGAGCAGGCGCTGCTCGGCGGGGGCGAAGACCCGCTGCGGATCGTCCATGTCCAGCCCGACCGAGCCGATCACCTGGCCGCGGGCAACCAGCGGCGCGATCATTATGGCGTGGATCTGCTTGGAGCGCAGCACATCGTGAACCGGCGCGGCCGTAATGTTGGCGCTGAGCAACTCGACAACCACCGAGCGACCGGTGGCGATCATGGAGGCCGATGTGAGGTCGACGTCGAGCGGGATCACCAGGCCCACCGCGCTCTGGTCATCCGGGTGGCTCGATGTATCGGCGACCACCGTGAGCGCGCTGCCCTCGCTGTTGAGCAGCGCGATCCCCGAGCTGCGCACGGCGAATAGCGGCACGAGCTCGTCGGTCACGTGCTGGAGCATGGCGCGCAGGTCGTTGGTGGAGGCCACTGCCTGCGTGATGCGGTTGAGCGTCGAGAGCTCCTGCGCCCGCGAGTCGGAGGTCGCGTAGAGGTGGCTGGTCTGCTCGTAGAGCTGCGCATTATTGATCGCCACGGCGATCTGCGCGGCGAGCGTCTCCAGCAGCCGCTGGTCCTCGGCGGTGAACTGCTCCGGCCGGTCGCTCTGGATATCGAGTACGCCGATGATCAGCTCGCCGACCCGCAACGGCAGCGCGAGCTCGGAGCGGGTCTCCTGCAAGTCCAG
>JAYUUK010000372.1:0-9883 GCA_043754595.1 Roseiflexaceae bacterium | reverse complement strand
ACCAGCCTATTCCGGAGTCTGAGGAGCGTGGTGATCCAGCGCGGTGCGCTGCCAAACACCAGGCGCGCCGCTGTCGTCGGCGTGAAGCGACGGCCAGCAGGGAGCGGCCCGCGATAAGCATCAGCATACTCGACGCGCGGCAGTGCCCCGGCGAGCAGGCCATCGCGCGGCACGGCGACTTCAGTGACGGAGCTAGCCATACGGTGTACTTTCAGGAATGCGACCAGTACGCTCGCTGCCAAGAGCGCGTCGCCGGAACGCTTTGGCTGACCGCAGCGGTCAAACACACCAGCCGCTCAAGGGTGAGCAGTAGTTGGTAGGTACGGACTTCAACAACCTGGTGCGTCGCGTGCGTTCACCCTACTGGGCGGGCCACCCGATTTGCACGTCAACCTCCGTGGTCGTTGCGTCGTTTGGTGCAGACGTGAGGTACACCATGCGGCACGGCGGCGAATCATCGCCCATCACGACCTACGCTGCCGCGTGGATGACCCAGCGGTTGTCACAGTACTCCCCAAAGTAGCCCTGCCAACGCGGATTCAAGGTAAGCGTTGGGTCGTGTGCCACCAGATAGGCGCGAACGGTCTCGATGTCGGCCGGAGCACGATCGGTCGTTTTAACCCAGAGGGTCTGACTGCCCCCACCGGACCCGCGCCGCACCTGCTGGCTGCCGGGATAGCGCGGTGGCTGCAGCGTGTTCGGTGCGTTGTCCAATACGCGCATTGAAGCGAAGTAACACCAGCAGGAACTCAGCGCGACAACACTGACGAGCGCGATCAGAATCCACCATCTTCGGCGACGCGTCGTTGGTTGACCTTGCACCTCATCCATCGTCACGGACCAACGTCGCCACCGCACGGTCGATGTCATCGGGTGTGACGTAGCAGTGGACCGAGAGGCGTATGCGTCCGTCGCCGCCCCATAACAGCACACCACGCTCCGCCGCGCGCGCCACGAGCGCTTCGCTACCAGGGTACGCGATGCAGATGTTCCCGGCGCGCCGCGCTTCTTCTTCGGGCGTAATCACCGGCAGCCCGGCGCGCACCAGATCGGCGCGCAGTACGCCACCCCAGTGGAGCGCGTGGGCGGCCACCTGATCCAGCCCCAGACCATGGAGATAGGCCAGCGCGCTATCGAGGATGTAGACGTCCAGGTGGTTCGGGTTGCCCGCCTCGGCGCGGGCGGCGTCGGCGTGGAGCACATAGGAGCCAGGCGTCGCGTCGGCGGTGCCGGAGCGCCAGCCAACCCCAAGCGGCGCGAAGTGGGGCTGACGGCGGCGGTTCCAGGACAGAATGCCCATGTGGGTGGCCAGCAGCCACTTGTAGCCGCTGGAGACCACAAAGTCGGCTTGGTCGCCAGGAACCGGAACCACCCCGAGCGCGTGGGTCGCATCGAGCAGCAGCGCCGCGCCGGCGGCGTGGACCCCGGCACTCAGCCGCGCGACGTCGAGCCGCTGCCCGGTTAGGTAACTGACGTGGCTAGCGTAGACCAGGCGCGTGTGTGCATCGCAGGCCGCGACGAGGTCATCCTCAAGAAGCACCCAATCGCGCGCCGGGATGATCCGAACCTCCACCCCGAGATTGCGCAACCGCGCTAGGCCAAAGACCCCGGAGGGAAACTCCGTCGCGCCGACCACCACGTTGTCGCCCGGCTGCCACGCAACCGATGAGACGACCTGGCCGATCGCTTCGGACGCACTGCCGAGCAACGCGATGTCGCCGGGTTCCATGTGCAGCATCGCCGCCAGCCGCTGGCAGACCCGGTCGCGCACCGTGCAGAAGCGCTCGCGCCCGACCATGCCGCCGCTCTTGTCCGTCGCGAAGCGCTCCACGGCGGCGAAGTGCTGCCGCAGGAACGGCGTCTCACCGCCGCCAGCGAGGTGCGCCACCCCGTCCAGGCCGACAAAGTCCGTTTTTGATGCGAGCATCGTTGCCTCCCCGTGTAGCTCGGTGATGCGCAGTTGGGAATCAATTGACGAATAGCGCAGAACTGCGCCGCGCTCCGCGAACGCCGACCGCATTGTACCGCCGCGCGCCCACATCGTCGAGCCTGGAGCGGCACCGCAGACCGACGAATGGCGCAGTTCTGCGCAGCACACGGCGGCTGAATACGTGTCCAGGGCAGTTGCTCACCGCGCCAGGAACCTGTCGTTCACGTGGTGGTTTACGCGGCGTTGCACGCGGCGGTTCAGGCCAGCGCCATTTCAGCGCATCGCAGTGCGCTCGGCGGGGGCTGTGAGAGGCGCGGCATATCTGTGTGCTCGGTGCAATCTCTCGGTCGTCGTGCACGCTGTCGATATGTTCATCTTTTCAGGCGTACCTTTCCGTTTGGTTATTGCATTCGGTATAATGCGAGGGTGGAGTTACATCCGCAGTGTTACTCCGTCTGCGATCAGGTTATGTGCTCAAACGCTTTGTTGCATCGGGATACACCGTGGCTCGTCTCGAAGAATTAACCCGTGGCGCGTCACTGCGCGGCATCCTGCCGGACATCCTCATCACCGTGGTGGCCGTCCAGTGGTATGGCAGCGACGCGCTTGAGCTGACCTACAAGGACGCCGATGGCCGCCCCGGCACGCGCCTGCTCTACCGTGACGACGAGGCGAGTCTCACGATCGCGAGCGCCGGCCGCCCCTGGAGCTTCGATGGCGATGGCCGGCTGTTCCGGCTGGTTGCTGAGGCCCATCGCATTCGCCTGGCACACCTCTTCGACCCGGTGCTGGCGGTGCATACGTCGCTGGTCGAGCCGCTGCCGCACCAGATCACCGCCGTCTACGAGACGCTGCTGACCCGCCAGCCGCTGCGCTTCCTGCTGGCCGATGACCCCGGCGCGGGCAAGACGATTATGGCCGGGTTGCTGATCAAGGAGCTCATCGCTCGGGGCGATCTCCAGCGCTGCCTGATCGTCTGCCCCGGCAGCTTGGCCGAGCAGTGGCAGGACGAGCTCCACCGCCGCTTTCACCTGTCCTTCGAGATTCTTACCAACGATAAGCTGGAGGCCGCTCGCACCGGCAACTGGTTTCTTGAGCACAACCTGGTGATCGCCCGGCTGGACAAGCTGGCCCGCGACGAGTCGGTGCAGCAGCTGCTCCAGGCGCCCGATGCCCGCTGGGATCTGGTGGTCTGCGATGAGGCGCACAAGCTCGCGGCGACCTTCTTTGGCGGCGAGCTGAAGTACACCAAGCGCTACCGGCTCGGCCAAATGCTCGGCACGCTCACCCGCCACTTCCTGCTGATGACCGCCACGCCCCACAACGGCAAGGAGGAGGATTTCCAGCTATTCATGGCGCTGCTTGATGGCGACCGCTTCGAGGGCAGGTTTCGCGATGGCGTCCACCAGGCCGATGTCTCCGACCTGATGCGGCGGATGGTCAAGGAGCGGCTGCTCAAGTTCGATGGCACGCCGCTGTTCCCGGAGCGCATTGCCTACACTGTGCCTTACCAGCTCGCCGATGCCGAGGCCCAGCTGTACCGCGAGGTGACGAACTACGTCCGCGAGGAGTTCAACCGTGCCGAGGCACTGCAGAACGACAAGCGCGCCGGGACGGTTGGCTTCGCGCTCACTGTGCTCCAGCGCCGCCTGGCGTCGTCGCCTGAGGCGATCGCCCAGTCGCTCCAGCGCCGCCGCGCCCGCCTCGACCAGCGCCTCCGCGAGCTCACCCTGCTCCAGCGCGGTGCAATAGCTGCTGGGAGCGCGGGCGTCTCGCCCGCATCCCCCGATCTCAGCGCCGAGGATCTGGACGACCTGGACGATGCGCCGGATCACGAGGTGGCGCAGGTCGAGGCGGAGATCCTGGACCAGGCGACCGCCGCGCGGACGATCGAGGAGCTGACGCTGGAGATCGCCAATCTCGCGCGGCTCGAAGCGCTGGCGCTGGCAGTGCGGCACAGCGGCGAGGACCGCAAGTGGCGCGAGCTGGCCAGCCTGCTCGGCGAGATCTTCACCACCGCCGCGATCGCCAACCGGCTGGCCGAGGAGCGCGCGCCCTACACCGTCAGCCCGATCGCGCGCCCCACGCCCTCGCCGCACCAGAAGCTGGTGATCTTCACCGAGCACCGCGACACGCTCAATTACTTGGTGCAGCGGATCACGACGCTGCTAGGTCGACCCGCCGCCGTGGTGACGATCCACGGCGGGATGGGCCGTGAGGAGCGGCTCAAAACCCAGGAGGCGTTCCGCCACGACCCGGACGTGCAGGTGCTGATCGCCACCGATGCCGCCGGCGAGGGGATCAATCTCCAGCGCGCCCACCTCATGGTCAACTACGATCTACCGTGGAACCCGAACCGGCTGGAGCAGCGCTTCGGCCGCATCCACCGCATCGGCCAGACCGAGGTCTGCCATCTGTGGAACCTGGTGGCTGCCGAGACCCGCGAGGGCGATGTCTACACCACGCTGCTGGCGAAGCTGGAGCTGGCTCGCACCGCGCTCGGCGGCCAGGTCTTCGATGTGCTCGGCAAGCTCCAGTTTGAGGGCAAGCCGCTGCGCGACCTGCTGATCGACGCCATCCGCTATGGCGATCGGCCCGATGTCCGCGCGCGGCTGACCCAGGCGATCGCAAACGCCGTCGACCGCCGCCAGATCCAGGATCTGCTGGAAGAGCGGGCGCTCGCCCACGATGCAATGGACGTCCGCCAGGTGGCCCGGGTGCGCGAGGATATGGAGCGCGCCGAGGCCCGGCGGCTTCAGCCGCATTACATCGAATCGTTCTTCCTTGAAGCGTTCGCGCAGCTCGACGGTACGATCCGGCAGCGCGAGCCGCGCCGCTACGAAGTGACCCACGTCCCCGCGCTGGTGCGCAACCGCGACCGGCTGATCGGCATCGGCGACCCAGTGCAGCTGCGCTACGAGCGGGTCGCGTTTGACAAGGCGCTGATCACGCCGCCCGGCCAGCCGCCGGCCGCGTTCGTCTGCCCCGGCCACCCGCTGCTCGACGCCACGATCGATCTGCTGCTGGAGCGCCACCGCGATCTGCTGCGGCGCGGCACGGTGCTGATTGATGACCGCGACCCTGGCATGGTGCCACGGGTGCTGTTCACGCTGGAGCACGCCATCCAGGATGCCAGCGTGCTGCCGAATGGCGAGCGCCGGATGATCTCCAAGCAGATGCAGTACGTCGAGCTGACCGCCGATGGCACGACGCGCAGCCTACGCTATGCGCCCTACCTCGACTACCGACCGCTCGCGGACGACGAGCCGGACAGCGCGACGCTGCTGGCGCGTCCAGAGTGTGCCTGGATCACCCACGAGCTGGAGCCGCAGGTGCTCGCCCACGCGATCGCCACGATCGTGCCGCGCCATCTCCAAGAGGTCAAGTCCCATCGGATCGGCCTGATCGACAAGACCCGTGCGGCGGTGCAGGACCGGCTAACCAAGGAGATTGGCTACTGGGACCACCGCGCTGAAGAGTTGAAGCTCCAGGAGCAGGCCGGGAAGTCTAACGCGCGGCTCAATGCGCAGGAGGCCCGCCGCCGGGCTGATGACATGCAGGCTCGATTGCAGAAGCGCATGGCGCAGCTCGACCGCGAGGCGCAGATCGCGGCACTGCCGCCGGTCATCCTGGGCGGGCTGGTGGTGATTCCCGCCGGGCTGCTGAGCGCAATCACTGGCCGCCCGCTGCCGGTCACCGCCCATCCCACTGACACCCAAGCATCCGCCGCCCGAGCGCGGGCAGCGGTGATGGCCGTCGAGCGCAGCCTGGGCTGCGTGCCGGTTGACCGCGAGTTTGAGCAGCTGGGCTATGACATCGAGAGCCGCGACCCGGCCACCGGTCAGCTGCGCTTCATCGAGGTCAAGGGCCGCGTCTCTGACGCAGAGACGATTACCGTCACGAAGAACGAGATCCTCTACTCGCTCAATACGCCGGATCACTATATCCTGGCGCTGGTCGAGTATAGCTCTGAAACGACCCATCAGGTCTATTACCTCCGCCGCCCGTTTGGCCGCGAGCCAGACTTTGGCGTGACCAGCGTCAACTACACCTTCGCCGAGCTGCTGGCGCGAGCCGAGGTGCAGCGATGATAAACGCGCTGGGTGCATCGTGGCGGCTCGGGCGAATCGGTCCAACCGAGGTGCGGCTGCACTGGTCGGTGCTGGTGCTCTGTGCCGCCATCTACGTGACGCGTGATCTGGCACGGTGGCAGTCGATCCTGTCGGGCACGATCGATATCCTGATTGTGCTCAGCGCAGTCGTGCTGCACGAGCTTGGCCATGTGGTGGTCGCACGACGGTTGGGCTATGAAAGCCGGCAGATCATGCTTTGGGCGCTCGGCGGGGTGGCATTGCTTGATTACCCGCCGCGCCGACCGCGCGACCAACTCGCGATCGCTGCGGCTGGGCCGCTCACCAACATCGCCGTCGCCGGCGTTCTTGCGGCACTGCTGTGGGCGAGCGACTCCCTTGCCGGGCCGGGGTGGGATCGGACGGTGGCGCTTCGGCTCCAGGCACTCGGTCTGCCCTTCCTGCTCAGCACCCAGCAGATCGGCCAATTTGCGGTGTTTATCAACCTCGCGCTCGGGTTGTTCAATATGCTGCCAATCTTCCCGCTCGATGGCGGGCAGATTGTACAGGGAGCATTGACTGTCCCGCTTGGCGTGCAGCGCGCAAACCGGGTGATCTTCTGGCTCAGTAGCGTGCTCGGTGCGGCGCTACTGGTATGGGTTCTGGTCCAGCGCGATGTGCTTGGAACCATCACCGCGCTCCTGCTCCTACTCGCTACAGCCACACTGAATCCGCGAGCAGCGCGGGCGATAGCGCGCGGCATGCGTGCGATCCTGATGCCAAGCGACTATCTGGCGATCGACCGCCACGATCTGCGGGGCGCGCTCACACGAGCCGAGCGCTCCGTAGCGAGCGGGCACAGGTTGCCAGAGAACTGGATACTGTGTACATACATCTATACCCAGATGGGTGACCTGACGCGCGGGGCGGCGGCAGCTGACCAGGCGCTGACGCTGATACCGACCGGCACCGCCCTCTACGCGATCGCCCGTTACAATCGTGGCTGGTTCGCATGGGTGCGTGGCGATTTGGCCGCCGCCCGTGGAGACATGGACGCGGCGCTGGCGATCACCCCGCAGGCAGGCAACCTGTTGCAGGGCAGTACGATCCTCGCACGTGCGGCGGGCGACGATGCCCGTGCGCTGGCCGATGTGACCAGCGCCATCACGGTGAATCCCGCCTCCATCGACGCACGCTATCTCCGCGCTGAGCTCCGCTGGCGCGGCGGCGATTTGGCTGGCGCGCGGGAGGATGCGGCTTTCGTCTTTGGCGATCGGGAGGGTGGTGCGCTCAGCTTCATCGAGCTGGAGCGTCAACAGATTATGCGCGGCCAGCAGCCGTGGGCCGCGCAGCTCGCGGCGTGGGCAATAGACCACAGCTGGATTGCGGCGCGCGTCGCGCGCGTGCATGGCGATATCGCACGGGTCAACGGTGACGACGGCGCGGCGGTCGAGCACTACACACAGGTGCTCGCCGCGACTCCGCACGACACCGACACCCGCTACTGGCGCGCAGTGAGCGCGATGGCGCTTGGCGCATTCGAGCGTGCACAAGCTGATGTGACGCATATTTTGGCCGCCACACCCACGCCATGGCTGCGCGAGCAGACGGAGGCGCGGCGTGCAGCGCTGTCCAATCGAGCGATGACGTCGCTTCCGGTCAGCAGTGACGTGTTGCCCACAGCAATGCAGCAGAACCAGCAATCCCATGATCATCACGGGCATGAAGCACCGCGAGGACACGCCATATGAGCTCGTGGTCATGTCGGAAAGGACAGTGCAATGCCGCACCCCAGGCCGTCACAGATTATCGCCGGTTACCCGCTCATCGCGTGTCCCGCGTGTCACACGACCGTGCGCGCCGATCTCCTCGGTGAACACGCGACGCGATGCAGCGGGAGAGCGCAGCCTGGGATGGACGCATCGCCACAGGCACTCAATGGATCACACGCTGCTGCGTCCACTCCATCGATACCCGCCCCAACGCAGCAGCAAGCACCCGTAGCGCCGAAAAAGCAGCAGATCGTGCCGATGCCATCACCTGCCGAGCGACAGGCGGCAGCGCAACGACATCGGGGATTTGCAGCGTGCCCGATCTGTCACACACAGATCGTTACCGCGCAGCTTGACGATCACCAGCGGGGCTGTGCGCGCCGTCATGATCTGATCGAGCAAATGGATGCGATGAATCGGCCGGAGGTGCACGATACGACGAAGCGGACGGTCGAAGGTTACGCCATCGAGCACTGTTGGGAATGTCGGCGGCGTGTATGTCTGGTGCCACGTGGACACACCCTGGTGCGAGCGCATGAGATAGTGTCTGGCCGGATGTGTGGCGAGCCGCATATGTGCGATGGGCAACCGGGCGAGCGGCGATCAAAGTTAGTCTACGTTGACCCAAAAATCGCGCAGGTAGCCCCACGCGACACCATCACTGCCCCGAAGCGGAAGCCCAAACAGAAGCCACGAAAGAGCAGGTAATCATGACATGCTGATAGCGGGGAACCATCCACATCGCGGGAGTGCGCGCATCTGCGCACATGCGGGCGAGACGCCCCGCGCTCGCAGAGATCAGCAGTTCTCCTCGTCATAGTAGGGCGAATGCAACGGCCTGATTGCGGATTACGGCCTAGTCGAGTAAGCTACAGAGAACGCGGTTCGCCAAGCGGAGGAGGTGCCGATGACACAGCTCACAATCGATCTCGCACCAGAGCTCTTTGCTCAGCTCCAGATCGAAGCGCAGCGCCAGGGCAAGGGTGCTCCTGAGCTTGCTCGCTCGGTGCTCACGGCGCATCTCACACACACCACGCTCGCGCAACCCCTGTACCCTGGACTCACGCCGGAGGTACGCGGGCTGCTGGCATCGATGGGCGATAATGACATGATAGTCCCGCCGCAGGGGACATCATCAGATGCCAAAGCGTTGCTCGATTCGTGGAACACGATCGACGCATCAGCGGCGGCCGAACCAGAGGAAGGCGAGGGGACGTGGGAAGATGTTCTCCGTGCGATTGATGCCACTCGCGTGTCAACCCGCAAACTCTTCCCTGAACTTGAGCAACTGACGTGAGCCGAATTATCCTCCTCGATGCTGGGCCGCTCGGGTTGCTCACTCAACCACGCCCTACTGCCATCAGCCTCCAATGCCGTCAATGGGCACAGCAGCTGCGAGCGTCAGGTGCGCTCCTGCTGGTTGCCGAGATTGCCGATTACGAAGTGCGGCGCGAGCTGATTCGTGCCGGTAAGCGCACCGGTATCCAACGGCTCGATGCGTTACAGCGTGAGTTTGGCTATGTGTCGCTGACAACAGCGACCATGCGCCAAGCCGCCGCATATTGGGCACAGCTGCGGCAGCAGGGGCGTCCAACGGCACCGGACCTGGCGCTCGATGGCGATGTCATCCTCGCGGTCCAGGCGGCGCTGCTGATCGGCGCAGGTCACAGCGCGACCGTCGCGACGACCAATGTCGGACACCTCACACGCCTGGTGCCAGCCGATCTCTGGCAAAACATTACGGAATAATCGATGACCATCCTCCGCAAGAAGCTAATCGAAGTCGCCCTGCCGCTGGAGAAGATCAACATCGCCAGCGCCCGTGAAAAAAGCATCCGCCATGGACACCCGAGCACCCTGCACCTTTGGTGGGCGCGGCGGCCGCTGGCGGCGGCGCGGGCGGTAATCTTCGCCCAGATGGTCGATGACCCCTCAGAGTACACTGAGGAGCTGCGGCGCGATCCAGTCAAGTACGCGCATGCACAGCAGACACTGGCGGAGCAACAAGCGGCGTGGGAGATCCGCCAGCGTGCGTTCGAGGCCGTGCCGGTGCCAGGGGAGCGTGCGGTGCTCGACCCAGGTCAGGCGCCAACCCTGGAGGAGTGTCTTGC
>JAYUUK010000371.1:0-9907 GCA_043754595.1 Roseiflexaceae bacterium | reverse complement strand
GGCGTGTATGCCGAGGGCGCGACCAAAGGCGCGCCGCAGGCCATGCAGGTCGCTGACCGCTTCCATTTATTGGGGAACCTAGCCGACACGCTGTTGCCAGTCTTGGAGCAGCACGCCAAGCTCCTGCGCGAAACGACTAACTCCACTGCGCGAAGCACGCTCCCGTCTGACGCGGTTGAGCACGGAGCCCCACCGGTGACGGAGGAGGTTGTCCGTCTGCTGTCGCCACCAACCCCATCGCCGACACAGCAGGCCCAAGCCGCGCCGCGCCGCGCCGAGCGGCTCGCACGCTGCGACCGGGCGCGGGAGCTGCGTACACAGGGCTGGCCTATCCGCGCGATTGGACGCGAGCTTCGCCTGAATCGGAATACCGTCCGAGCCTACCTCCGCGCGCCAAGCTTTCCTGAGCGGCACCCGCGCATGCTCCGCGCGCCAGGCGTGCTGGAGCCGTTCATCCCCTCCCTGATCGACCGCGGGAATGCGGGCTGCCGGACGGGAACCATCTTGTGGCAGGAGATTCGTGAGCGCGGCTACGTCGGCAAACGAGTCACCGTCTTCAGTTTCGTCACCCGACTGCGGAAGACGCGTGGGATCCCCGCGAAGAATCGAACCATCCGCGATGGCAAGGTCGCACTACCGACCGAGCGGCCACGGACACCGCGAAGTGTGGTCTGGCAGGTGCTCCAGCGTCCCGAGCAGCGCGACGAAGCAACCGACGAGCGCTTGCAGCAGCTGCGGCATGTGCATGCGGATGTGGACGAGACGATAACGTTGACCGAAGGCTTCGCGATGCTCATGCGCGCCCGTGACCCTGCGGCACTCGACCGTTGGCTCACCGAAGCGTCCGCGAGCACGCTCAAGCCATTTCAGCGTTTCGCAGCCAGCCTGCGCCGGGACTACGACGCATACGGGCCGGTATCGCGCAAGCGTGGAGCACTGGTCCAGTTGAGGGTGAGATGAACAAGCTGAAGATGGTGAAGCGTGCGATGTTCGGCCGTGCCGGCTTTCCGCTCCTCCAGCGCCGCGTACTTCTGGCTGGCTGAGCATCACCAAAAGTGGCCAAGAGCCCATGCTTTAACCACCAGGTTTCCAGTAAACATTTCACCCAATCCTTCGCAGGCTCGGCCACGCACCATAGAATGCTTTCTTCAGCATCTTTATTATCCCCCGGTATCTCACGCCGTGTCGTAAACCTGGCGAGCAGATCGCCGCCCCTCGGTGTGCCGCCGATGGCGATGGGCGCGGGCGATGGGCGCGGGCGATGGGCGAGACGATGGCGCGCCGTCTGCGGGTGGGAGCCGCGCTGTGACCGGCACGGCGTCAGCCGCCGCAGCTGTGCGCACGCCGCAGACGCGGTGGGGCGCGGCACGATCTGTCAGCGCGCGACGACGCCCGTTCTCGTATACTGTGTGTGGACACTCTCAGTACAGGAGCCGCGCTATGGCAGCCCGCATCCGCGATCTCGCGCCAGACATCATCCTCCACGGCGGCCTGATCACCACGCTGGACGACGCGCTCCCCGAGTGCGCCGCCATCGCCTGCAAGGACGGTATCATCGTGGCCACCGGCGATGACGCCGCAGTCCTGGCGCTCGCCGGCACGGCCACCGAGCTGATCGACCTCGGCGGGCGGCGGGCGATCCCCGGCTTCAACGACGCCCACAACCACATGCTCGAAGTCGGCATCAAGTTCACCAGGCTGGAGCTTGAGGCAGCCACCAGCATCGCCGAGATGGTGGCGGGCGTGCGCGCGTGGGCCGAGCGCACCCCGCCGGGCCAGTGGATCATCGGCGAGGGCTGGAACGAGAGCCTGTTCGCCGAAGGCCGCCTGCCCACCCGCCAGGATCTCGACGCCGCCACGACCCAGCACCCGGTGCTGCTCAAGCGCTTCTTCAACATGGACGTGGTCAACAGCGCGGCACTCGCGCTCGGCGGCGTGACCGCCGAGACGCCAGACCCGCAGGGCGGCAAGATCGAGCGCGACGCGAATGGCGAGCCGACCGGCATCCTGCGCGCATCGGCCAAGCTGTTCTGCCGCAGACTGATCCCCGACCCATCGCCCGAGCAGTGCGTCGCGGCGCTGGATCTCGCCGGCCAGGCGTATCTCAGGAGCGGCATCACCAGCATCCTCGACCCTGGCCTGCGGCCGTGGGAGATGCGCGCCTACCTCGACGCCCGCCGCGCTGGCAGGCTCCGCGTCCGCGTCAACCTCATGCCATCGTGGCACGGCTTCCGCGAGGACGAGGAGCGCGCTGTGCTCGACGCCCGCGCCGCAGAGCTCGGCGTCTACAGCGGCCTCGGCGACGCCTGGCTGAGCGTCGGCGGGCTGAAGATGGCCGTCGACGGCGGCACCACCAGCCGCACCGCCTGGATGTTCGCGCCGTTCGAGGGCGAAGAGAAGATCGGCGACTTCAATCGGCTGGACCCCGAAGACTTGCGCGAGTTCTTCGCGCGCGGCCACGAGCTCGGCTGGGATATCGGCATCCACGCCATCGGCGACCGGGCGCACCACGAGAGCGCGCTGGCTTTTGCCGATGTCATCGCAGACTCGCCGCGCAAGGACCACCGCCACAACCTGATCCACGCCTACTTCGCCTCGGAGGCCAGCCTGGCGGCCATGGCCGAGCACCAGATCGCCGCCGTCATCCAGCCGACGTTTATCTACTACGAGGGCGACGACCTGTTCCGCGATGTGGGGGCCGAGCGCGCCAATAGCTACAAACCGATGCGGACCTATCTGGATCGCGGCATCCCAGTGATCGCCACCAGCGACATCCCCAGCACCGTCCACTACAACCCGTTCATCGGTCTCTACGCGCTGGTGACCCGCAAGAGTTTCCGTGGCACGCCAATTGCGCCACACGAAGCGGTATCGCGCCACGAGGCGCTGCTCGCCTACACCGCCGCCGGCACCTGGCTGACCCGCGAGGAGCAGATCAAGGGCCGGCTCATCCCCGGCATGCTCGCCGATATCGCCGTGCTGGAAAGCGACTACTTCGCGGTGGCTGATGAGGTGATCAAAGATATTCGGGTAGCCATGACGGTGCTCGGCGGGCGGGTGGTCTATGGCTCCGAGGCGGCCGACCCGGCAGACAGGCATGGCCAATAAGGAGATTGTGTGGCCCAACTAATGAAGATCCTCGTCACCGGCGCGACCGGCAACGTCGGCCGCGAGGTGATCGCGGCGCTGCCGCACGCTGCGGCGCGGGTGGTCGCCGCGGTGCGCGATGTCGACCGCGCCAGGGCGATGCTCGGCGATGACCTGGCGTACGTGCGCTTCGACTTCGCCGACCCGGCCAGCTATGCCGCAGCGCTGGAAGGCGTCGATGCGCTGTTCCTGATGCGCCCGCCGGCCATCGCCGATGTGAAGGGCGTGGTCGCGCCGTTCATCGCTGCAGCGGTAGCGGCGGGTGTTGGGCAGATCGTCTTTCTCTCGCTGCTGGGGGCCGAGCGCATCCCGGTGGTGCCTCACGCCGCGATCGAGCGGGCGATCGTGGCGTCTGGCGTGTCGCACACATTTCTGCGCGCCAGCTTCTTTATGCAGAACCTGAGCACCACCCACCGCGATGAGATCCGCGAGGCCGATATACTGTTTGTGCCGGCGGGCGATGGCCGCACCAGCTTCATCGATGTGCGCGATATCGCGGCGGTGGCGGCGCGGTCGCTGCTCGACAGGGCGGCGGGCGGCCGCGCCCACGCGCTGACCGGCGCTGCGGCGCTGACCTACGGCGAGGTTGCCGAGCTGCTCAGCGCGGCGCTCGGCAGGCCTATCCGCTATACCAGGCCTTCGCTGGCGGCGTTTCTGCTGCGGCACATCGGTCTCGGCGAGCCGCTGGCCTACGCGCTGGTGCTGGCGGCGATCTACACCAGCGCCAGGCTCGGGCAGGCCGGCGAGGTCACCGACGACCTCCCGCGGCTGCTCGGTCGCCAGCCGATCGACATGCGCCAGTTCATCGCCGATAATCGGCAGTGCTGGGCGTGAGCCGCGGCGCTTGGCGAACAAGGCGCAACATGGGGTTTGGGGCGCAGCACCTGCCTGAGATGGGCGCGCGAAGCGCAGCGCGAGGGGTTGGGGGCGCAACCCCAATTCGTCACTTTCTCCTCCAATAACAGTACTCTGAACCTATCTTCAAGCCGTCGAGCGAGGAATCTATGGGGCAGCGAGCAAGATCGGAGAGGCGGGGTCGGTCGGGCGGCGCAGCCGATATGCTGAGCGGCGGCGGCGAGCTCGGCGAGCGGATGCGCGGCCTGGACTGGACAGCCACGGCGCTTGGCGCGCCAAACACCTGGCCGCAGAGCCTGCGCTCGGCCGTGAGCATCTGTCTGAACTCGCGCTTCCCGATCGCGCTCTACTGGGGGCCAGAGCTCTCGCTGCTGTACAACGATGCCTGGAGCCCGATCCTCGGCACAAAGCACCCGTGGGCGCTCGGGCAGCCAGGGCAGGTGGTGTGGCCGGAAATCTGGGCTGAGATCGGCCCGCTGTTCGAATCGGTCCAGCACAGCGGCGAGGGCGTGTGGCAGCAGGATCAGCTGCTGTCGATGCGTCGCCACGGCTACACCGAGGAGTGCTACTTCAATTTCACCTTCAGCCCCATCCGCGGCGAGGATGGCGGCGTCGCCGGGATTTTCAACGCGGTGATCGAAACCACGTTCCGCGTGATCGAGGATCGCCGGGCGCGGCTGCTGCGCGACCTCAGCAACCGCGTGGCCGGCGCGCGGTCGGCGGCCGAGGCATGCGACAGCGCCGCCGCCATCCTCGGCCTCAGCCTGGCCGATGCGCCGTTCTGCCTCATCTATCTACGCGACGAAGACACCGCCGAGCTTCGCCTGGCCGCAGCGGCCGGATGCCCGCTCCCCGACGCGATGTGCCCGCCGCTGCTCGCCGAGAGCGATGGGCCGTGGCCCGTCGCCGATGCGCTCGCGACAGCGGCTGGCGTGGCGGTAGATCGCCTGACCGAGCGCTTCGGCGCAGCCCTCCCCAGCAGCTGGCCGGAGATGGTGGAGCAGGCGATCGTCGTGCCGCTCGCCGGCGCGCAGCCAGCTAGCGCCGCCGGTCTGCTAGTGCTCGGTGTGAGCCCGCGACGCGCCATCGACGACGCATACCATACGTTCGCCGAGCGTATCGCGCAGCACATCGCCACCGCGATCGGCAACGCGGAGTCTCACGCCGCTGAGCGCAGACGCGCCGAGGCGCTCGCCACGATCGACCGCACCAAGACGGCGTTTTTTACGAATATCAGCCACGAGTTTCGCACGCCGCTGACGCTGCTGCTCGGGCCGCTCGAAGCGGCGCTGGCGCAGACCGAAGGCGCGGCGTCCGAGACCCACGAGCAGCTCGTCATCGCCCACCGCAACGCGCTGCGCCTGCTCAAGCTCGTCAACACCCTGCTGGATTTTTCGCGGATCGAGGCCGGGCGGGCCCGCGCCAGCTTCGCTCCCACCGATCTCGCCGCATTCACCGCTGACCTCGCCAGCGTCTTCCGCTCGACGATCGAGCGCGCCGGGCTGTACCTGATTGTGGACTGCCCGCCGCTGGATATGCCGGTCTACATCGACCGCGATATGTGGGAGAAGATCGTCTTCAATCTGCTCTCCAACGCCTTCAAGTTCACTTTCGCCGGCGAGATCGCTGTGACGCTCCGCCGTGATGACGCCGCGGCGATCCTTGAGGTGCGCGATACCGGCACCGGCATCCCCGCCGCCGATCTGCCGCAGCTCTTCGAGCGCTTCCACCGAGTCAGCGGCGCGCGCGGGCGCACCTTCGAGGGCAGCGGCATCGGGCTGGCGCTGGTGCGCGAGCTGGCGCAGCTCCACGGCGGCGAGGTGCGTGTCGTTAGCCAGCTCGATGCCGGCACGACGTTCACCGTCAGCGTCCCGCTCGGCACCGCGCACCTGCCGGCTGAGCAGATCGGCGACCCCACGCCCGACAATTCCTTGTCGCGCAGCGAGGAGTATGTCGAAGCGGCGCTGGGCTGGCTCCCCGAGCTGGCCGATGACGATGGGCCGCCGCTACCGACCGCCGGCACGCTCTCGTCCGTCACCCACCGCGTGCTGCTGGCCGAAGACAACGCCGATATGCGCGCCTACGTCCAGCGGCTGCTCAGCCCCGAGTACGAAGTGGTGGCGGTGGCCGATGGCGAGGCGGCGCTCCAGGCCGCGCTGCAGCAGCCGTTCGATCTGGTGCTCAGCGATGTGATGATGCCGCGACTGGACGGCTTCGGGCTGCTCGCCGCGCTGCGCGCCGACCGACGCACCGCCACGCTGCCGGTCATCCTGCTCTCCGCCAGAGCCGTCGAGGAGGCGCGGGTCGCGGGGCTAGACATCGGCGCAGATGACTATCTCACAAAGCCGTTCGCCGCCGCCGAGCTGCGCGCCCGCGTCCGCGCGGCCGTGACCCTCGCGCAGCTGCGCCGCGCCGCCGAGATCCAACTGCGTGCCAGCGCAACCCGTCTGCAGCTCGCCATTAGCACGAACCACATCGTCGCCTGGGAGTGGCTGCCGGCTGAAGATCGTCTCACCACTAGCGATAGCCTGGCGGCGATCTACGGCATGCCGTCGCCGCCCAGTTCAGCCGCATGGCTCGCGCCGATCTGGGCCGATGACCGCGATGCCCATCTCGCCAAGCTGCGCGCGCTGATCGAGGGCGGCGGCGAGTACGTCTCCGAGTTCCGCATCGCGCGGGCGGACACCGGCCAGACGGTGTGGCTCGAAGAGCGCGCCATGGCCTTCGCCGAAGCCGATGGCGCGGTCAGCCACATCTACGGTGTCACGATCGACATCACCGCGCAGCGCCAGGGGCAGGAGCAGCTAAGCCTGGCAAACGAGCGGTTCCGTATCGCGGAGGAGGCCGCCAACGGCTTCAGCTATGAGTGGAACATTGCGGCCGACACGCTCACCCGCAGCGCCAACTTCGAGCGCGTACTCGGCTACGCCCCCGCCGATCTCGCGCCGACCTGGGAGGCCTGGGCGGCGCTAGTTCACCCAGATAATTTGACGTTTGCCACCAAAGCTGAGGCGATCGCGCGGCTGAGCGACGCGCCAGCCACGACGTTCCGCGTGGAGTATCGCGTCAGACACAACGACGGGCGCTACCGCTGGCTCGCCGAGCGATCACTGCTCATCAGCGACGAGCGCGGCGCGCCGCGCCGTCTCATTGGCCAGACGATCGACATCACCGATCGCAAGGTGGCCGAGCTCCGGCTGCTGCGTCTGCAAGAGGTGAGCGCCAGCCTCGCTGCGGCGCGGGATCTCGGCCAGGTGCGGCACGTGCTGCTCGGCGAGCTGACCGAAGCCATCGGCGCGGACGCTGCGGCGCTGCGGCGCGTCGAAGGCGCGGCGCTGATCGTCGATGGGCACGAGCCGGGCGCGCACATCAGCCCAGAGACTGTGCTGGCGTTCACCGTGCTGCCGCTCAGCGCGGCGCACCCCGCGGTGGATGCTGCCCGCAGCGGCACAGCGCAGTTCGTCGCCGATCGGCAGGAACTGGCCAAGCGCTACCCGCTACTGGCCGAAGTGGCGGCGCAGGACGCGCGACAGGCCAACGCTCACTTCCCGCTGCGCCGCAGCGACGAGGTCTTCGCCGTGCTCACCGTCAGTTTCACCGAGCCACACGCGTGGGACGCGGCCGAGCGAGCGTTTGCACTCGCCCTGGTGGATCGAGCTGCCGCTGCCTATGAGCGGGCGCGCATGTTCGAGGCCGAGCGGCACGCTCGGGAGCGCGCCGAGCAACTGCTGGCCCTGACCGCCCAGCTCGCCAGCGCGCTGACCCCAGAGGATGTCGTTCGGGCGGTGCTCGCCGCCGGGCTGTCGTCCCTCGGCGCAGATGCCGGGGCCGTGGCGCGGCTCGACGACGACGAACTGACCGTGATCGGCTCGGTTGGCTATGACGAGGCGTTGACCAGCCGCTGGCAGCGATTCCCGACGGCCATCAACGCGCCGCTGCCGCTCGCCGCGCGCATCGGCGAGGGGGTATGGGTCGAGTCGCACGCGGCATTCGTGGCGCGCTTCGGCCGCCAGCCAGAGCTCATAACGGCCCAGTCCTGGATCGCTCTGCCGCTGCTGGTCCACAGCACAGTTATCGGCGCCGTCGGCCTGACTTACCCCCACCCATCCAGCTTCAGCGCCGAGACCCGGCACTTCGCTGAGACCCTAGCCAATCTGTGCGCGCAGGCGCTCGACCGCAGCTACCTTTACGCCGCCGAGCAGCGCCGCCGGCTGGATCAGGAGCGGGCAGCGCAGCGCCTCGGCCGCCTGCTCGCCCTCACCGATCGGCTCAATGCCGCCGTCGGGGCCGATGCGCTGCTGCGCGTGGTCGAGGAGATCTTCGATGTCCCTGGCCCGGCTTCCGGCGAGCTCGCGCCGCAGAGCAACGACGGCCGCATTGGGCGCGCGGCGACCTACGGCGTCGCGCCCGCTGGCGGCTGGCTGCTCGGCGAGCCGGCCGACGACCGCCCGACCCCGGCGGCCGATGCGCTGCGCTCCGGGCGGCCAATGTGGCTGGACACCCACGCCGAGCTGGCACGACGCTACCCGCACCTCGCCGCGCTCCAGCAGCCAGAGACGTTCGCGGTCAGCGTGATCATCCCGCTGCACAGCAGTGCGCGGGCGGCGCTCGGCATCATCGCCTTCGCCTACCCGCCGCGCTTCGCGCCAGATGCCACCGACCGCGACCTCATGACCCTGATCGCCGAGCGCCTTGCCAGCGCCCTCGACCGCGCCGGGCTCCTGACCGGCGTCCAGCAGTCCGAGGAGCGCTACCGCACGCTCGTCGAGGCGACGGCCCAGGTGGTGTGGCAGGCCAGCCCGGACGGTCGCCTGAGCGATTCACACGCGCGCTGGAGCGCCATGAGCGGCCTCGCGCCCGCCGAGCTACCCCAAGAGGTGCTCGACCTGGTCCACCCAGAAGACCGCGAGCGCGGCTCACAGCTCTGGCACCACTCGGTGACGAGGCCGGGGCTTGTGCGGTTCGAGCAGCGCGTCCGCAGCGGCGACGGCGGCTATCGCCACTGGCAAGTGCGGGCCGCGCCGGTGCTTGAGAGCGACGGTACCGTGCGCGAGTGGATCGGCACCGATACCGACATCACCGAGCGTAAACGCGCCGAAGAGGCGATCCACGAGCGCGAGATCGACTCCCGCTTCCTCGCCGCCCTCGCCGACAGCATCCGCCTGGCCGACGACGCCGATACGCTCATGGCGGACGCGGCGCGCACCGTCGGCGAGCACCTGCGCGTGACCCGCTGCTACTTCGCTGAGGTGGACGAGGCGCACGATCGCTGGAGCATTCTGCGCGACTACTCGGACGCGCCTCCATCGCTGGCTGGCAGCTATCGTATTTCCGATATCGAACCGGAAATGCTCCAGCAGCTGCGTCTCGGCAAGCTGCTGGTAGTAGAGGATGTCAGCGATGCTGGAGCGAGCCAACGCCGGATCGAGGAGCAGTTTGGTGCGCGCGCCTATCTTACCGTCCCATGCATGCGTGGGGGCCGCTGGACCGCGAGTTTTGTGCTGATTTCCGAGACACCGCGCCGCTGGCTGCCGCGAGAGATCGCGCTGATCGCGACCAGCGCCGAGCGGGTCTGGCTCGCGGTGGTCAGGCTCCAGCTTGAGTCCGAGCAGCGTGACCACGCTAGACGCCTCCAGCAGCTCACCACCGCATCGCTGGCGATCAACGCCGCGTCAACCTACGACGCCATGCTGCAGCTGATCGCCGAGGAGGCGCGGACGCTGCTCGACGCCGAACAGGTGACGGTACAACTCGCCGGGGATCATCGCTTCGATGACTGGCAGCCGCAGGGCGATGCTCTCGCCACGTCGCTCACCGACAGCGATGGCGGCGTCATCGGCACCATCGCTGTCTCCGCCAAGACCAGCGGCCTGTTCAGCGCGACCGACCGAGCGCTGCTGCTACA
>JAYUUK010000370.1:0-9997 GCA_043754595.1 Roseiflexaceae bacterium | reverse complement strand
CCCACCCTGGGGTGCGTCGTAGCCATCGTCATCATCGCGGCGCAGCGGTGCCGCGCCACGCCGATCTTGCCCGCCGCGCGCACCGCCACGCCGATTCGCGCCGCGGCGGCCCGTGGTATCGCGCTGATCTCGCCGCGCCCCACCGCGGTCACGCAGGCTGTCGGAGAGATCGTCGAGCGCCGCCACCGCGCTGGCGGTGCTTGGGATCCGCCGCGCGCCGCTGTCGAGCTCGCGCAAAAACGCCTCGTCGTCGGCGTTGATCGCCGGCGTGTCGCGCCGCTGCGCGGTGCGCGGCGCTGGCCGGTCGTCGGCATCGCCGATGCGGATGACGGTCAGCTTCTCCTGCTCGGCGGCCGCCACGACGCCAGGGTCATCGCTGATAACTTCGATGCTGGCGCGGTGGCTGCCGAGCATGATCTTGAGCACGCGAAAAGCGGCCCGCGCCTGGAACGGGCCATCGCCCGACGGGATGAGCAACTGGACGCGCACCGACCCGGCATCGCGGATCCGCTCCGCCACCTGGTCGAGCTGGTCGCTGGCGAGCACCGGCACCACGACCGGGACGACCTCACCTTCGAGCATGGCGTCGAGCGACGGCTCTAATTTTGACGGGGCCGGTTTTGGTCGCACCCGCTGGCGTTCGGTCATGCCACTGATCGCTTTCTGCTCATGCCGGCCGCTGCGCCGCCAGCGCCTCAGGCACCGCCGCTAGCAGATCGTCGATCCGCGTCAGATCGCGGCCGCCGGCCTGCGCCATGTCGGCGCGCCCACCGCCCGTCCCGCCGACGAGCGGGGCGAGGGTCTTGACCAGGTTGCCGGCGTGATAGCCGCGCTTGACCAGATCCGGCGTGACCACCGCCAGCAACTGGACTTTCTCGCCGGCCGCCGCCGCCAGCACGATCGCCGCGCTGCCGAGCTTGTCGCGCAGCCAGTCACCCATCGCGCGCAGCGCCGCCGCATCGTCTGCGGCCACATTGGCGGCCAGCAGCGCGACGCCATCGACCTGGCGCGTATGGGTCAGCAACGTTTCAAGGCCGGCGCGCGCCGCCTGGGCTTTGAGCGTCTCAAGCTCGCCTCTGGTCTGCTTGAGCTCGGCGATTGTGGCGTCGAGCCGCTCGATCAGCTGCGCCGGCGTCGCGCCGAGCCGACCGGCGAGGTCGTGGATCAGCCTGGTCTGCTCGACGATCGCCTGCTCGGCGCCGCCGCCGGTGACGACCTCGATCCGCCGCACCCCGCCGGCCACCGAGCTCTCGGCGACGACTCTGATCAGCCCGATCTCGCCGGTACGGCGGACGTGGGTGCCGCCGCAGAGCTCCTGCGAATCGCGCGATGCTACGGATGGCTCATCGCCGCGCCGGATGTCGACCACCCGCACAGTATCGCCGTACTTTTCGCCAAACAGCGCCATCGCGCCGGTGTCGAGCGCCCGCTGGTACGGCATCTCGTCCCAGCTCACCTGGCCGTCGGCCCGCACCCAGGCATTGATCTGCGCCTCGATAGCGCGCAGCTGATCGGGCGTCACCTGCCGGTTGTGCGTGAAGTCGAAGCGCAGCCGGTCGGGCGCGACTAGCGACCCGGCCTGCGCGGCGTGCTCGCCGAGCGTATCGCGCAGCGCCCGATGGAGCAGGTGGGTGGCGGTATGGTTGCGCGCGATGTGGGCGCGCCGCGCCCGGTCGACGCTGGCCTGAAGCGTCTCGCCGAGCGACACCGTGCCCTCGGCCACCGTGCCGATATGCACCGTGATGCCTGGCACCGGCCGCTGCGTATCGCTGATCGCCACGCGGCCGTGCGGCCCGACGAGCTCGCCGGCGTCGCCGACCTGCCCGCCGCTCTCGGCATAGAACGTCGTGGTATCCAGCGCGATCTGCACCGCCTGTCCGGCGCTGGCTGAGGCGAGCGCATCGTTCTTGCTAACGAGCGCTAGCACCGCGCCGTGTGTCTGCAGCGCATCGTAACCGACGAAGCGGGTCTGCGGCAGGCTGAGCTCGGCCCAGACCTCGGCGTCTGTGCCGCGTCTGAACTGGCTGGCGGCCTTCGAGCGGCCCTTCTGCTCGCGCATCGCTGCATCGTAGCCAGCCTCGTCCACCATCAGGCCGCGACCGGCGGCGATCTTCTGCGTCAGATCGAGCGGGAAGCCATAGGTATCTTTGAGTGTGAACGCCTCGACGCCCGGGACCACCGTCTCGCCGGTCTTGGTCAGCAGATCGAGCGACGCGCCGAGCCGACCGAGACCGCCGGAGAGCGTGCGCAGGAACTGCTGCTCTTCGGCATCGACCGACTCGAGGATGAAGCTGCGGCGAGCGACGAGCTCGGGGTAAACCTGGCCCATCTGCGCGACCACCTCATCGACCACCTGGGCCAGAAATGGGCGCTCGAAGCCGAAGCTGCGGCCCATATAGACCGCGCGGCGCAGCAGCCGACGCAGGACGTACGAGCGGCCGGTGGGGCCGGGCAGCACGCCCTCGGCGATGAGAAATGCGACAGCGCGACTATGATCGGCGACGGCGCGATAGGCTGAGCGATTGGCCTCGTAGTCGGTGCGATCGGCACCGCGCAGCCCGAGGATCGTATCGATCAGCGCGACGAAGATGTCGGTGTCGTAGGTAGCGTGGACGCCCTGCATCACCATCGCCATGCGTTCGAGGCCCATGCCGGTGTCGATCGACGGGCGAGGCAGCGGCTCCATCGTGGCGCGCTCGAACTGCATGAACACATTGTTCCAGATTTCGACGTAGTCTGGGTCATCGCTATTGACGCCCTGCGGCCCGATGTTGCTGAGATCCTCGCCGATATACATCGTGATCTCGGAGGAGGGGCCGCACGGGCCGGTCTCGCCCATCACCCAGAAGTTATCGCTGCGGCCAAAGCGCAGGATACGTTCGGGGGCGGCGCCGGCGGCGAGCCAGAACTGCTCGGCCTCGGTATCGGCTGGTACCTGGTCATCGCCGCCGAAGACGGTGAAGTACAGCCGCTCGATCGGAAGCTCGAACTCGTTGACCAACAGATCCCAGGCCATCGGGATGGCCTCGCGCTTGAAGTAATCGCCAAACGAGAAGTTGCCGAGCATCTCGAAGAAGGTATGGTGGCGCGGCGACGGGCCGACCTCTTCAAGGTCGTTATGTTTACCAGAAACCCGTAGGCATTTCTGGACGCTGGTGGCGCGAGTGTACGGGCGCTGCTGGAGCCCGAGGAACACATCCTTAAACGGCACCATCCCCGAGTTCGCAAACAGGACCGTCGGATCATCGTAGATTGCCACCGGCGAGCTCGGCACCACCGTATGGCCGCGCCTGGCAAAAAAATCGATATAGCGGCTGCGGATCTCCGCCGATGTGAGCTTTTTCATGCCAAATCCCTTTACAATGCTGCCTCGGCATTGTACGGCATCACAAAGCGAACCGTCAACCGCCGATCGACCGATCGACGTTAACACATCGCTAACACAATTGTCGGTACAGGTCTTGACATCTGTGCTATACTACCAACAGCTCGGTGAGACGATTCCACCACTCGTCTCTGGATCGACAGTAACCCCTTCTGGACGCTCACAGTTGTATCGTTCCCCTATCCGATCCGGGTTCACATGCGTGTTCCCAAAGATCGCCACACGATGAACAGACACCCACACATTCAATCTTTCACTTAGGTTCTGCTTGTGAGGCACTTCAGCGATTCTCGCAATCTATTTCTGCTCTCTCTTCTTGATGCGCGCAGAATATAGTACATAGTTGGTGATTGTATGCTGCCGGCACGTGCCGGTAGTAAGGAGTTTTTGTGCCACGAATGCGAACGAAACAGGCTGTCGCCCCCAGCGAGGCGGCGGTGGAGTACGCCGAGCCGACAGCAGTTGCGGTGGGCGTACCTGAGGTCAAGCCGATCGAAACGCCTGCCGCCCGCGCCCCGGAGCAGGCGCGCGAGCAGCGGCCAGCGCGAGCCGGCGGAGATGGACGAACCGGGCGTTACGGCGGCGAAAACGGCGACCGCGAGCCGCGCGAGAACGGCGACCGTGAGCCGCGCCAGAGCCGCTACGGCGGCGAAAACGGCGAACGCGAGCCGCGCCAGAGCCGGCCTGGCCGCTATGGCAGCGAGCGCGAGGGCCTGGAGCGCGACACCCGAGATACGCGCGACACCCGAGATACGCGGGAAAGCCGGGAAAGCCGGGAGGCGCGTCAGGCGGCTGAGACCAAGCCGATCATCAACATCGCCGAGCTCGAAGCGATGACGCTCAACGATCTCAAAGAGATGGCCAAACTTGGCTCGATGGTGGGAGTCAGCCAGCTTAAAAAACAAGATTTAATCTTTAAAATCCTGCAGGCGCAGACTGAAGAGCTCGGCAATACGCTGAGCGATGGGATTCTCGATATCGTCTCCGATGGATTTGGATTTCTGCGCGGCGAGCGGATGCTGCCTGGCCCAGACGATGTGTACGTCTCGCAGTCTCAAATCCGACGCTTCGGGCTGCGCACGGGCGACCGAATCTGGGGTCAGGTGCGGCCGCCAAAGGAGACCGAGAAATACTTCTCCCTGCTGCGGGTCGAGCTGATCAATGGTGTGGACCCCGAGACCGCGCGCAAGCGGCCGTCGTTCGACCAGCTGACGCCGATCTTCCCAAACGACCAGCTCATGCTGGAGACCGAGTCAAACATCCTGCCGACCCGCGTCGTCGATCTGGTCGCGCCGATCGGGCGCGGGCAGCGCGGTCTGATCGTCAGCCCGCCAAAGGCCGGCAAGACGCTGCTGCTCAAGGCGATCGCCAACGGCATCTCGCAGAATAACCCAGAGATGTACCTCATGGTGCTGCTGATCGGCGAGCGACCCGAAGAAGTCACCGACATGCGGCGATCGGTGCGCGGCGATGTGATCTCATCGACGTTCGACGAGCCAGTCGAGGACCATACCAAGGTTGCCGAGATGACGCTGGAGCGCGCCAAGCGGCTCGTCGAGGGCGGGCAGCACGTGGTGGTGTTGATGGACTCAATCACCAGGCTGGCGCGCGCCTACAACCTGGACATGCCACCGAGCGGGCGAACGCTCTCCGGCGGCATCGATCCAGTGGCGCTTTACCCGCCCAAACGGTTCTTCGGCGCGGCGCGCAACATCGAGAACGGCGGCTCGCTCACGATCATCGCGACCTGCCTGGTGGACACCGGCAGCCGCATGGACGATGTGATCTACGAGGAGTTCAAGGGCACCGGCAACATGGAGCTTCACCTGGATCGTAAGATGGCGGAGAAGCGGATCTTCCCAGCCATCGACATCACCCGATCCGGCACCCGGCGCGAGGAACTGCTGCTCAGCGCCGATGCGCTGCGGCAGGTCTGGACGCTGCGGCGGATGGTCAGTATGCTCGGCGATAACGAGGGTACCGAGCTGGTGCTGACTCGCATGGCCAAGACCAAGACCAACGTTGACTTCCTGGCGACGCTCAACAAGCCAAACTAACTGAGCGGCGCGGTCGCGGCGGCGAGCAGCAGATGACCAGAGACGAAAGACCGACGATCCCCAGATCGCCCATCTCTCAGCTCTGGTCATTTGCATGCAACGAACGAAGGTGACGCTACGTACCTAGTGGTGTCAGCCCTACACAAAGGAGAGACTGCATGTCTGAGCCATACTCATACGGAAATCAGCCGGGACAGCGCCTCGATCTCCCAGAGCCGACGGTGGCCACGCGCGGCAAGGGTCAGACCGGAATGGAGTATCAGATCATCGGGACCACGCTCCAGGCCGCCATCCTCGAACTCGACCCAGGCGAGACGGTGTACTCAGAGGCCGGTGGGATGTCGTGGATGAGCGGGAACATCCAGATGAGCACCAACCGGCGCGGTGGCGGGCTCGGCGGGATGTTTCAGCGCGCGCTGACCGGCGAGTCGCTGTTTCTCAACGAGTTCACCAGCCAGGGCGGCAAGGGGATCGTGGCCTTCGCCTCAGACTTTCCTGGCAAGATCGTTCCGGTGGCGCTCAGCCCAGGCCAGGACATGATCGTGCAGCGCGAGTCGTTTCTGTGCGCCGAGAAGACGGTGAACATGGCGGTCCACTTCCGGCGCAAGCTCGGCGCCGGGCTGTTCGGCGGCGAGGGCTTTATTATGCAGAAGATCACCGGCCCTGGTGTGGCCTTCGTCTGCTTCGACGGCGAGATTATGGAGTACACCCTCGGTGCCGGGCAGGTGCTGAAGGTGGACTCGGGGCACGTAGCGATGTACGAGCCGACGGTCAACTTTGATGTGGAGATGATCAAAGGGTTCCGCAACATCCTGCTCGGCGGCGAGGGGCTATTCCTGACCACGCTGACCGGCCCGGGGCGGGTCTGGCTGCAGACGATGCCGATGATGAACCTGGCCAAGGCCATCATGCCGTACATGCCGAGCTCGTCTGGGTCGTCGGGCAGCACCGACCTCGGCAGCATGATCGGCGGGCTGCTGGATAATTAGTTTTCCTGACGCGCTGCGCGCCGAGGAAGCAGGTTTTTTGCTGCTGCGCAGTAACAAGTGTAGGCTACGCTGCCGACTATACGTTTGGCGCGGACCAAAGAGCGGGGGGCCTGGGGGCGCAGCCCTCGTACGCATGAAGCTCAGTTTTCTGACGCGTTGCCCGCCTTGGCGCGGACCAAAGAGTGGGGCCTGGGGCGCAGCCCCCAGATTCACCCCTCTTCACTCTCATCGGAAGACTCAATGGGGGCGGGTGCATCAGCATCCCGCCCCCGCGTTGTGCCCAAAGCGGGCATGGTACAATAGCGATAGGTTCAGCGATGGAGCGATGGCATGTCAGCGATTTCCCGGTTCGAAGGGTTCATGGAAAATATCGTCGAGGGATCGATGGCGCGGCTGTTCCGCAGCCCAGTCCAGCCGGCGGAGATCGCCAAGCGGCTGGAGCGCGCCATGGAGGCCAACCAGACGGTGGGGCCGCGCCGGGTGCTGGTACCAAACATCTATCACGCCTATCTGCACCCGCAAGATCTGACGGCGTTCAGCGGCATCAAGCAAGAGGTCGAGCACGAGATGGCGACGTACCTGGCCGAGCTGGCGCAGGAGCGATCGTTCGGCATGGTCGAGCACCCAAAGGTGACGCTGGAGGCCGATGTCTCGGTGCCGCGACGCAGCATCCAGGTGACGGCCGAGACCACGCAGAGCGACGGAGGGAGCCACACGCAGGTCATCCAGACCGCCAGCGCCGCCAAGCAGCAGGCGCGGGCGCGGCTGCTGCTAGCCGGGCCGACGGGAGCCCATAGCATCCCGTGCGACCAGACGATCCTGACGATCGGGCGCGGGCTGAGCAACGATATCATCCTCGAAGATACACGGGTCTCGCGCCACCACGCGCAGCTGCGCTACCGCGCAAAGCGGTTCTGGGTCCACGACGCCAGCTCGACCAACGGGACATTTGTCAATGGCGAGCAGGTGGCCGAGCGGGCGCTGCGCGATGGCGATGTAATCTCGCTCGGCGGGCTGGAGCTGACATACCGCGAGGGCTCGTAGCCACCGCCAACGGATAGGTGCTCATGGGAAATATCGCCAACATCTCGCTCGATGTGCTGCTACTGCTGCTGCGGGTGGCGGTGGTGCTGCTGCTCTACTTCTTCCTCTGGCAAGTGCTGCGGGCGGTCATCCGCGATCTCGGCAGCGCGCAGGTCCAGGGCTCTGGAGGAGCGCAGCCGAGCGCCTTCGGCTCGCTGATTGTGCTGCGCAGCGGGAAGAGCGGCCTGGCGGTGGGCAAGGTCTTCCCGCTCGGCCCATCGACGCTGATCGGGCGGAGCCTGGAGCAGTGCGAGATCGCGCTCAACGACTCATTTCTCTCGCAGCAGCACGCCAGGATCGAGCGCCGGGGCGATGGCTGGGTGCTGCAGGATCTCCAGAGCACCAACGGCACCTTCGTCAATGACGTTGAGGTGCGCAAGGAGACGGTCATCGAAGAGGGCGATGTCATCCGCTTCGGGCGGGTGGAGCTGCGCCTGACGCGCTGAGCGCCCCACCGGCCATACCCCGCTGGCGGGCTCCGAACCGCCAAGACCCCGTAGAGAAATACACTATGACGATCGCTCTGTTTGTTGGACTCACGGCGCTGCTGCTGCTGACGGCGGCCGATGCGGTGGCTGATGGTCGATTCGCGCGTCTCACGCCGACCGGCGCGCTGGTGATCGCCGGGCTGCTGGCGACGCTGCTTGGCGCGACGCTGGCTGGACTGCTGCTGGTGGGCGGCGGCGGGGTGTATGGCTGGCTGCTGCTGCGGGCGGAGCGTCGTGGGGCAGCCAACGCCGCCGACGATAGCGACGACCTCGACGAGCGTGACGATAGCGCGCTGTCCGAGCGTGGCCCGCTGCTGCCGGCAGCGCTGGCTGGCGCGCTGGCGCTGGTGCTAGCGTTTGCGATCTACCGCTGGTCGCTGGCGGCCGGGGTGGCGAGCGATGCCCCGCGCGCAGTCTCCGGCATCGTCGAGGTGGCGAGCTCGCTGACGCGTGAGTATGTCCTGGCATCAGGGCTGCTGCTGACGCTGGTGCTGGGGGTGGCGATGCTGCTCAGCGGCACGGCGAAGCTGGCTACGGTGCTGGCCGCTGACGAGCCGATCGCGGCGGGCGAGCCGATCGCGGCCAGCGAGCCATCGAGGGGCGGGGCGGACACCACGGCGGAAACGGGGCGCGAGGTAGACGAGCCGGGCGACGACGACGCCCGTTTTTCCAAATAGGTGGAGCGATGAGCGATATAACACAGGTGGTGCCGCTGGCGTGGCCGCTGCTGCTGGGGGCTGCGCTGTTCGGGCTGGGGGTGTTTGGCGCGCTGCGCGGCAAGCTGGTGGGGGTCGCGCTGCTGTTTGGCGCGGTGGCGCTGACGCTGGCGACGTTCTGGCGCTACGCCGAGCCGCAGCTGGTGGCGGGGCAGAGCTTCGCGGTGGCGGCGCTGCTGATCGGGGCGGCGCATGGGGTGGCCTGGTGGCGGCTGCGCGCGACAGGGGAGGATATGTGACGCTTCCAGGATTTCCGTGGCTGACCGCGCTCTGGATGCTGCCGACGCTAGCGGGGGCGGCGCTGCTGCTGCTGCCAAGCGCTCCTAGGCGACCGCGGCAGCTGGCTCTGGCCGGGGGGGTGGCGCTGACGGCGCTGGCGGCGCTGCTGCTGCTGGCCTACGGCATCGGCGGCCCGCGAGTGCAGTTCGTCGAGAGCCGGCCGTGGGTGACGTCGCTCGGGCTAGGCTACACGCTCGGGGCCGACGCGCTGGCGCTGGTGCTGGCGCTGGTGCTCGGCGGCCTGATGCTGGCGAGCGCGCTGCTGGCGCGCGACCTGACGGCTGCTGACGGTGCCCGGCTGCTGCTGCTGGCCGGCGGGGTGGCTGGGGCGCTGGTGGCGCAAGATCTGGCGCTGGCGGCCGGGTTCTGCTGCGCGGCGATCGCGGCAGGTGTGGCGGGGGCTGGCGTCGCGCCAAACGCATCCGACGAGCGCGCGCCGATCATGGCCGACGACGATGCCGACTATCTGGTCGCTGACCGCAGCGAGCTGCGTCCCGATGCGCCGAGCACGGCCGACGATGTGGCGACGATCGATGCCGATATGGCAGACGACGTGGGCACCGGACGCAGCTCGCTGCATCCCTACGCGGCGGCGCTGGATATCGGGACGCTGGCGGCGGCGGCGGGATTCGGTCTGCTGCTGACCGGCGCGGCGATGCTGTGGGCCGACGGGCCGCACACCTTCGATCTGCCGCGGCTCGGGCAATCGGTGCTGCTCGGCGCGCAGACGCAGTCGGCGGCGTTTTGGCTGCTGACAGTTGGCGCGCTGGCGCTGCTCGGCAGCAGGCTGGCGTTCGAGCGGGCGCTGGCACCGCTGGTGCTGCTGGCGGGGTATCTAGCGGTGCGCGCCGCTGCCACGCTGCCTGGCGGGTCGCCGCTGCGAGTGGGGCCAAACTCAGGGTGGCTGTACGCGCTGGTGATCGGCGCGGTGGGGATCGGCGCGCTGGCGTGGCTGGTCGTGGCGGAGCGGCGAGCGACGAGGGGGATCGATGTTTCAGCT
>JAYUUK010000369.1:0-10000 GCA_043754595.1 Roseiflexaceae bacterium | reverse complement strand
CGGCACCTACCGTCTGCCGCACGAGGCGTTGCCAGAGCTCGATCTCGCCGAGGTCGACTGTTCGACGACATTTCTTGGCCGGGCGATGCGCGCGCCAGTGCTGGTCAGCTCGATGACTGGCGGCGCGCCAGATGTGACACGGATCAACCTGGCACTGGCCGAGGCATGTGCCGCGCTCGGCATCGGGATGGGCGTCGGCTCGCAGCGGGCGGCGATAGCGCGCCCTGAGCTGGCCTATACCTACCGAGTGCGACAGATCGCCCCGGAGATCGTGCTGCTAGCGAACCTCGGTGCCGTACAGCTCAACTACGGGTACGGGGTAGACGAGTGCAGACGCGCGGTCGAGATGATCGAGGCGGACGGGCTCATTCTGCACCTCAATGCGCTGCAAGAGGCGGTGCAGCCAGAGGGCAACACCAACTTCAAGGGGCTGCTACGCGGCATCGAGCGGGTCTGCCGCGCGCTGGACGTGCCAGTGATCGTCAAAGAGGTCGGCAACGGGATAGGTGCGGCGACGGCGCGGCGGCTGGTGGACGCCGGCGTGTGGGGGATCGACGTGGCTGGGGCGGGCGGCACGAGCTGGAGCGAGGTCGAGCGCTTTCGTCACACCGGCGCGAGCGGTGCGCGGGTGGCCGGGGCGTTCGCTGGCTGGGGCATCGCGACGACCGAGTCCATCCGTCAGGTTCGCGCGGCCTTGCCAGCGGTGCCGCTGATCGGGTCTGGGGGCGTCCGCGATGGGTTGGATGTGGCCAAGGCGCTGGCGCTTGGCGCGGATCTGGCGGCGAGCGCCAAGCCGGCGCTGGTGGCGGCGGCGGCCGATGATGGCGCAGCAGCGGCGACAGCGTGGCTCGCCGAGCTGATCGCCGAGCTGCGCATCGCGATGTTTTGCAGCGGCTGCGGCGATATCGGCGCGCTCAAACGCCTGACGATCGATGGCTGATCGTGCGCAAACTCGCACAGACACCGATAGGATAGCATGCACGTCTCCCATCTTAGCATACGCGACTTCCGTAACTATGAGCGGGCCGATCTGACGCTCGACCCCGGCACGACGCTGTTCTACGGACCGAACGCGGCGGGCAAGACCACGATCCTCGAGGCGCTGTTCTTTCTCGCGACCACGCGCTCGCCCAAAGCCGGCACCGACCGCGAGATCGTGCGGTTTGCGGCGAGCGGCGATATCGGCGTACCGCCGTTCGCACGGCTGGTCTGCGATGTGCGACGCAGCGATGGTACGGTGCGGCTCGAAGTGGTGGTGCAGCGGCGCTCCGACGAGGATACTGACGGCAGCGGCCCGACGGTCAAGACAGTGAGGGTCGATCGGCGGGCGGTGCGCTCGCTCGACCTGGTGGGCAATCTGCGGGTGGTGCTGTTCACGCCTGCCGATATCGCTCTGGTGACCGGCGCGCCTTCTGAGCGGCGGCGCTACCTCGATGTGACGCTCTCGCAGCTCGACGGGCGGTATGTGCGGGTGCTCTCCCACTATCAGAAGGTAGCGCAGCAGCGCAACAGCCTGCTGCGGGGATGGCGCGACGGGCGGCGCCCATCGCGCAGCGCCGAGGACGAGCTGGCGTTCTGGGACCGCGAGCTGGCGATAGCCGGCGGCTACCTGCTGCACGAGCGGATTCGAGCGGTGGACGAGCTGAACCGGCTGGCTGAGGCGATCTACCGGCGGGTCACCGGCACCGAGACCGCGCTGCGGGTCCGCTACCAGAGCACGGTGGCCGGGTTCAGCGACCACGCCGACGACCGAGCGATCGAGCAGGCGTTTTTGCAGCATCTGGCGCGCATCCGCGACGACGAGCTCGGGCGGGGACAGACGCTGATCGGGCCGCACCGCGACGATGTGATCGTCGATGTGGGCGGCGTGAGCGTTGGGGTCTACGGCTCGCGCGGGCAGCAGCGCAGCGCGACGCTGGCGCTCAAGCTGGCCGAGGCCGAGCTGATGCGGACGCGATCGGGCGACCCGCCGGTGATCTTGCTCGACGATGTGCTCTCCGAGCTGGATATTGAGCGGCGCGTGTTTCTGCTGGCCGCCATCGATGTGCCGCAGCAGCAGACGCTGGTGACCGCCACCGGGCTGGAGGACTTCGACGCGGCGTTCCTCAAACGTGCCAGGCAGATCCGCGTCGAAAACGGCGCGCTGTATGCGACGTGAGTCTACAGAGCCGCTACCCGCACATGATCCACAGATAGCGCAGATGATGACTCACAGATAGTCGCTACCCTCTGCCGCACAACGCCGCGCTAGAGCCAGCCGCGCTTTTTGAAATACCAGATCAGCGAACCGCTGATGATCACCATCAGCAGCAGCGCGAATGGGTAGCCGAGACGCCAGTGAAGCTCCGGCATATAGTCGAAGTTCATGCCGTAGATCCCCGACACCAAGGCGCAGGCCATCAGGACGATCGAGGTGAGCGTCAGCACTTTAACCAGATTGTTCAGCTGATTCGACTGCATGGAGAGATAGGCGTCGAGCGCGCTGGAGAGCAGATCGCGATAGTTATCGATGGCATCGGTGACGCGGATGATATGGTCGTAGATATCTTGAAAGTAGGGGACGCTGGCATGGTCGAAGACCGGCACCTCGCGGCGGATCAGCACGTTGAGGACATCGCGCTCGGGGGCGGCGACGCGGCGAAATCCGAGCAGATCGCGCTTGATACCAAAAATCTGCTTGAGCGATGATGGGTCAAATTTTTCAAAAATCTGCTCCTCAAGGCTATCCAACCGATCGGCGATCCGATCGATGATCGGGAAGTAGTCGTCCACGATCGCATCGAGCAGGGCGTACAGCAGCGCGCCGGCGTCGCGGTGGAAGCCCTCCTCGTTCTTCTGCCAGCGCTCGATCGTCTCGTGGATGACCTGCATCGACCCCTGGTGGACGCTGACAATGTAATTACGGCCGATGAACAGGCTGATCGCCTGCGGCTCGATGCGATCGTAGCGCTGGTTGTACGAGATGGCGTAGAACACCAGGAAGTAGTAACCATCGTACATATCGATCTTGGGGCGCTCGTGAAGCCGCGCCGCGTCTTCGAGCGCGAGCGGGTGGAACTTGAACTCTTCAGCGAGCAGCTGGAAATCGTGCTCGTTTGGATCCTGGATATCGTACCAGACGAACTGATCCTTCTGGGCGATGATCTCGCCGATATCGTGCGGGCTGACATGTTTCGTGAACTGCCCATCGGCGCGACAGACCGCAACCCGGTGTGGATCCCCCGGCAGGTGGTCGACCGCGGCGGCGAGCGGGCTGGGCATGGTGAGCAGCCCGGTCTTGGTGGAGAGTGGGACGTCGCTCTTGCCAGATTTGGGTGGGCGCACTGTCATATGCTACACCCCCAGCAGTGTCAGCACCAGCGCCTTTTGGACGTGGAGCCGGTTCTCGGCCTGGTCGAAGATCACCGACTGCGGACCATCGATCACATCGGCTGCGATCTCCTCGCCGCGATGCGCCGGCAGGCAGTGCATCACCAGCGCGCCAGCGTCGGCCTCAGCGATGAGCTGGGCGTTGACCTGATACGGCTGGAAAATCGGGCGGCGGCGGGCGGTCTCATGCTCCTGGCCCATGCTGGCCCAGACATCGGTGTAGACGGCGTTGGCACCCGCCACAATCTCGTGGGGCGATGACGAAACCCTGATCTCGGCGTCGCTCTCGGCGGCGAGGGCTTTTGCCTGCGCCAGGATCTCCGGGTCTGGCCGGTAGTCTGGCGGACAGGCGACGCCGACGTTGACGCCGAGGATGCCGCCGAGCAGCATCAGCGAGTGGCAGACGTTATTGCCATCGCCGACGTAGGCCAGGCGCAGCCCCTGCAGCGACCCGAAACGCTCGCGCAGCGTCAGCATATCGGCGAGCGCCTGGCACGGGTGCTCGCGGTCACAGAGGGCATTGATCACCGGGACGGTGGCGTAGCGGGCGAGCTCGGCCACAGTGGCGTGGCGAAAGACGCGGGCTGAAATAATCTGAACCCAGCGGCTGAGGTTGCGCGCCACGTCCGGCACGCTCTCGCGACCGCCCATGTCGATATCGTTGGCGGAGAGATATGACGGGTGGCCGCCGAGCTGGGTCATGCCGGCCTCGAAAGCGACGCGGGTGCGCAGCGACGGCTTCTCAAAGACCAGCGCCAGCGTCTTGCCGCGCATCGGCGCGTCTGGATGGCCGCCGGCGTGCCACTCAGCCTTGAGCGATGCGGCGCGGGCCAGCAGCGCCTCGGCCTCGGGGCGGGTCAGGTCGGCGGCGGAGAGATAGTGGCGAAGCGTGGTCATAGAAAGCTCGATTTCTTTCAACGAGGGGACGAGGGAGCCTGAGAACTACAGAACTACAGAACGAAGGGAGCACAGCTATAGCAATCCTACGTGCGTTGTCAACGCGCGAAGCGCAGCGCGGGGGCTTGGGGGCGCAGCCCCGAGATCTCCCCCTTTCCTACGCTGATAGGATTGCTATATCAGCTAGCAGCTAGCCACCTATGAATGTGCGGGCGCGGGCGAGCTGTGCTGCGACCGACTCAGGGGCTGTGGCACCAGGCACGCTGCGGGAGGCGGCTGAGCGATCGGCGTCGAACACATCGAGCACATCTTCGGCGAACACGTCGCTGGCGGCGCGGTAGACATCGTATGGCAGCTGCGAGATGACCGTGGCGCGCACCTCGGCCTCGCGCACCAGGATGCCGACGATCTTGTGCGCCTCGCGGAACGGCACGCCGCGGTCGACGAGATAGTCGGCGACATCGGTGGCGAGCATGGCGTCGTCGAGCGCGGCGCGCATCCTGTCGGTGTTGAACGTGGCGGTCGCTATCGCGCCGGCGGCCACCGGCAGCGCCAGCTCAAGGGTGGCGACAGCGTCGAACAGCGGCTCCTTATCTTCCTGCAAGTCTTTATCGTATGCCGAAGGCAGCCCCTTGAGCACGGTCAGCAGCGTGACGAGCGAGCCGATCAGACGGCCGGACTTGCCGCGCAGCAGCTCGAAGCTATCTGGATTCTTCTTCTGCGGCATCAGCGACGAGCCGGTGGAGTAGGCGTCCGCCAGGCGCACGAAGCCAAACTCGCTGGTGGCGTAGATCACCATATCCTCGGCCAGGCGGCTGATGTGGACGCCGACGAGCGCGCAGCAGAACAGCAGCTCGGCGATAAAGTCACGATCGCCGGTGGCGTCCATGCTATTGGCCGATGGCTCGCGCATACCGAGCGTCTGCGCCAGCGCATCGCGGTCGATGCGCAGCGGCGTCCCAGCGATCGCGCCAGAGCCGAGCGGCAGCACGGCGGCGCGGCGCGCACAGTCAGCGAGACGCTCGCGGTCGCGCTGGAGCGGCCAGAAGTAGGAGAGCAGATAGTGGGCCAGTAGCACCGGCTGGGCGCGCTGCATGTGGGTATAGCCGGGGATGAGAGCGGTGCCGGCGGCCTCGGCCTGGGTCACCAGCGCGGTCTGGAGCTCGGCGAGACACGCGTCGAGCCGGGCGATGGCGCCGAGCGTCCAGAGCCGGATATCGGTGGCGACCTGGTCGTTGCGGGAGCGGCCGGTGTGGAGCTTGAGCGCCGGCGCGCCCACGAGCTCGGCCAGACGGCGCTCGACGGCGGTGTGGATATCCTCGTCGCTCGGCAGCGCCGCGAAGCGATTTTCGGCGAACTCATCGTGGACCTGCGCCAGCCCGGCGTCGAGCGCGGCGTGCTCGGCCTCGGTGATCACCTTGGCGGCGAGCAACTGACCGGCCCAGGCGCGCGATCCACGGATATCCTCGGCCCACATCGCGCGGTCGAAGGGAAACGAGCTATTGAAGCGCGCCATCCGCGCGTCGAGTCCCTCGGTGAAACGGCCACCCCACATGCTGCTGCTCCTTGCTCATCGCGATGATCGCTGCCTGTCACGATACCACAATCTGAGGGAACGAACGAATGAATAAACCAACGAACGAATGAACGCGCGGAGCGCAACGCGGGGTTTTGGGGCGCAGCCCCCGAGATCCTCCCTTTACAACTCTCCTGGCATGACTCTAGTAGGCGTCCCAATCGTCAATCGTCAATCGTCAATATATACATGCCCGGCTAGAGCCCTGGAAAGAAGCGCCATGTGCGACGCACGTATTCGCCATATCCCGGCAGCGCCGCCAGCAGCGCCCGCTCCTCGACGGCGGCGCGGTAGCTATAGGCCACCAGGCAGAGCCCGAGCGCCAGCGCCGCGCCCAGCCAACTGCCAAGCGCTAGCCCGGCCCCGGCGACGGTGAGCAGCGAGCCGGTGTAGGATGGGTGGCGCACATAGCGGTACGGCCCGCGCTCCACCACCTCCTGCCCGCTGGCGGTGCTGACCTGCATTGTGAAGTGGCGCCCGAGCGTGCGCACCGCCCACTCGCGCACGCCGAGCCCGGCCAGCATCAGCGCCAGCCCGACGGCGCTCGCCCACGGCGGCACGGGGGCGACGCCGAGCCAGCCGAGGGTGAAGCAGAGCGACATCCCGGCCATCACGGCGGCCACGATCATCAGCGCCGAGCCTCTGTCGGCGCGCGAGCGACCGGCGGCTGCACGGCCGGAGCGACGCGCGTTGTTGACCTCGCTGAGCGCCCAGAGCGCGAACAGCAGCCAGAAGAGGATTGACGATTGCCCATTAACCATCTGGATCATCGGCGTTTTGGCCCGTCGCTCGCAGCGCGCTCGTTGCCGCGGCGGTAGTTGCCGGTGACGCGGGCGAGCTCCTGCTGGACGCCGGCGTCATCGAGCGACGCGGTTTTGGCGAGGAAGCGCGCCGCCTCCGCGCCGGCCAGGATCACGATCTGCCGCCCATCGCGCGCGATGAGGACCTTACCGTCTTTGGTGGCGCGGTAGCTGAACCCAAGGCCTTCGCTCATGGTCCCACCTCTATGTGAATCTCCGGGCAGTTTGTCCACAGATAGGCACAGATACCGGGCAGATAAGCCGCTCATCTCCGGACAAATCACCCGGTCACTACTCGCAGCGCTGTGCCAGCACAGATGCTTCGCGGCGGCGGGCTGCGTCCAGCACACATCCCCGGCACGCCGCTCAGCACGACAGGCGATGGGCGCTCCCATCAATCGTCAATCGTCAATCGTCAATCGTCAATCGTCAATCGTCACCGTGGCGCGTCCAGATCGACGACGACGAACCCATCGACCTCGGTCACGAGCCTGAGGCCAGGGGTACTGGCGAGCGCCGCCTCGACCTCGCTCCAGGCTGGGTGGTCGCTGCCGATGTAGTAGCGGCGCTCCAGGATTGCGTAGCGATACCCCTGGCGGCGCATGTACCAGACGGCATTGGCGTCGGGGAAATCGCGCGTCAGGCTAGCGTAGTCGCGGTAGGCGCGCGGGATGTGGTAGGGGTGGTTGAAGGCCGGCAGATGCTTGCCGTGGAACAGCGAGCCGAACATCGCGCGGTAGTTGGCCACATCGTTGCCGGCCGGCAAAAACCCGGCGGCGAAATCACCGGGCTGGGCCGCGAGCCAGGTGTCGATCGGGCGTGGCGCGAGCGCCAGCGTCCCCGGCGTGCCAGGGGCAAAGTCGAGCGCGATCAGGGCGGCGAGGGCGATGGGCACGAGCCAGACCAAGCGGGGGCGGGCTGAGGTTCGAGCCGCCACGATCGCGATCAGTCGTGCCGTGCCGAGCCCGGCCAGCAGACAGACGAAGAGGATAGTGACGCTGCCGAAGCGGCTCCAGACCCGCATAATGTTGACGAGCGGCAGCTTGGCCAGGTAGTAGGCCGGCAGCCAGAATGGGTCGTTCACCTGCAGCGGCTGGCCGCCGAGCTGCAGATCGGTGCCGAGGGCCAGCACGGCGGCGACGACGGCGGTGCCGAGCCAGGTCAGGCTGCGCCGATGGTTCGGCTGAGCACGCCAGAGCAGCGCGACGATCGCCAGCGCGCCAGCCACCGCGCCGAGGTAGAGCGTCTTCTCGCCCCAGCGACCATCGGCGTCCAGCGACCGCGACAGTCCGCCCCACAGCGGGTGGAGCTGCGATGGCAGAAAGAACTGGTACGGCGCGGCCGACCAGATGCGGGTCCTGGCGATATGGTACGGCTCGAAGCCGCCGCCGCCGAGGTTGGTGATGTAGGGCAGCACGCTCAGCAGCGCGCCGAGCAGCGTGGCCCCCGCCAGCGGCAGGATTCTGTCGCGGTAATCCAGCGGGCGCGGCAGCGACGAGAGGACGGCGTAGGCCGCGCCGGTGACGAGCGCGATGACGAGGTAGTACTGCGACATACAGCCGACGAGGAAGATCGCGCCGCCGAGCGCCCAGAGCTGCCGCGGCCTGAGCGGCGCGGCGTGGATGGCGGCGTCGAGCGCCCAGAAGAACAGCGGCAGCATCTCGGTGGATGTGATCTGCGGGTGGGCGGCGCTGTGGATCATGCGGAACGGCGACAGCGCGAATGCCAGCCCGCCGACCGCCGCCGCCGCCCGACTGCCGGTGAGCCGGCGCAGCCAGAGGTAGACGAAGTAGCCAGAGAGCAGGTGGCTGAGCCAGATCAGCGCGTTGTAGCCGGCGAGCGGCCCGAGCAGCAGCGTGACCGGCGCGACGACCACCATGCTGAGGAACGGCGCGTCGGTGGCGCTGAGCGCGAGGTTATCGGGGAAGCCGAGGCGCGGGTCGGTCAGCGGGCTGCGGCCGAGCAGCAGCGCCTGCGCCGCCCAGCCGGTCATGTAGACGTACTGGATATTATCGCCCGGCGGGCCGAGCACCAGCGCGCGCGGCGCGGCGGCCACCGGCCAGAGCATGGCGGTGGCGACGATGGCGAACAGCAGCAGCGCCGCAGCGTCGCGCAAGAGCACGGCCAGAGCGGCGGCAAGCGCCGACGTGACACGGGAGCGGTAGTCCGGCACTGTCATTCGAACGTCCAGCCCAGCACCTCGTCGATCTCGCCGTTCCACGCCTCGTAGATGTTACCATAGCCGCGCTCGTCGAGCAGCGATATCACGTGCCGCGCAATCTGCTGCTGGCGCGGCGGGTGTCCGGTGGCGATCAAGTCGAGCAGTGTAGCGCGCAGCTCGCCTGGCCGCCAGCCCTGCACGGCGAGCGATTCGAGATGCAGCCACAGCCGGTCGTGGTACGGCCGCCAGCGCCGCTCCAGGATAAACAGCAGCGCGAGCAGCAGATGCGCCTGCTCGGCGGCCTGCAAGCGCGCGCCCAGCTCGTTGCCGCGCCGCCACGCTTTGAGCGAACGGTACAGTATGTTCAGATAAGCGTCGTACGCGCCCTCGATCTCGGCGCGTGCGCCCGTCTCCGGCTTGTGCCGCAGCGCCGCGTGGAGGCGCATCACCTCACCGGTTTTGTCGAGTAGGACGCGCCCCTCGCCATAGCCAGGGATCGCCCACTCCGGCAGGCGCTCGGGAGTGAAGCCGCCAGCCGCTATGTGCCACAGATCTTTCTTCCTCACCGTCTGTGCGCCAGCCCCACGCTCAGGCTCGCGCCCCTCGGCCGTGTAGCGCGCGAAGGCCGCATCGGTCACTACGAAGCAGACATCATAGTCCGACTCAGGATGTGCCGCGCCGGCACCGAGCGAGCCGCACAGGATCAGCCCGAGCACATCCTGATCGGCATGGGCCTCGGCGAGCAGCGACTGCACCACCGGGTCGGCGCATGGGTCAAAGCTTTCCATATTATGTCGTGTAGTGAGCGTTGATCTCGACGTACTCCTTGGAGAAATCGCAGAACCACATGGTCGTCGTCGCCGCGCCGAGGCCGAGGTCGACGGCGATGTGGACCGGGTCGCGGCGGAGCAGCGCCGATGCGGCCGCGAGGTCGGCGGGCGTGGGGACGCCACGATCCAGCAGCACGATTGAGTCTTCACCAGCGCCGAATGTCAGTGTGATGGTCTCGGGGTCGATCGCCGCGCCTGAGTAGCCGGTGGCGCAAAGGATTCGGCCCCAGTTCGGGTCGAAGCCGTGGATGGCAGTCTTGACCAGCGGGCTCTTGGCGATGGCGTTACCGACGGTGTGGGCCATCGCTTCGTCTACCGCGCCCAGCACCCGCAGTTCGACCAGCCGGGTGGCACCCTCGCCGTCTCG